>NZ_JARUND010000002.1:2408105-2709118 GCF_036898825.1 Streptomyces sp. B21-083 | reverse complement strand
TACTGCGCGTAGGTCAGCTCGGGGATCCGGTCCGCCTGGGCCGTGGGGAAGGCGATGACGTTGTACTCGATCTCCTGGGTGACACCCCCGCCGAACGCGTACTGGGCGAAGTAGAGCTGGTAGTTGAGCGAGACCAGGGCCCGGCCGTCGAAGGTGGCGGCGGTCAGGGCGGGGTGATGCTTGGCGAGCAGGTCCCGGACCGGTTCCGCCTCGGTGAGCCAGTCGATGCCGATGTTGTGCAACGCACCGTAATGGAAGGGGAGTTGGAAGGGCTCGGCAACGGGCGGCAGCGGCAGCGGGCTCATTCGGGCACTCCTGGGTCTACGTGTACTCGTACTCATGCGGGAACTTCTGGGGTGTCTGGGGTGAGGGAGACGGGGTGGTCCCGTTCGGCGAGGTCGGCCTCGATGCGCTGGGCGCTGCGCAGGGCGAGGGCGGCCATGGTCAGGGTCGGGTTGGAGGTGGCGACAGAGGGCATGCTTCCGCAGCCCACGGCGTACAGGCCGGGATGGTCCCAGCACCGCTGCCACGAGTCGACCACCGAGGTGCCGGGCGAGTCGCCCATGATGTGCGTGCCGGCGGCGTGGCCGGCGCCGCGGTAGCCGTAGAGGCGGCCCTTGTGCTCGAAGCGGCCGGGCCACGCCGCCGCGGGCGCGTAGTCGGTGTGGTCCTCGGCGCCGAGCAGGGCGAAGATCTGGTCGGACGCGCCCTTGGCGGCAACCATGCCGTCCTTGACGTGGTCCGACAGGTCGTAGGTGACCTGGGGGTGGGGCAGGCCGAGGTGGTCGCGTGCGTGCGGGTGGAGGGTGACGCGGTTGGCGGGGTCGGCGCTCTGCTCCATCTCGAACTGCAAGGTGAACTGGCGGCCCACCCGGTCCCCGACGGCGCGCCGCAGCTCGGCTCCGAACAGGCCTTTGTCATGGAGGAGTTGGGCGACGTCGCCGTCGACCGTGCCCTTGGCCCACACCCACCCCCAGTTGCCGACCTCGATACGGAAGGGCGCCCGCGCGCGCCGCTGCGGCCCGGCCCGGAAACCCTCGAAGCCCGAGGTGGACCCGGGTCCGCGGTAGGGGCCGACCGCTTCCGGCATGAGACCCCAGGTGAGCAGCACCGGATGGTCCATCAGGTTGCGGCCGACCTGACCGCTGCGGGTGGCGAGCCGGGACAGGAGGAGCAGTCGGGCGTTCTCGATGGCGTGCGCGGCGAGCACGACGACATCGGCGTGCACCCGTGTGGCCTGCCCTTCGTACGAGAGGTACTCCACGCCCGTGGCGCGTCCGTTCCCGTCGACGAGCACACGGCTGACCACTGCCCGGTCGGTGAGGGCGACCGAACTGCCCCACTGTCCCTGCGTCTTGAGCGGGGTGTACTTCGCGTACGAGGGGCAGTGCGGGATGCACGTCGCGTTGCCCACGCACCGGCTGGCAGGGTCGGGCCGCCCCTGGGCGCCACGCGGAACGTAGCCGCGCCCGCCGTCATAGCCCGGGTCAGGCACGCTGTTGCGGGCCTGCGGGGTGCCGACCATCCTCAGTTCGACCTCGTCCAGGGTCACCGGGTCCTTGACGCGCTGACCGTCGAGGCTCGCCGCGAGGAGGCGGTCCAGATGGCTGGCGGGCAGGGCGCGCATGGGGAAGGTGTAGCCCTCGGGAAAGTCGAGCCCGACGTGCGCGCGCTGCTCGTCGGCGTCAGCGGCGACCCCCAACTCCCTTTCCGCCGACCGGTAATGAGGCTCCAGGTCGTCATAGGTGAGCGGCCAGCGGCGCCCGTACCCGAAGGTTTCGGTGTCGAAGTCCTCCGGCAGCATGCGCGGAGCGAGGCCGGTCCAGACGTTGCCGGTGCCGCCGTTGGCCCGGACGTAACCGCTGGCGTACGGGAGCGGGCCGTCCTGCAGAAGATGGCCGGCCGCCCGGAATCCCGGTACGCCGTCCGTGCCTGTCACGTCGGTGACCTCGGGCCAGCCGACGGCGGGGTGGGGCCGTTGGGTGGAGCCCGGCACCTTCGCGGATGCCGTCGCGTACCGGTCGAGGGCCTCACGGTGGCTCCGCGCGGAGTCGGTGGCGCGCTCCCCGGCCTCCAGGACCAGGACGCGGCGACCCTGGCGGCCCAGATCCTTCGCCACGATCGAGCCCGCGATCCCGGCACCCACGACGATCACGTCGTAGTGACTCGCCAAGTGGCTCACAGAGAGCCCTCCCGGGAGGGGTAGGGCGACGGTGAATCGGCCCAACTCCCGTATCCGCCCGGTGCGGTGGCGGGAGCGGCGAGTCCCGCCGCCTTCCAGACCAACCCCTCGGCGTAGGCGCGCGCCGACACCACGAAGGGTGACGGTTCCGGCCAACTGCCCGTGTACCACAGGTGGGTGAGGGCGCGCGCGGCACCGCGCAGATCGTCGTCCAGCTCACCGAGCGGGCCGCCACTCGCTGCCAGCAGCCGCCGTAATCGGTCCCGGCCCAGTTGCTCGGCGGCCACCGCCAGGTAGGTCCCGGCGAGTCCCGTACCCCGCAGCGTCGCCGCGTCGAACCCGGTCAACTCCTGCGACAGCACTGTGAAGTCGGCCGTCTCGTCTGTTGTGTGCACGAGGGCATCGGTGCCCCTGTGACTCACCGACCATGCTGTGCCGCCTGTGTATGGCCAGAAACGTACGCCAGTACGAGCGCTGCCCCTGGCGCACGGCTCGGACGGACGGCACGGACGGGCGGATGATCACCTTCGCCCACCACGCGGAGATGGACGCGGGCCGTCACCACGCTCAGGCCACTCGGAACGTCGTCCTCAGCCTGCCGGACACCGGCGCACTCGCCCTGACGATGCTCGGACTTCCATTCGCGCGGCTCACAGCCATTGCCGGGCGAAGCTCGGCACGCTCACCCCCACCTCTAGAATCACCCCGTGAACACCCCCGTCTCCCCAGCCCACGCCCTGCGCGCCGCCCTCGCCGGTCTGCTCGACGGGCTGCCGCCGAAGGTGGCCGCGCGGGCGGTCGAGCGGCTGATCGCCAACTACCGGGGGCGGACGCCGACCGATGCGCCCGTGCTGCGGGACCGTTCCGACGTGGCCGCGTACGCCGCCTACCGGATGCCGGCCACGTTCGAGGCGGTGTGCTCGGCGCTGGAGGCCCTCGCCGAGGCCGCGCCCGGCTGGGCACCCGGCAGTCACGTCGACGTCGGGGGCGGGACAGGGGCCGCGACCTGGGCTGTCAACGCCGTCTGGGAGGGCACGCGGCCCGTCACCGTACTCGACTGGGCCGAGCCCGCGCTCACCCTCGGGCGCGAGATCGCCGCCGCCAACCCGGAGTTGAAGGGTGCGGAGTGGCAGCGCTCTCAGATCGGAGCGGCGCTCAGAATCGAGAGCACTGATCTCGTCACGATCTCCTACGTCCTGGGCGAACTGACCGAGGCCGACCGCACCTCCGTGGTCGACGCGGCGGCCGGCGCCGCCCAGACGGTCGTCGTCATCGAACCCGGCACCCCCGACGGCTACCTCCGCGTCATCGAGGCCCGGGACCAGCTCGTCCAGGCCGGCTTCCACATCGCCGCCCCCTGCCCCCACAGCGCGGCCTGCCCGATCGTCCCCGGCGAGGACTGGTGCCACTTCGCCGCCCGGGTCAGCCGTTCCTCCCTCCACCGCCGGGTGAAGGGCGGCTCCCTCCCGTACGAGGACGAGAAGTTCAGCTACGTCGCGGCGACCCGCTTCCCGGTGACCCCGGCGCCCGCCCGCGTCGTACGCAAGCCGCAGATCCGTAAGGGCCAGGTACTCCTCGACCTGTGCGAGACAGAGCCTTCGCTGCGCCGGGAGACGGTCACGAAGCGGCACGGGCCGCTTTACAGGGCCGCCCGGGACGCCGACTGGGGGGACGCGTGGCCGCCCGCGGAGGAGGGCGTGAACCAGCGCTGACCAGGGGGTCTGTAGGTCAGGAAAACGAGGACGGTTCACTGGACGGTTCACTCGGCGTCGAGTTGGTGGTCCGCCCAGACATAGCTTTCGGGAAGCAACTCGGCGATGGGGACCGCTCGGACGCGATCGCCTCCTCCGACGATGACCTTGAGGGCGGGGAAGTAGTCCAGGAGGACCTGACGGCACCGGCCGCACGGAGGTACGACTCCGCGGTCGCGGTCGCCCACGGCGACGATGGTGTCCAGTTCGTAGGCGCCCTGGGCGGCTGCCGTGCCGATGAGGACCAGTTCGGCGCAGGGACCGCCGGTGAAGTGGTAGGCGTTCACCGCTGTGACGATCCGGCCGTCCCGGGCGCGGGCCGCCGCCGCCATGGTGTGGTTGTCGCCCCGGCAGCGGGTGCGGGCCACATGGTCCGCCGCCCGGATGAGTTCGTGGTCGACGGGATGGGGCTGCGTGGTCATGCTTGTTCTCTGCCTTCGTCAGGTGTCGGGCCCCCAATCTGCCCCATCCGACGGCCGTGCTTCGCGCAGGAGTCCTCTACGGCCTTCACGGAGAACCGTCAGTCGTCGGCCCCGTCCGGCGTACGCCCCTCCCGCGCGCCTTCTTCCTCCGTTCGCTTCTCCCGCAACGTGCGCAGCAGTTCCCGTTTCTGGGCCTGGGGGTCGATCCCGCCGCCCACCTTCCTGCCCCGGCCGCCGCCCCGCAGGGCGTTCCTGCCCAGGTTGCTGCGGGTGCCGCCGACTCCGAGCATGTCTCCGCCGCCTCGTGACATGGCGTGTCTCCTTCTGGTCGAGATGGTTGACGATACGTATCGTCTCGTTCGGTCGAACCACCTCACCTTCGGCGAGACGTTGCGTCTTGTCAACCTGATAAATTGCCGACATGGTCCAGAAGTCCACTCCCGCCGCCCCTCCCAAGCCCACCCCCGACTCCACCCGCCGCAGCGAGAAATCCCGCCGCGCCATCTATGACGCCGCCCTCGCCCTCATCGGTGAGGTCGGGTACCAGAAGACGACCATCGAGGGCATCGCCGCCCGCGCCGGAGTCGGGAAGCAGACCATCTACCGGTGGTGGTCCTCCAAGGGGGACGTACTCATGGAGGCCTTCCTCGATCTGAGCGAGCAGGCCGCCGAGGCCGCCGCACCCGGTCAGGCGTACGTCATCCCCGACACCGGTGACCTCGCCGCCGACCTCAGGGCCGTCCTGCGTCTCACCGTCGACCAACTGCTCGACCCGGTCTTCGCGGTCCCCTCCCGAGGTCTCGCCGCCGAAGGCCTCGTCAACGAGGAACTCGGCCGCAGATACGTCGCCAGACTGCTCGAACCCTCCCTCCAGCTCTACGTCCAGCGACTGCGCGCCGCCCAGGACGCGGGGCAGGTGCGGGCCGACGTCGACCCCCGTATCGCCCTCGAACTCTTCGTCTCACCGCTCGCCCAGCGCTGGCTCCAGTACACCGGCCCGATCTCGTACGAGTACACGGACACCCTCGTCGACTACGCCCTCAACGGGATCGGCTCCACCGGCGGCAACAGGCGCGAAGATGGCTGAAAGTAGTGGGTGGTAAATACTGCTAATCAGCCGGAAAATGGTTGATCTCACCTCCCGTACACCTCGTCCCCTCCTACCCCGGATGGCGGCTCCGGCCCCCCACGGCGCAGGATGGTGGGAGCATGGAGCAGGCTGTCCGCACAACAGCAGCGAGGCGAGGCGATACATGAGCGCGGAGTTCGGCGGTAGTACGACGGGCCGGCAGGGCAGGATCTCCCAGTGGCTGCGCGGACGCCGTACGAATGCGCGGGAGGACGCCGCCACCGCCGCCGAGAGCGGGCGCCGCGAGGAACTGCTGCTCGCCGCCGCCCGCGCCGGACTGCCCCTCGCGCCCGCCGCGCACCCTTCCTCCTACCGGTGTTCCTGCGACCGCGTGGGCTGTCCCACGCCCGCCCGGCACCCGGTCTCCTTCGCCTGGCACACGCAGTCCACCACCGACCGCGCCCAGATCGAGCGCTGGGCCAGGCACCAGCCGCAGGCCAACTTCATCACCGCGACGGGCATAGTCCACGACGTCCTCGACGTGCCCCTCGACGCGGGGCGCGAGGCGCTGGAGCGGCTGCTCGGGGCCGGGATCGAGGTCGGACCCGTCGCCGAGAGCGACGACGGACGGCTTCTGTTCTTCACCCTCACACGCGGCACCCCGGACGACGAGGACGAGTGGTGGCCCTGCGAACTGGACTGCCACCCGGAGACCGCGGACGAACATCCGGGCCTGCGCTGGCACTGCCGGGGGTCCTACGTCCTCGTACCGCCCGCCCGGTTGCCGGGCGACCAGGGCGTGTACTGGGTACGCGGGCCGGAGTTCGCCCTCCCCGACCCGCTCAGTCTGCTGGAAGTCCTCACCGACGTCTGCGCCCGGTATGCCGACGAGGAACCCGACCACGCGAGCGCGGCCTGGCCGCACCGCGGCTGAGGGCTAACAGCCGTCTGACAAGCGGGAGTTGCCTTCCCCGCGTAAGCGGTGGTTGCTCTCCCTGCGCAAGCGGGGGTTACTCTCCCTGCGCCGCCGTCAGGCCCTGGATGCGGCTCAGGAACTCCACACCCTGGTTCGCGGCGCCCCTGCCCGGGTCCAGCACGACCTGGTTCGAAACGAACTCCAGTGTCAGCGACTGCTTGATCTCGCCCGTCGTCAGCGCCAGCACACTGTCGCTCTGCGCCGGGATCGACGTGCCCTGCGCGGCCGTCTGCTTCTCGTAGTGGTGCGTCGCGAAGAAGACCAGCGCGCCGCCGTCCGCCGTCCGCAGGCCCAGCGGGGCGAAGTCGTCCTTGGCGAGCGGCTCGTCGATGTACTGCGTGACGAGCCCGGGCTTGATGGCGCTCTTCTTGCGCTGCTCCAGCCAGCCGCTCGTGTGCACACCCGGCGTGAAGACGTCGCCGCCGCCGTCCTGCAGATACGTCGCGTAGTCCGCGCTCAAGTCCTTGGGCGCGACGGCCAGTTCGGCCGAGTTCGCCGTCACCGGCTCCGCGAGGCCGTCCTTGTCCGTCCTGAACGCCGGTACGTCGTCCGGGTCGAGAAGCGTCAGATACGCCACCGCCCACGGCTCGGCCACGTTGCTGCGCGTGAACACCAGCAACCAGCGAGCCTCGTCACCCTTGTTGGCGTCGGCGTTCGCGACGAACCAGCGGGGCCAGCCCGCCTTCTTCGGGATGGTGAACCTGGTGTCCGTGAACTTCAGGGGTACGTACGACGGGTTGCCGGCCGGGCTGACCTTGTGACCCGCGTCCAGCCGCGCCGCGTCGATCGCACCCAGGGGGCCGGTGACGTAGTCGGCGTCCAGAGCACGGTCGTAGGCCTTGTCCGCCTCGTTGTACGCGGCCGTGAAGTCCTTCAGCGCCTCGGCGGCCTCCGTCGGGCTCGCCGCCGGGAGAACCTCCCGCTCGCCGTGCACGACGACACAGCCGCTCGCGGTCAGCGCCAACACGGTCACCGAGGCCGCCGCGAGGGCGCTCCGGTCAAGAAGACTTCGTGGCGCTCGAAGCGTCGGAAGAATTCGTGGACTTCGCGGGCCGCGACCCCTGCTCACGCTGCTCATCAGCTGGCTTCACCTTCCCCTTCCCGGAGGCGAACCCTACCGGGGCCAGGAAGAGCGCGAGCGTCGGGACCAGGTACAGCGCCCACACCGTGACCTGGAGGACGGTCGGGTCCGGCTGGAAGTTCAGGACGCCCTTGAGGAGCGTGCCGTACCAGCTGTCCGGCGGGATCGTCTCGCTGATGTCGAAGGCCTTGTCCGTCAGGCCGGGCACCCAGTCGGCCTCCTGGAGGTCGTGGAAGCCGTAGGCGAGGACGCCCGCCGCGACCACGACCAGCATGCCGCCGGTCCAGGTGAAGAACTTGGACAGGTTGATGCGCAGGGCGCCCCGGTAGAAGAGATAGCCGAGCAGGATCGCCGTCGCGATACCCAACAGCACGCCGATCAGGGGCCCTTCGGTGCCGTCGCTCGAAGCCCGTACCGACGCCCACACGAACAGCGCGGTCTCCAGACCCTCCCGGCCCACCGCCAGGAACGCGGTGGCGACCAGTGCGCCCGTGCCCATCTGCAGGGCGGCGTCCAGCTTGCCGTGCAGCTCCGACTTCAGATGCCGGGCCGTACGCCGCATCCAGAAGACCATCCACGTCACCAGACCCACGGCGACGATCGACAGCGACCCGCCGAGCGCCTCCTGCGCCTCGAACGTCAGCTCCTGGGAGCCGAATTCGAGCGCGCTGCCGAAGCCGAGGGCCAGCGCGACGGCGACCCCGATGCCGATCCAGATCGGCTTCAGGGCGTCCCGGCGGTCCGTCTTCACCAGATAGGCGATGAGGATGCAGACGACGAGGCTGGCTTCCAGGCCCTCGCGCAGCCCGATCAGATAGTTCGCGAACACGGTCAGGCCTCCTGAGAAAACAGTGCTCGGCCCCACCAGTCGTCCTTGTCCCGGACGCCCGGAGGGATCGCGAAAACCGCCGAACCCACATGCTGGATGTACTCGTTGAGCGCGTCGGTGGCGAGGTTGCGCTGCACGGGGATGAACCCCTTGCGGACGTCCCGCATGTAGGCGAGGAAGAACAGGCCCGCCTCCAGACGGCCGAGACCGTCCGTGCCGTCCGTGAAGGAGTAGCCGCGGCGCAGCAGCGTCGCCCCGTGGTTGGAGTCGGGGTGCGCGAGACGGACGTGCGCGTCGGGCTTCATCGCCTTCAGGAACGGCTTGTCGCGCTCCTTCGCCTTGCCGACCGGGGCACCCTCGCCCTTGTCGCGGCCGAAGATGTCCTCCTGCTCCTGCAGCGAGGTCCGGTCCCAGGGCTCGATGTGCATACGGATGCGCCGGGCGACGAGATACGAACCCCCTTCCATCCAGGCCGAGTTGCCGTCGGTGTCCGCGCCGTCCACCCACACGAACTTGTTCAGCCGGGCCGACTCGGTGCCCGCGATGTTGCGGGTCCCGTCCTTGAAGCCCAGCAGGTTGCGCGGCGTCTGCTCCTCGGGGGTCGTCGACGACGTCTTGCCGAAGCCGAGCTGCGACCAGCGCACCGAGACCTTGCCGAACCCGATCCTGGCCAGGTTGCGTACGGCGTGCACCGCGACCTGCGGATCGTCCGAGCACGCCTGGACGCACACGTCGCCGCCGCTGCGGTTCTTGTCGAGGTTGTCGCCGGAGAACTGCGGCAGATCGACGAGCGCCTCGGGCCGCCGCTCCGCCATCCCGAGCTTCTCGAACAGGCCGGGTCCGAAGCCGATCGTCAGCGTCAGCCGCGAGGGCTTCAGCCCCAGCGCCTCGCCGGTGTCGTCCGGCGGCGCCTCGGCGAGCCCGCCGTACGCGCCCTCGCCGACCGCCAGCCCGGCCGTCATCCGCCGGGCCGCCGCCGTCCAGTCCTTGAGCATCTGCGCGAACTCGGCCCGGTCGTCCGTCTCCAGGTCGAACGCGGCGAAGTGCAGCCTGTCCTGCACCGGCGTCGAGATGCCGGCCTGGTGGCCGCCGTGGAAGTCGACGGCCCCGCCCGCGTCGGCGGCGACCGTCTGCACGTCGTCGCCGCTCCGGGTCATCGCGACCGCGCCCCCGGCCGCGGCGGCCCCGAGCGCGAGCCCGGCCCCGCCCCAGCCGATCAGCGCCCGCCGCGAGGTGCTGCCTTCGGTCTTCTCCGGTGTCTCCGTCATGATGTCGGTCCCCCTCTACTTCACGACGGCGGCGGCGAGCTTGGACAGCGGCTCTGCGAGCGCGTTCACCGCGTCCGAGAGCTGCTTGCGATCGGCGTCGCCGACCTTGTCGTACGAGGTGAAGTCGTACGAGTTCTTGTCCGCGCGGTACTTGTCGAGCAGCGTGTTCAGGGCCGCGAACTGCTTGTCCAGCTCGGTGACCAGCGCCGCGTCGTTCTCGTTGGCGACCGGCTTCAGCAGCTCGTACGCGTCCTGGGCGCCCTCGACGTTGCCCTTGAAGTCGACGAGGTCGGTGTGCGAGTAGCGCTCCTCCTCGCCGGTGACCTTGCCGGTGGCGACCTCGTCGAGGAGTTCCTTGGCGCCGTTGGCCATCGAGGTCGGGGTGATCTCCGCCGTGCCGACCCGCTTCTGCCAGCCCGTCAGGTTGGTGATCAGCTCGTCGGCGAGGGTCTTGTCCTCGGCGGTGATCTTCTTGTCCGCCCAGAGGGACTTCTCCAGACGGTGCCAGCCGGTGAACTTCTGGCCGGCCTCCAGACCGTCGGCGCGGACGTCGACCTTCGGGTCGATGTTCCCGAACGACTCGGCGACCGGCTCGGTGCGCTCCCAGCCGATGCGGGAGGGCGCGTACGCCTTCTTGGCGGCCTCCAGGTCGCCGGCCTTGACCGCCTCGGCGAAGGTCCTGGCGAGCGGCAGCGTCGCGTCCGCCTGCTCCTGGACGTACTTGCGGTAGGCGGCGACGGCCGCGTCCAGGCGCGGGTCGCGCTTGGGGGCCTTGCCGCCGGTGGCCTTGACGGTCTGACGGATGCCGTCGCCCTTCATACCGGGCTTGCAGGTGATCGTGTAGTCGCCGGCCTTCACCTCGGCGGTGACCTTCTGCTTGGTGCCGGGGCCGATGTTCTCGCGTTCGGTGACGATCCGGTCGTCCGGGAAGAGGACGTAGACCTCGGTGACCTTGGAGCCCTTGTTCTCGATGTCCAGCTCGACGTGCCCGGCCGGGAACTCCTTCTTCGAGACCTCGCACTTGTCGTCGGTCGCGGTGACGCTGATGACCCGGTCGCCGCTGCCCGAGCTGCCCTTCTCCGTGCACCCCGTGACGGCTGCCAGGGCCGCCGCGGTGGCGGCGGCGGTGACGACGGAGAGTCTGACGGCTCGCATGCGGGCTCCTGAGAATCGCGAGTGGCGAAAAAACGACGTGTCCGGGCTCACACAAGTTTGGTGAGGCGGACCTAACTTACCTAAGGCTTGCCTCAGTGATACCCGGGCAATCGGTGATTCACCTCTCATGGGTGGCCCATGAGTACGCTCCGATCACGGTTACTTGATGACGATCTAAAGGTGAGCTAAAGCAGAACCCATGCACAGGCAATGCACAGGTCAAGAGCCTCGAACCGGTGGGATCAGGACAGCTCGGGAGGACCGTGCCCCCGGCCCGTGCCCGCTGGGCGAGCATCCGGGCCGGTGCCGCCCGGGCGCGGGTGGACGTGGGGTGGGTGGGTGTGCGGGTGGTTCTCGCGGTGCGGCATCGCGTACGGGCGCGTAGGGGCGTACAGGGACGCGGAGTTGGTGGTGGCTGTCACCTGGGTGTTTGATGCGCGCGTGACTGATTACGACGTACTCCGCGTCTTCTGCGCGCCCAACGGGGGATACGGCAACGAGCTGGGCGTGATCCGTGAGGGCTCCGTCATGCCGGAGCGGAGCGAGCGGCAGGCGTTCGCGGCGAAACTCGGCTTCAGTGAGACGGTGTTCGTCGACGACCCCGAGCGCGGGATCATCGACATCTACACCCCCACGCTGCGCCTGCCCTTCGCGGGCCACCCCTGCGTCGGCACGGCCTGGCTGCTGGACGTACCCGAACTGGTCACCCCGGCAGGCCTGGTGGGGGCCCGTCTGGACGGGGAGTTCAGCTGGATCGAGGCACGGGCGGAGTGGGTACCGGACCGGACACTGCGGCGTCACGGCTCCGCCGCGGAGGTCGACGCGTTGCCCGTGCCGCCGCCGGGGGAGTGGATCTACGCGTGGGCGTGGGAGGACGAGGCCGCGGGGCGGGTCCGGGCGCGCGCCTTCCCCGGCCGTGACGACGGCATCGAGGAGGACGAGGCGACGGGGGCGGCGGCGTTGCTGCTGACCCAGCAGCTGGGCCGGGCGCTCAACATCACGCAGGGCAAGGGGTCGCAGATCCTCACCGCGCCGCAGCCGATGGGGTGGGTGGAGGTCGGAGGACGGGTGTTCCTGGAACGCTAGGCGACGAGCCCGCCCTCGGAGGAGGACGGGCTGTCCCGCTGACCGGCGGCCAGGACGACAGGCCTCAGGGCAGGGTCAGGATCTCGGCGCCCGAGTCCGTCACCACGAGCGTGTGCTCGAACTGGGCCGTGCGCTTGCGGTCCTTGGTGACGACGGTCCACCCGTCGTCCCACATGTCGTAGTCGTACGAACCCAGCGTCAGCATCGGCTCGATGGTGAAGGTCATACCCGGCTGGATGAGCGTCGTGGCGTGAGGGCTGTCGTAGTGCGGGACGATCAGCCCGGAGTGGAACGACGAGTTGATCCCGTGCCCGGTGAAGTCCCGGACGACGCCGTAGCCGAAGCGCTTGGCGTAGGACTCGATGACCCGGCCGATGATGTTGATCTGCCGGCCCGGCCGGACGGCCTTGATGGCCCGGTCCAGGGACTCCCGGGTCCGCTCCACCAGCAGCCGGGACTCCTCGTCGACGTCCCCGACCAGGTACGTCGCGTTGTTGTCGCCGTGCACCCCGCCGATGTACGCCGTCACGTCGAGGTTGACGATGTCGCCGTCCCGCAGCACCGTGGAGTCCGGGATGCCGTGGCAGATGACCTCGTTGACGGACGTGCACAGCGACTTGGGGAAGCCGCGGTAGCCGAGGGTGGACGGATAGGCGCCGTGGTCGCACATGTAGTCGTGCGCCACCCGGTCCAGCTCGTCGGTCGTCACCCCCGGCGCGATGAGCTTCGCGGCCTCCGCCATCGCCCGCGCGGCGATCCGCCCGGCGATCCGCATGGCCTCGATGGTCGCGGGCGTCTGCACCTCCGCCCCGGTGTACGGGGTCGGTGCGGGCTTGCCGACGTACTCGGGGCGACGGATGTTCCCGGGCACGGAGCGGATGGGAGAGAGCTCCCCTGGTACGAGCAGTGACTGGCCAGACATACCAGTGAGTTTAACGAGCTGTGGTGGGGGACGATGAACGTGGTGAAAGGAGTCCTGACCATGGCCCTGTTCAAGAAGCGCACGGTCGGCAAACCGGGCGAGTGGTACTACTGCCTGGAGCACAAGAAGGTCGAGGAGGGCCCGGACTGCCCGGGCAAGGACCGCTTCGGCCCGTACACCACCCGAGCGGAGGCCGAACACGCGATGGAGACGGCCCGCGAGCGCAACCTCCAGTGGGAGAACGACCCCAAGTGGCACGATGCGCACGCGCGCGGCGAGGGCGAGGACTGACGGGCGGGGTGGTTGAGGCGGTTTTCGGGGCGCGGGTGCGCTGTGGCTGGTCGCGCAGTTCCCCGCGCCCCTAGGGGGTTGCCGCCAGGCCTGTTGTTGCCTCCCGCTGCTTGCGCAGCCGAAGCGCGTGCTCGTTCGTCCGTACGTCGTACCGCATCAGGCCCGGCAGGCACAGGGCCAGCAGCCCCACCCCGGCGACGCACGCGAGGCCGCCCGACCACACGGACGCCCGTACGCCGCGCCACGCGGCCACGCCACCTGCCCTGACCTGGCCGAGCTGCGGGCCGACGGAGTAGGAGAGCAGTTCGATACCGGCGAGGCGTCCGCGTAGCTCATCGGGGATGGTCTGGTTCCACATAGCACCCCGGAAGATCCCGCTGACCATGTCGAAACAGCCGCCCACCAGCAGGAACAGCAGCACCAGCCACACGTTGCCGACGATGCCCGCCCCGGCCACCGCTAGCCCCCACCCCGCGGCCCCGAGCACGACCATCCGCCCGTGCCGGTGCACCCGTGAGGTCCAGCCGCTGGTGAGGCTCACGAGCAGCGCACCGGCCGGGATCGCCGCGTACATCAGGCCGAGCGACCACTCGGCGTCCAGTTCGTCGGCGAGGAACGGCAGGACGGCCAGCGGCATCGCGAGGAACATCGCGGCGAGGTCGATGGCGTACGTCCCGAGAAGCTCCTTGCGGTTCCACGCGTACCGGGCACCCTCCGCGATGGACCGCAGCGACGGCTTGGCGGCCTCGTGCGAGGCGGGGGAGGAGGCGAGCCCCACGACGAGGAGCACGGACATGGCGAAGGTCAGGAGATCGACGGCGTACGCCCAGCCGAGCCCGGCATAGGCCACGACGACCCCGGCGAGAGCCGGTCCCGCGACCCCGCCGACCGTCCAGCGCAGCGAGTTCAACGAGGCGGCGGCCGGCAGATGCTCATGGGCGACGATCCGCGGCATCAGCGAATCGAGCGCGGGCCGCTGCACCGACCCGAGGGCCGAGGTGAGCGCGGCGAGGACGTACAGCGGCCAGATCAGCGGGTCGGGCAACAGCGCGTTGACGAGCAGTACGGCGCACAGCACCCCCTGCCCCGCCTCCGTCCAAAGGATCAGCTTCCGCTTGTCCGCCGCGTCGGCCAACGCCCCGCCGTACAGCCCGAACACGATCAGCGGGACCAACTCCACGGCCCCGATGGCCCCGACCGCGGCGGCGGACCCGGTCAGCTCCTTCAGCTGCACCGGCAGCGCGACGAAGGTCAGAAAACTCCCGAAGTTGGTGATCAGCCCCGACATCCAGAGCTTCCGGAAATCGACGGAGGCCCGCCAGGGCGCGAGATCGGGCAGAAGAGCACGGAGAGGGGAGGTCACGTGGGGTCATGCTGAGCGGCGGGGAGGAGTGGGGGCAACAGGTTTTCGGGGGCGGGGAGTGGTGTGCGCCGGGTGGGGCGCCTCGGGGATTGCGCCGGGCTGGGTGTGGGGTCCCGCCGGGGCGGGCGTCGCTCCTCGGGGCGGGCCTGCGTTTCGTCCGCCGGAGGCGGGTGAGGTGGCGAGACGGGTGGGTGGGTGGGCAATGTACTTACCAGCGGGACGGCGGCGGTGCCGTCAGGACGTCCGCCAGCCGGGCCAGGCGGTCACGGAAACGCCGGCGCCCCCGAACGACAGGCACCCCGTTCTCCCCGGCCGCCGCACTCACCAGGTGCTGCACGGTGTCCAGGTCCAGCTCCAACCCCTCCGGCACCGCCAGCGACTCATGCGCCATCGACACCAACTCCCCCTCACCCGACCCCAGCACCAGCACCTTCGCCCCACCCCGCCGAGCATCATGCACCCGCTCCAGCAGGGCGCCGCCCACCCCCTCCGGCGCCACCACCAGCAAGGTCTCACCCCGCCGCGCCGCGTCGATCCGCCCGAGCCCGACCGACAGCCGCCCGGGACCGGACGCCCGCGTGTCATGCCGTACGAGGGTCGGCGCCAGCTCAGGCGTCCCCGACCAGGCCGCCTCGTCCACGAGATGTGCCGCCAGGTGCCACGGCTCGTACTCCGGCGTCCCCACCAACAGCAACCCGCCTCCGTACGACACCACGGAACCCCGTAACGTCGCCGCGAACCTCCGTGTGGCCCCCAACCACTCGGTTCCAGCGAGCACTTCGCGCAACAACGCGACCCGTACGGCGTCCATGACCGCGCATCCTGCCGCAACAGGCAACCCGGGGCGCGCCCTTCACCATGTTTTCGCCCAACATGGGTAAGAACCCCGTCCACCCCCGCACGGACAGTCACCGACACCGACACCGACCCAGTCACCGTCTTCGTCAAGGAGCCGCACATGACAGTCGAGACGAGCATCCCCTTCTGGTCCGGCCACGAGGGCTACGCCAGCTACCGCATCCCTGCCGCCGTCGTCACCCACGCCGGCACCGTGCTGGCCTTCTGCGAGGGCCGGGTCGACTCCGCCTCGGACCACGGGCACATCGACATCGTCCTGAAGCGGTCCACGGACGGCGGCCGCACCTGGGGCCCGCTCATCGTCGCCGCCAAGAACGGCGACAACAACCTCGCCGGCAACCCCGCCCCCGTCGTCCTCGACAACGGCCGCATCCTCCTCGTGTACATCCGGGCCTCGGGCACGGCGACCGAGAAGGACATCCTGCTCGGCAACGTGTCGGCGGCCGACGGACGCCGGATCTGGGTCCGCCACAGCGACGACGACGGCGTCACCTGGTCCACCTCCGTGGAGATCACCGCCCAGGTGAAGCACGCGAACTGGCGCTGGTACGCCACCACCCCCGGCCACGCCATCCAGCTGAGCACCGGCCGGATCGTCGTCGCCGCCAACCACACGATCCCGCCCACCGGGACGGACCTGGGCAACGAGGCCCGCTACAACAGCGGCCACTGCCTGCTCAGTGACGACCGGGGCAAGACCTGGCGCATCGGATACCTCGACGAGAACACCAACGGCTACATCAACGTCAACGAGACCACCGCCGCCGAACTCCCGGACGGCCGCGTCTACTTCAACACCCGCAACGACTCACCGTCCCCCGGCAACCGCGCCGACGCCCACTCCACGGACGGCGGCCAGACCCTCGTCAAGCCCTTCCGCCCGCAGGCCGGACTGTCCGCCCCCGTCTGCCAGGGCAGCGTGCTCCAGTTCCGCGACCCCGACCTGCTCCTGTTCTCCGGCCCCGCCGATCCCGCCGACCGCGCCCTGATGACCATCCGCGTCTCCACCGACGGCGGCACCACCTGGCGCCCGGCGGACACGGTGAACGGGCTGCCCGCCGCCTACTCCGACCTCGTCCGGGTCGACGCCCACACGGTCGGACTCCTCTTCGAGACCGGTGACTTCGGCCCGTACGAGAGGATCCCCTTCCGGCGGGTCCCCGTGACCCAGCTCACCTGAGCCGGTGGTCGCGCGGACACGGACGTAAGGTCGGCCCATGACCTCTACCGACAGTGCACAGACCCCTGCCGAGGCTCCCGCGAAAGCTCCCGCGAAGGACCCCTGGGACCTTCCCGACGTCTCCGGGCTCGTCGTCGGCGTGCTCGGTGGGACCGGGCCGCAGGGCAAGGGCCTTGCCTACCGGCTCGCCAGGGCCGGACAGAAGGTGATCATCGGGTCGCGCGCGGCCGACCGCGCCCAGGCCGCCGCCGACGAACTCGGCCACGGTGTCGAGGGCGCCGACAACGCCGAGACCGCGCGCCGCAGCGACATCGTGATCGTCGCCGTGCCCTGGGACGGACACGGCAAGACCCTCGAATCCCTGCGCGAGGAACTGGCCGGCAAGCTCGTCGTCGACTGCGTGAACCCGCTCGGCTTCGACAAGAAAGGCGCGTACGCGCTGAAGCCGGAGGAGGGCAGCGCCGCCGAACAGGCCGCCGCCCTGCTGCCGGACTCCCGGGTCACGGCCGCCTTCCACCACCTGTCGGCCGTACTCCTCCAGGACCCGGAGATCGAGGAGATCGACACGGACGTGATGGTCCTCGGCGAGGAGCGGGCGGACGTGGAGATCGTGCAGGCCCTCGCCGGCCGTATCCCCGGTATGCGCGGGGTCTTCTCGGGGCGGCTGCGCAACGCCCACCAGGTCGAGTCGCTGGTCGCCAACCTGATCTCCGTGAACCGCCGCTACAAGGCCCACGCGGGCCTGCGCGTCACCGACATCTGAGCGGATGGGGGACACTGGACGGGTTTCCGGCAGTGTCCCCCGACAGGAGCCCACTCAATGCCCCGCCTCGCTCTCTACGCCCTGATCGTCTGCGTGCTCGCCGTGGCCGCGGCCGTCGTGTCCTTCGTCCAGGGCAACTGGCTGGGGATCGTGTGGGTACTGCTGGCCGGGCTGTCGTCCAACATGTGCTGGTACTACGCCCGGCGGGCGAAGGCGCGGGGTTAGCCGCCCACGCCCGTGAGGCATATGTCGCTGTTCTCCTGCCAGAAGCGGAACAGAGTCAGACCGCAGTTCGCGTAATCTCGGTCGACCCCCAGCGCGCTCAGGACGACGTCGATCGCGTCGAAGAACTCCCTGTTCACCGGCCCGAGCCACAGCACCCCGAACACGAACAGCAGCCCGAATGGGGCGAACGGCTCCACCTGGCGCTTGATCTTGTACGACAGCCACGGCTCGATCACGCCGTACCCGTCCAGGCCCGGCACCGGCAGGAAGTTCAGGATCGCGGCCGTGACCTGGAGCAGCGCGAGGAAGGCCAGGGCGAATCGAAACGCCCACGGCACTCCGTCCAGCGCGTCCAGCCAGAACGGCGCGGTGCACACGAGGGCGAACAGCACGTTTGTCAGCGGACCGGCGGCCGAGATCAGACTGTGCTTCCAGCGGCCGTGGATGCGATCGCGCTCGATGAAGACGGCACCGCCCGGCAGCCCGATCCCGCCCATGATCACGAAGATCACCGGCAGCACGATGCTGAGCAGGGCGTGCGTGTATTTGAGGGGATTGAGGGTGAGATAGCCCTTTTCCCCGACCGAGATGTCACCGCTGTGCAGCGCCGTGCGCGCGTGCGCGTACTCGTGCAGACACAGCGACACGATCCACGCGGTCGTCACGAACAGGAACACGGCGACGCCGGGCTGTTCGGCGAACCCGGTCCAGGTGGCCCAGCCCGTGACCGCCGTGACGGCCAGAATCCCGACGAAGACCGGGCTGATCCGCCGGTCGCTGTTGCGGGTGGTGGCGGTGGTCATGGGGCGGAACTCCTGAGGACTCGGCGGACAGTGCCGTACGCGACTGCGCGGGCGGGTCGACGGTACCCGTGCTCTGGAAGGAACGTCCCACCGAGGGCCGGAGGTTCCTGGATGTTCCCGGAGATCCCGGACTTCTCCCTGATCACCGCTGCGTAAACCCGCGCGCGCCACGCACTCGTCCCCGGAGAGAATGGACCCGTGCGCTATCGCATCCTCGGCACCACCCAGGCACTCCGTCCCGACGGCACCTCCCTCCCGGTCGGCGGCGCGCGGCTGCGCGCCCTGCTGACGGTGTTCGCCCTGCGGCCCGGCCGGACCGTGCCGGCGGGCGTCCTGGTGGAGGAGGTGTGGAACGGTGATGTGCCCGCCGACGCGCCGGCCGCGCTGCAGGCGCTGGTCGGCCGGCTCCGCCGAGCGCTCGGCCCGGACACCATCGCCTCGGCCGAAGGCGGCTACCGGCTGTGCGCGGCGCCGGACGACGTCGACCTGCACCGCTTCGCACGGCTCGCGGAGGAGGGCACGCGCGCGCTCGCCGACAACGACCCGGCCAAGGCCGCCGTCGTCCTCGACGACGCCCTCGCCCTGTGGCACGGACCGGCCCTGGCCGACCTCCCCGACCGCACCGCCGAGGCCGCCCGCTGGGAGACCCGCCGACTGGACACACGCCGCGCCCGTCTCACCGCCGCCCTGGCGCTGGGTGCCGCCGAACAGTCGCTGCCCGAACTGACCGCCCTCTGCGACAGCCACCCCCTGGACGAGCCCCTCCAGGCGCTCCGGCTGCGCGCACTGCGTGACGCGGGCCGCCCGGCCCAGGCACTGGCCGCGTACGAGGACGTACGACAGCTGCTGGCCGACCGCCTCGGCGCGGACCCCGGCCCTGAACTGCGGTCTCTGCACGCGGAGTTGCTGAGACCAGGAGGAGCAGGAAGAGCAGGCGGCGCGGGCGGCGCAGGCGACGGTGGGCGGGGCACCGCCGCCGCTGCCTCCGGCAACGCCCGTATCACCCCTGCGGGAGCGGCTCCCGCGCACGGCGGCGCCCCGGCCGGCCGTACGCCCCGGCCCATGGCCTCCTCCAGCGCCTCCCGCACCCCACCCCAGGCCTCGCCCGCCCCTCCGCCTTCGCCGCCACCCCCACCCCCGGGCAACCTCCGGGCCCGTCTCACCTCCTTCGTCGGCCGGGAGGCGGACATCGAGGCCATCCGAGGCGACCTCGCCACCGCCCGGCTCGTGACGTTGCTCGGGCCCGGCGGCGCCGGCAAGACGCGGCTGTCGCAGGAGGCCGCCGAAGCCGTACGGGGCGGTACGGCGGCCCCCGCGCCCGACGGGGTGTGGCTGGCCGAACTCGCGCCCGTCGTCGACCCGGACGCCGTACCGGAGGCCGTCCTGACCGCCCTCGGCGCACGCGAGACGGTGCTGCGCGGGGCCGGCGCCGAGGAGTTGCGCGCCGCCTCCGCGGAACGCCACGACGACCCCCTCGTACGCCTCACCGAGCACTGCGCCAACCGGCGGATGCTGATCCTCCTCGACAACTGCGAGCACGTCATCGACGCCGCCGCGCACCTCGTCGCGGAGCTGCTGGTGCGCTGCCCGGGGATCACCGTGCTCGCCACCAGCCGTGAACCCCTGGGCGTACCGGGGGAGTTGGTGCGCCCCGTCGAACCGCTGCCCGAGCCGGTAGCGCTACAACTGCTCGCCGACCGAGGGGCAGCCGCCCGGCCCGGGTTCCGGGTCGAGGACGATCCGGAGGCCGCGGCCGAGATCTGCGGGCGGCTCGACGGACTGCCCCTCGCCATCGAACTGGCCGCCGCCCGGCTGCGGTTGCTGTCGCTGCGGCAGATCGCCGACCGGCTCGACGACCGTTTCCGGCTGCTCACCTCCGGCAGCCGTACCGTCCTGCCCCGCCAGCAGACCCTGAGGGCCGTCGTCGACTGGTCCTGGGACCTGCTCGACACGGACGAACGGGACGTCCTGCGGCGGCTGTCCGTCTTCGCGGGCGGCTGCGACCTCGTTGCCGCCGAGGCGGTGTGCGGGCCCGTCGCGCTCGAAGCGCTCGCCTCACTCGTCGACAAGTCCCTTGTCCTGGCCGCCCCTTCGGACGACAACGACGTCATGCGCTACCGGCTCCTGGAGACCGTCGCCGAGTACGCCGGTGAGCGCCTCGACGAGGCGGGCGCCCGCCCCGAAGCCGAGCGCGCGCACCTCACGTACTACCGCGAACTCGCCCGCACCACCGACCCGTTGCTGCGCGGACCCGGTCAACTCGCCGCGCTCGACGTGTTCCAACGGGAGAGCGAGAACATCCGCGCCGCCCTCCGCCACGCCGTCACCGCACGCGACGAACAGGAGGCGCTCTGCCTCGTCCTGTCGATCTCCTGGTACTGGCAGATGCGCGATCTGCGGCTCGCCGGCCGCAACTGGTCCCGCGAGGTCATGAACCTCGGCCCCGACCCCTTCGCCCTCCCGGTCCGCCCGGCCCAGCCCGTGTGGGAGCGCTGCACGGACACCCCGCCGCCCTGGCACGGCGAACTCCTCGAAGAGGCCCGACGCGGCGTCCACCTCATCCATCTCGCCTCCATGGACATGGAGTTGGAGGTCTGGCAGACACCCGAGGCCCGGCAGAAGCTGCGCGCCATCACCGAGGTCTACGAACCCGGCGCCCCCCAGACCTGCCGCTACCCCGGCCTCCTCTGGTTCTACGCCGTCATGCTCACCCGCGACATGGAGCGGCTCAGCGTCATCGTCGGCGAGTCCGTGCGCACCTGCCGGGAGGCGCAACCCGCCTACGAGTGGGAGCTCGCCGCCTGTCTGCAGATGCGCGCCAACGTCCTCGCCAACCGCAGCGACTGGGCCGGCGACGCGACCCGCGACGCCGACGAGTCGCTGGAGATCTTCCGCCGCCTCGGGGACGCCTGGGGCGCCGCCGAGGCGCTCTCCGCACGCGGTGAGGCCCGCGAACGCAGAGCCGAGTACGACAGCGCCGCCGTCGACTTCCGGGACGCGATGGAGCTGGCCGAACAACTCGGCGCCCGCGCCCAGAAGACCGTGCTCGCCGCCCGCCTCGGCAACGTGTTCCTGGAGGCGGGCCGGACCGAGGAAGGCGAACAACTGCTGCGTGACGTGATCGAGAAGTCGGCCGGAATGGTCAACGAGGCCATGCCCGCCGCCCGGCTCTTCCTCGCGGCCTGGCTCGGCGTCACCGACCGCGTCTCCGAGTCGCGTGAGCAACTGCGGCTGCTGCGCGCGGAGTTCAGAGCCGCCTCGTTCGTCGTCTTCGATGCGTTCATCCTCGGCGCGGAGTCCTGGCTGGACGTCGCGGAAGGCCGCTACGAGGAGGCCCTCCACAAGGCGAGACAGGCGGTGGCTCGCGCCGACGACGAGCTGTCCCGCGCCATCGCCCCCCATCTGCGCTCCACCCTGCTGGCCACCGGCGCCGCCGCCCTCGTCGGCTTCGACCCTGATCGCGCCCACGACGCCGCCCGCTGCCTGGGCGCCGCCGACGCCCTGTTGCCGCCCGGCCATGTCTCCGGACTCGCGGAGCGCGAGATCCGCGGTCGCGCCGTCCGCGCGGTCCGTGACGTGCTCGGCGACGAGGCGTACGAGACGGCGTACGAGGAGGGCGCTCGCCTCTCCCCCGGGGAGGCGACCGCCCTCATCTGACGTCCGACCCGCCGTCGGCAGCACGTGGTGCCGTGGTGCCGTGGTGTCTGCGCGTGGTCAGCTCTTCGTGCGGAACTTGTGGATGGCGACCGGCGCCATCACGGCCGTGATGGCCAGCGACCAGCCGACGGTCACCCACAGATCGTGCGCCACCGGACCGCCCACCATCAGTCCACGGGCCGCGTCCGCGAGCGTCGACAGCGGGTTGTAGTCGGTGAACGTCTGGAGCCAGCCCGGCATCGACTGGGTCGGGGCGAAGATCGACGAACCGAACTGGAGCGGGAACAGCACCAGGAAACCCATCGCCTGCACGGACTGCGCGCTCTTCATGATCACGCCAAGGGTGAGGAACACCCACATGATCGACGAGGCGAACAGCGTGGCCAGACCCACGGCCGCGAACAGTCCGGGCCAGTTGTCGATGTCGAAGCCGACCAGGACGGCGACGATCATCAGCACGGTGGTCGCGAACAGCATCCGCACCAGCTCGACCGAGATCTTCGCGAACAGCACCGAACCGCGCCCGATCGGCAGGGACCGGAAACGGTCCATGACACCGGAGTTGAAGTCCTGGCTGAAGCCGGTGCCGACGCCCTGGGACAGCGTCATGCTCATCATCGCGATCATCCCGGGGATCACGTACTGCACGTAACCGTCCTGCCCGCCGCCCGTGGCCTGACCGATCGAGCCGCCGAAGACGAACACGAACAGCAGGGTGAAGATGATCGGCATCAGCAGCGCGTCGGCCATCGACTCCGGGTCCTGCCGGATCCACAGGAGATTGCGCCGGACGAGGGCTCCGGTGTGGCGCAGATGGCTGCGCAGTGGGATATGGCCGTCGCTCTGGACGTCCTGCACGGGTGCGGTCACGGTCGTGGTGCTCATACGGCGACCTCCTCTCGGGTGTCGGCGGGCGTGGTGTCGTCCTGCGGGGTGCTGGCGCGATGGCCGGTGAGGGACAGGAACACCTCGTCCAGGCTGGGCAGTTCGGTGGAGATCGAGGCGATCGTGATGCCGCGCGCGACGACCGCGCCGGTCACGGCGGTGAGCTGCTCGTCGCTCAGGATCGGCACCAGGACACTGCCGTTGGTGGTGTCCACGGCCGTGGTGGCGAGGCCGGTGATGCCGAGGTCGTCCAGATCGCGGGCGAGCGGGCGCAGTTGCAGCGGGTCGGCGGGCCGGATCCGCAGGGTACGGCCGCCGACCTTCGCCTTCAGCTCGTCGATCGCGCCACCGGCGACGACCTTCCCCCGGTCGATGACGACCAGCTCGGAGGCGAGCTGTTCGGCCTCCTCCATGTACTGGGTGGTGAGCAGTACGGTCACCCCGTCGCCGACCATCCGCTTGACCTCGCTCCAGACCTCTTTGCGGGTGCGGGGGTCGAGCCCGGTGGTGGGTTCGTCGAGGTAGAGGACGACGGGCCGGCCGATCATCGACGCGGCCAGGTCCAGCCGCCGCCGCATACCGCCGGAGTACGTGCTCGCCGGCCGCTTGGCCGCGTCGGTGAGGGAGAAGCGCTCCAGCAGTTCGTCGGCGCGGGCGCGGGCGTCCTTGCGGGACAGGTCGAGGAGCCGCCCGATCATGTACAGGTTCTCCCAGCCGGGAGCTTCTCGTCCACGGAGGCGTACTGACCGGTGAGCCCGATCACGCGCCGCAGCTGCCGGGGCTGCCGCAGCACGTCGTACCCGGCGACGGTGGCGTGCCCCGAGTCGGGCCGCAGCAGGGTGGAGAGGATGCGTACGAGGGTGGTCTTGCCGGCGCCGTTGGGCCCGAGCACACCGAGTACGGTGCCTTCCCGGACGTCCAGGTCGACGCCGTCCAGCGCCTTGGTCTCGCCGTAGTGCTTGACCAGCCCCCGCACGGAAACGGCACGTGTGACCCCGTCGGCGGGGCGGTTGTCGATTCGCGTCATGAACCGAACCTGTCACCCCCCACCGACAAACCCCCTACAGACCACCGACAGGGGTATCGCAGCCCAGGTCGCCCCCCTCCAGGCGCCGGCCCACACCCCTGCCCCGTCCGGCACCGACCCGCACTCTCAGCCCGTCCGGCGTTTGAGGACAAGGCCCCTTCAGGGCCGGAGGGGGGTCTGGGGGCGCAGCCCCCAGGGACAGGATGGGACGGGTAGGGGCGGAGGGGGCGAAAACAAAAAGCCGCAGCCCGCCGATGGGGGAAGTCGGCGGGCTGCTGTCGTGCCGCAGTGGCTCTATTACATCCGTGACCGTGGACGGGCCGTCCACAGCGTCACGGACCCGTCAGGTCAGTGGACGGAGTGCTCCTCCAGCGGGAACGCCCCGCCCGTCACATCCTCCGCGAACGCCTTCGCCGCGTTCCCCATGACCTCACGCAGATTCGCGTACTGCTTGACGAACTTCGGCACCCGCCCCCCGGTCAGCCCCAGCATGTCCGTCCACACCAACACCTGCGCGTCGGTCTCCGCTCCCGCCCCGATCCCCACCGTGGGGATGTGCAGCATCCGCGTGACCTCCGCCGCCAGCTCGGCCGGCACCAGCTCCAGGACCACCGCGAACGCCCCCGCGTCCTGCACGGCCTTCGCGTCCCGCAGCAGCTGCTGCGCGGCCTCCTCGCCGCGCCCCTGGACGCGGTAGCCCATGGAGTTCACGGACTGGGGGGTCAGGCCGATGTGGGCCATCACCGGGATACCGGACTCGACCAGCAGTTCGATCTGGCGGTGCGAGCGCTCGCCGCCCTCCAGCTTGACGGCCCCGACCCCCGCCTCCTTCACCAGCCGGGTCGCCGAGCGCAGCGCCTGCACCGGGCCCTCCTGGTAGGAACCGAAGGGCAGGTCGCCCACGATCAGTGCCCGGCTCGTACCCCGGACGACCGCAGCCGACAGCATGGTCATCTCGTCGAGGGTCACGGGTACCGTCGACTCGTAGCCCAGGTGACAGTTGCCCGCCGAGTCGCCGACCAGCATGACGGGGATACCGGCCTCGTCGAAGACGGACGCGGTCATCGCGTCGTACGCGGTGAGCATGGGCCACTTCTCGCCGCGCTCCTTGGCGGCGGTGATGTCCCGGACCGTGATGCGGCGCGTGCCCTTGCCCCCGTACAGCGCGTTCGTCGCGTTCGCCGAGTTCGTCGTCGCGGTGGTGCTGCCGGCGGAGGCCTGGTGGGCAGACTGAAGCTGCGTCATGGCAACGGCTCCTTCAATTCATCTCGAGGCGCCCTGACGGCGTCCCCGGATCCCTCCCATGGTGGCACCTCCCGTCCGGGGACGGCTAGTGGTCGCCCACGGAGGGCCGCCTGTGTGCTGAACGTCTCGCGCCGCCACCCGTCGACGCGGGCTCCATCGACGCGGCGCTCCACCGTCACTGAGTCCCGCCGATGCCGGGCCCTACGTAAGAGCTGGGTAAGGAATTCCGATACGAGACGGTCTCGTATCGGAATAGGCCTAGGCTTGCTGTCATGACTACTCCTGCCGGCCCACCCGCCACCGGCCCCCGGATCCCGGAGGCCGTGCACCGGCGACGCTGGGCGATCCTCGGCGTGCTCATGCTCAGCCTGCTGATCGTGGTGCTCGACAACTCCATCCTCAACGTCGCCATCAAGACCATCTCCACCCCCGCCCCGACCGGCCTGGGCGCCACCCAGAGCGAGCTGGAGTGGGCGATCAACGCCTACACCCTCGTCTTCGCCGGGCTGCTGTTCACCGCCGGGATCCTCGGCGACCGGCTGGGCCGCAAGAAGGTGCTGCTCGGCGGACTCGCCGTGTTCGGCATCGGCTCCGCCCTCGCCGCCTCCGCGGGCTCGCCCACCGAGCTGATCGTCTTCCGGGCCCTGATGGGCCTCGGCTCCGCCTTCGTGATGCCCGCCACCCTCGCCGTCCTCATGAACGTCTTCGAGCGCGAGGAGCAGCCCAAGGCCATCGGCATCTGGGCCGGCGGTGTCGGCCTGGCCATCGCCATAGGGCCGATCACCGGAGGCGTCCTCCTCGCCCACTTCTGGTGGGGTTCCGTCTTCCTCATCAACGTGCCGATCGTGATCATCGCCCTCGTCCTGATGACGGTCCTGGTGCCCGACTCCCGCGACCCGAAGCCCGGCCGCATCGACCCCGTAGGGGTTCTGCTGTCCGTCGTCGGCCTCGTGCTGCTCGTCTACGGCATCATCAAGGGCGGCCAGCTCGCCGACTTCACCGACCCGCAGGTACTGGCGACCATCGGCGCCGGTCTCGCCGTACTCGTCGGCTTCGTGCTGTTCGAGAAGCGCAGCGACCACCCGTCCATCGACGTGACGTACTTCCGCAACAAGACCTTCTCGGCGGCGATGTCCGTCATCGCTCTCGTCTTCTTCGCGCTGATGGGCGTGACCTTCTTCTCGGTCTTCTACACCCAGAGCGTGCGCGGCTACTCACCTCTCCAGACCGGCCTGCTGATGCTGCCGCTGGCCGCCGCCCAGCTGATCTTCGCGCCGCGCGCCCGGCTGGCCGTCGACCGCTTCGGCAACCGGGCCACGACCACCGCCGCCATGCTGCTGATCGCCGCGACCCTCGCCGCGTTCGCCTCGTTCGAGACGGACACCCCGATCTGGTTGCTGGAAGTCGTCTTCTTCCTCATGGGCACCGGCATGGCGCACATCATGACGCCGACCAGCGTCGTCATCATGCAGGCCCTGCCCCGCGAGAAGGCCGGCTCCGCGTCCGCGCTCAGCAACACCTTCCGCCAGGTCGGCGGCGCGCTCGGCATCGCGGTACTGGGCTCCGTCCTCTCGGCGGTCTACCGCAACGACATCGAGGACAAGCTCGGCGCGCTGCCTGCCGGCGTACGGCACACCGCGGGCGAGTCCATCGAGGCCACCCTCGGCGTCGCCGCCAAGCTCGGCCCCGGGGCGATGCCCTGGTCGCTCCCGCCAACGACGCGTTCCTGCACGCGATGCACATCACCGCGCTGTGCGGCGCGGGCGTCGCCCTCGTGGGCGCCCTGGTCGTCGCCCTGTGCCTGCCGGGCCGCCCGGCCGCACCCCAAGAGGGCGAGGAGAAGCCGCAGTTGGCGTCCGCGGACCACTGAGCGGCGGACGTACGGGACGAAGGGCGCCCAAGGGGTGCCATTACGGGGGGACGGAGGACGGGGGGACGGGGGCGACAGGGAGAATCGGCGCACCGGCGCATCCGCGCCGGAGAAGGAAAGGAGCAGGTCGCGTGAACCTCGCGGACGGCCCGGCCGGCGCAGTCACCACGGCTCGGACCACGGCCGATCGGAGCAGCACCCGTGGCCGCCCCCGGAGCGAAGCCGTGGAGCGCTCCATCATCGAGGGCGTGCTGCAACTCCTGGAGGAGGGCGTGCCGCTCGCGGACATCTCCATCGAGCGGGTGGCACGCACCGCCGGTGTCGGCAAGGCCACCATCTACCGCCGCTGGCCGGGCAAGGAGGAACTGTTCGTCGACGTCATGCGGGTCATGGAACCCGCCGACCCGGAGCTCCCCGGCACGTCGACGCGCGACGACCTGGTCGTCCTGCTGGAGGCGCTGCGCCGCCGGGGACTGGCCCACCAGTCCTCGGCGTTCCTGCACAACGTCCAGGCCCAGGTGAAGAGCAGCCCCAAACTCTGGGCCGCCTACCAGGCCACCGTCATCGAGCCGCGCCGCCTGCTCGGCGCCGAACTCCTGCGCCGGGGCCAGCGAAACGGTGAGGTGCGCCCGGACATCGACGTCACGATGATGTACGACCTCTTCCTCGGCCCCATGCTCCTGCGCGCCGTACTGCGCACCGACGCGGACCTGCCCGAGGGGCTCGCGGAGCAGATCGTCGACACGCTGCTGGAAGGTCTGCGGCCGGTGGCACCGTAACCAGCAATTCGTACGCCCCACGGGCCGGTCGGCGCTCTACTGTGCGTGTTTCGTCACAGACGGCCCTTGACCGGACCGTAACCGGAACTGCTCGCGCCGACTTGTTCGTCATCGTCCCCGTACGGCCGTCATGAGACGGCGAGATCGGAACCGTTCATCCCCTAGGGTCTTAGACGCGGGGGACGGACGGTATGCGCGGCAGGTTGTGAGGCGACGGTATGGCCCAGCAGGCGTACATGACGGAGACGGACAACGGAGGCTCGGGACCCGAGCGTCGGGGACCCCGGCTTCGGCGCCTGATGACCCGTCTGACGGACGGCTGGCGGGGCGATCCGAGAATCTGGCGCCGGGGCCTGATCACGGCGGCGCTGGCACTGCTGCTCGCCCTGGTCATGGTCATGCACGCGCAGATCCCCAACCGGATCGGCAACCTCGGCAGCCTCAGTGAGACGTTCCTGCCCTGGTTCGGCATCATCTCCGTACCGCTGCTGCTCGTTGTCGCGCTGGTCCGGCGTTCCGCGACCGCGCTGATCGCGATCGTGGTGACCACGACGGTCTGGTTCAACCTCTTCGGCGGGCTGCTCGGCAGCAACGCCGGCACCGGCGGCAATCTGACGGTGGCCACCCACAACGTCAACGCGGAGAACCCGGACCCGGCCGGCACGGCCCGCGAGGTGGCGGGCTCCGGCGCCGACCTCCTCGCCCTGGAGGAGCTGACGGACACGGCCGTCCCGACGTACGAGAAGGCCCTCGCGGCGACGTACAAGTACCATTCGGTGCAGGGCACGGTCGGGCTGTGGAGCAAGTATCCGATCAGCGCCGCCCGGCCGGTGGACATCAAGCTGGGCTGGACCCGCGCGATGCGCGCGACCGTCGCGACACCGGAGGGGTCGGTCGCCGTGTACGTCGCCCATCTCCCGTCGGTACGCGTGAAGATGAAGGCCGGGTTCACGGCCCGCCAGCGCGACAAGAGCGCGAACGCGCTGGGCGAGGCGCTCTCCGACGAGAAGCTGACCCGCAAGATCCTGCTCGGCGACCTGAACGGCACGATGAACGACCGCGCGCTGAACGCCGTCACCGCCCAGATGCGCTCCACGCAGGGCGCGTCCGGCAGCGGGTTCGGGTTCAGCTGGCCGGCGTCGTTCCCGCTGGCCCGGATCGACCAGATCATGGTGCAGGGCGTGGAACCGGTCAGCTCCTGGTCACTGCCCCGCACGGCGAGCGACCACCTGCCGATCGCGGCCCGGGTGAAGATTCCGGCCGCGTAGGGGCAACGGCAACGGGCTCGTAACCCGGGGGAATACCGGGCGTGGCAGTCTTTGTTCCGCACTTGAACATAAACTGTACGGACCTACGCCCGTCGCACCCTTCGAAAGGCCGCTGTTCTGATGTCCCGGCCCACGCCGACCTCCCTGTCCGCCCCCACCCGCAGGGCCACGCCCCTGGCCCTGCTCGCCCTCGCCGTGGGTGCTTTCGGCATCGGCACGACCGAGTTCGTGATGATGGGCCTGCTGCCCGAAGTCGCGGACGACCTGAACATCTCGATCCCGACCGCCGGGCACCTGGTCTCGGCGTACGCGCTCGGCGTCGTCATCGGCGCCCCGCTGCTCGCGGCGGCCACCGCCCGGATCTCGCGCCGTAAGGTCCTGATCGGCCTGATGGCCCTGTTCGTGGCGGGCAACGCCCTGTCCGCGTTCGCACCGGACTACGACTACCTCCTGGCCGCCCGCTTCCTCAGCGGACTGCCGCACGGCGCCTTCTTCGGCGTCGGCGCGGTGGTGGCGACGACCATGGTGGCCCCGGAACGCAAGGCGCGCTCGGTCTCCCTGATGTTCCTGGGCCTGACGGTCGCGAACGTCCTCGGTGTCCCGGTGGCCACGGCGATGGGCCAGCAGCTCGGCTGGCGGGCGACCTTCCTCGGCGTGAGCGTCATCGGCGTGGCGGCGATAGCGGCGCTGGCCCTGCTGATCCCGCGGGGCCGGGTGGAAACACCGGTCGCGGGTCTGCGCGGCGAGCTGGCCGCGCTGCGGTCGCTGCCGGTCTGGCTGGCCCTCGGTACGACGGTGGCGGGCTTCGGCGCCCTGTTCTCGGCGTACAGCTACATCACCCCGATGCTCACGGACTCCGCCGGGTACGCCGACTCCAGCGTGACGCTGCTGCTGGCCCTTTTCGGCGTGGGCGCGACGATCGGCAACCTGCTGGGCGGACGCCTCGCGGACCACTCGATGCGGCGCACCCTGTTCGGCGGCCTGGTCTCGCTGATCGTGGTCCTGGGCGCGTTCCCGCTGCTGATGAGCACCCCGTGGAGCGCGGCGCTGGCGGTCACGCTGCTCGGCGTGGCGGCCTTCGTCACGGGCTCCCCGCTCAACCTGATGGTGATGGAGAAGGCGTCGACGGCCCCGTCCCTGGCCTCCTCGGCGAACCAGGCGGCCTTCAACCTGGCCAACGCCGGGGGAGCGTGGATCGGAGGCCTCGCCCTGGCGGCGGGCTTCGGCGTGACGTCCCCGGCGCTGGTGGGGGCGGGACTGGCTGTACTGGGCCTGGGCGTCGCGGCGGTCGCGTACGCGGTGGACCGGCGAGCGGCGACTCCGTCGGTCAGGCGGGAACGCGTCGTGGCGTCGCACATGCCCGCGCGGGCGGAGAAGGTGCACCACTGAGGGGTGGGTTCGTGGACGACGGCCGATGAGTTTCGCCGCGACCCGCGGTCAGTCAGGGTAGAAACGGCTGAGATTCGGCGTACCAGGCCCGAGACACCCCGCGAGACGCACCCAGGAGACCCACTATGCGCACCCTGATCAGCACCGCTTTCGTTTCGCTCGACGGAGTCGTGGAGGCCCCCGGCGGCGAGTCCGGTTACCGGAACGCCGGTTGGACCTTCAAAAACATCGAGTTCCTCCCGGAGGCGTTCGAGATCAAGGGCCGGGAGCAGAAGGAATCCAGCGCGATGCTGCTGGGCCGGGTCAGCTACGAGGCGTTCAGCCCCGTGTGGCCGCACATGGAGGACTTCGCCGACTACAAGGTGATGCCGAAGTACGTCGTCTCCACCACCCTCACCGAGGACGCCCTGGTCTCGAACTGGGGGGAGACCACCATCCTGCGCTCGCTCGACGAGGTCGCCGCGCTGAAGGAGACGGAGGGCGGCCCGATCATCGTCCACGGCAGCGCCACCCTCAACCACGCCCTCTCGGACGCCGGCCTGATCGACCGCTACCACCTGCTCGTCTTCCCGCTCCTGCTCGGCGCGGGCAAGCGCCTGTTCAGCGCCACGGACAAGGGACACCCAGAAGCTGCGGCTCGTCGAGTCCGAGGCGTACGCCAACGGCCTGCAGATGAACGTCTTCGACGTCGTCCGCTGACCTCTCAGGCCTGGGACAGGCCGATGGCCTGCCGGAGGTGTGGGCACTCGGCAGGCCATCGGGGTGAGAGGGATCGCCGACTGGGGGGACGGCGGGGGGACGGCTAGGGAGCGATGTCCCACTGCTGGCAGGTGTTGTCGAGCTGCTGCCACTGGCGGACCAGGGTGCCGTTGGCCGTGGCGCAGTTGGTCGCGTCGAGCGTCATGCCGGTGTTGACGTTGCTGATGGTGTAGTGGCTGCGGACGTGGGTGACGTCCCACTGCTGGCAGTTGTTGCCGAGCGAGGCCCACAGCTGGACGGCCGTGCCGTTGGACTGACCGCAGTTCTTGTCGTCCAGGACCGTGCCGCTGTTGACGTTGGTGATGGTGTAGTGGCCGTTGCCCGCACTGGCGAACTTCCACTGCTGGCAGGTGTTGCCGAGCGAGGCCCAGAGGTCGACCGAAGTCCCGTTGGCGGTACCGCAGTTCACCGCGTCCAGCACCTTGCCCGAGTTGGTGTTGGTCAGCCGGTAGGCGGTGCCGGCTACGGGGAAGGTGGCGGCCGGGGTGGTGTAGCCGACGGAGGTGATGTTGGCCTGTACGGCGTTGTCGGCGGCGTCGGTCGGGTAGCCGGCGGTCATGACGCCCTCGAAGAAGGAGCCGTCGGAGCCGTTGCTGTTGTCACCGCCGGTGCCGAGGACGATGGCGCCCTCCTTCTGCATCGGGGTGTAGCCGCCCAGGTTGGGCAGGGCCCCGTCGTACCACGTGGTCAACGACCCTGATTGTGCGTTGCCGCCCTTGAGGGCGTAGGTCGTCGTGCCGTTGTTCTTGAGCAGCGCCGTGACGAACTCGCTGCTGTTGCCGGTGTTGCTGGGGTGGGAGCCGTTTCCGCCGAAGAAGAGGCCGTTCTCCAGGTCCGCCTCGACCCAGGGGCCCGATCCGGCGCCGGAGCACGAGAACCAGCACTCCGTACCGAAGTTGAGCGCGTCCATGTGGCCGTTGCCGGTGTCGTTGCCGGACGTCTCGGCGTTGCCGTAGTCGAAGCAGCACCGGTTGTTCACATGGTGGCCGCTGGTCACCATGTACATGCCCTCGGGCTTGCTCCCCGTGGCGATGCCCGAGGTGCTGTTGTCGCGGTAGCCGACACCGGCCGACACGAAGATCCCGTAGGCCGCGTGCCCGCCGACCGTCACCGGCAGCGCGTTGGCGATGGCGCCGACGTCCTGGCCGCCGTTGCCGCCGGGGCCTTCGACGGTGAGGTTGTTGTGCTGGGGGCTCTGGTCGTAGAGCTGCGTGATGATGCACGTAGTGCCGGAACAGAAGGTGTCCTGCGCGGCGGCGTTGGCGTAGCCGCCCGCGGTGAGGGTGTTGATGTTGGTCGTCGCCGAGTCCGAGGCCCGCTTGACCTGGTAGAGGGCGCCGCTGTACGAGGCGTAGAGCGCACGTGTGGTGCTGTGCGCGGCGACGCAGGGCGTACCGGCCGCGGCGTAGATGTCACACGGGAGCGAGGTGGCGGCCTGTGACGGGCCGGCGGCGCCGACCAGAAGGCCGGCGACCACCGCGACGGTCGCGCCGACCGAGAGAAGTATCCCTCTGAGTCGTTGACGACGTGAAAGAGAAAGAGAAATCACCGTTGATCTCCGTTCCTGTGGTGTGCGACGAATACCCGAAGGCGCCGCTGCACGGAGGGGTTTGAATGCAGCGGAACTTCGTGGCGGGAGGGAGGAAAACCCCTGTCCCTGGGGGCGGGACAGGATGTGAGCGCTAACAATTGTGACGCTTGGGTGAAGACCGCTGTGCGGCACTTCGGACGGCAGGTAGGGGATACCTGGAGGTCAGGTGGCCGCCAGTATGGCTTCGGGGTGAAGTTGCGTCAATGTTTCCGGCATGAGTCACATGCGAGCGCTAACAAGTCGTCAAACGCCGGCCAATAAGTCGTCAAGTTTTCGCGTGAGAAAGGAGGGTTTCGGAGAAGGTCGAAATGTCGAACGATTTTTGATCGAAATGCCGAACCAAATGAGTTGCTCGAAATTCCGAACCAGTAGCGGTGGACGATGCCAGGGCTTCGGAGGAGGTCCGTCCACCCCGACCCCACTGCTTCTTCACCTCAGGCCCAGGCCCCGGCAACGTAGACGCCGTCTCAAGTGTGACCGGTGGCGTGGACAGTCGCTGGCGGGCGGGCTGTGGTGGCGATTGAATGCCTCGGTGAGTGACTACTGGACGCCTGCCCACCACGCGGTCGAGCACGAGGACGCGGAGACCCTGGCGCGGTTGCTGGGCGACGGGTCCGACCCCGACGAGGTCTTCGGCAACATGACGCTGCTGACGCATGCGATTGACACCGAGGGCGATGGCTGTCTGCAGAGCGGCCAACCGCTGACTGTGCATACCACTGCTGTGCTGCTGGCCTTCGGGGCTGATCCGGAGCTCGCTGATCCAGCCGGTCGCAGTCCCATGGGCATGGCCGAGCGCTACGGCCACGACCTGGCGGTGAAGCTGCTGCGGGCCCACATCGGCCGGCCCGCAGGCAACCGGTAGGGGAGGGCGGCACGGCTCATCGCCGCCGCGTCCGTCGGCGACGGCGATGAGCTACTGAGCCTCCTGCATGCGCGGAATCAACCCCGCTTGCTGTCGCGGCAATTCACGAACTGACTCCGTTCGCAGGGATCGGCCCCAGTCGGTGGCAACAGCACGTGCACACCAGGTAGCGCAGTCCAGTAAAACCGCTCTCCCGGGGCTCCGCGTCCTGGCACACGCCATGGGTGCCGATGGAGCAGCGGCCGGAGACGTACGGGCGTTCCGGCGTCCAGGCCGGCTCGGGGGCGCGGGTCATTTCTCCGTCTCCCTGCCGACGTTGGTCATCGGGTAGAGCGGGATCACATTCCAGGTGCCGCCCTTCGGGTCTCGGTGATCCCCGTCGTGACCGTGGGGGAGAACGCAGGCCCCCACCTCGCTGAGGATCGGGGCGCGGTAGAACAGCGAGGCGCGAACTTTCCCGCACCGGTCCGTGTTCGCCGTCGGCGGGGTCATCGGTCGCCTCCGGCGTATGCGAGGCGGTAGGCATTCCATAGTTCCCGTCCGCTTCCACAACCCTGCTGCGCTTTGCGGACGTTCTTGCAGTCGGCGCACTTGCGGGCGTGCTCGAACCACAGGCGGTAGGTACGCAGCATCGGCAACTCGACTTGCCGTACGGCCGAGTTGACCCTCGCGCCGATCATCGGACGCCACCCCCGGCCAGGACCGGTTGGATGTCGGGGGTATCGAGGTCGAGCCGCAAGTGAGCCGCCGGCACCAGCACGCGCCGTCGCCGCCATCTCAGCACGTGTTCCCCCGCTGTCCAGTACGGCCGTACACGGGCTGTACGCAGTGCGGTGACCTCGGCGACCTGGTCGGCGAGGTCGGGCAGGTACGGCCGTGAGAGGCGGGATGCGGAACCGTCAAGGGGTGCGTGGTCGGTGCTGTACGGCGACCGACGCTGAGCGGGCACCCGTACTACCAGGCACACGTGATCTCTTGTGTCCTTGTTCGTCTCGACGGCTCGAATCGCTGTCGATGCCCTCCGGCGGATGCCGGTCGGTGGGAACAGGCGGGTGAGGCCCCAGAGAGCCAGGGGCGCCAGAAGCCAGTGCAGCGCGGCAGCGCTACGCTCGGCCATGTTCATCACTCCCTCGAAGTGGTGGGCCACGCCCCCGGACCGGTCGCACGGTCGCGGGGGTCTTTGCACTTCCACATCATGGGGACAACAGAAGGCCGGAACTATCAGACATCGCTGATAGCCCCGGCCTTTGCTTGACGCAATGTCACATACCGAGCCATGAACCGAAGTTGTTGAAGGTATCCGGCATTCTGCGTCTGGCCGCTTCCAGCCCGGCATAGGTCTCGCGCACCGTGGGGTGATATCGAGTTTGCTGCGGCGCCAGTTTGCGCGCTCTCGTCAGGCTCTTGAACGCCGCGTCGGTGCGGCCCGTCCACATCTCCGCCCGCGCGACCTCGGCGTGGTGATGCGCCAGCCGGGACGGGGGCCACTCGGCGGGAATCGCGATCTCCTGCGCCGCGTGCACGGCTTCGGGGTACTGGTCGAGTTCCGCGAGCACGCTCACGCGGTGCACACCGACGTTGGTCGGGCCGAAAGACAGCCAGTGCACCTTCTCCGCCGGGCCGGTCCGCTGCGCGATGCGCTGTGCCTCACCGAGGTGCGCTTCTGCTGTCTCCGCGTCCTTGGAGCGACCCGCCAATACGGCGGCACCGAGGTGGATTTGGCCGGTGAGGACATCACGTTCGCGGCCCGCCTCGGCCTGCTGCAGGGTGGCCATCCCCAGCTGGACCAGCCGCCCCCCGGTGCGGTAGTCGCTCGCCCGGAGATAGGCCAGAGCCCGCAGGTACTGACGCATCCCGCTGAGTACCGGATCCGATGCGCGCTGCGCTGCCCAGTCCAGGCGGTCCAGGGCCACCGTGCACAAGTCGGAGAACCCGAGCTTCGTGGTCACGTCGTACGCGGTCCGGTACGTACTGGCGAGCAGCCGCCAGTTGCGGTCAACGGGTGTGATGTGGGCGGTCGTTGTGGCTTCGTGGATCAGGGCGGGCAGGTCGGCGGCGACCTGTTTGATGTTCGTCGCGCGGACCATGGCGCAGAGCCTGTCCGCGTCGGCTTCCAGTTCTGCCACCGGGCGCGGGGCCACGTCCGGGTCGGGGCCCAGGTCGTAGATGTTCAGAGCCTCGCGGATCGGGTTGATCAGACCGTCCAGTTGGTCCTGTCGCAGTTCGTCGAGGTAGGGCTGACCGGTCAGGTCGGTGACCGCCACGGACAGTGCGCGGGCCAACGCCCCGGTGACAGACGGGCTCGCGGGCAGGTTGCCTTGTTCCACCTTGGTCAGGGTGCTGTACGAGACGTTCGAGAGGTCGGCCAACTCGCGTTGTGTCAACCGGCGGGCTTTGCGCGCGCGTGCGACGCGTGCGCCCGTGTGCTCGTCCATATGCGGGGGCATACCGGGCTCCGTTCTGACTCGACACCAGAACGGTACCCCTGGCGATGCCTGGGGAACGATGCCATTGATCCCTGCCTCTTTGGGGCTCGTGCACTATCTGTCCTGGTGGCCGTGGTGCGGTGGTCGTCAACGAACTTGCCTTGCGGAGGATGTCCCGCTCGGTGGCGAGCTTGCGCTCACTCGACTCGAGCTCGGCCACCCGGGCCCCAACTGCCGCACCCGCGCGTCCGGATCAGCGGACGACACCGCCTCCCGGGACCGGGCGCCCGGCTTCGCAACCGCAGCAGTGATGCCACGCGTTCGCGGTCACGCAGCACCCACTCCCGCAGGGTCGCCCGGTTGACGCCCAGGTCAGCAGCGATGCTCCTGGCTAAGGACAAGGTCAGGTGCGCAGCAGTGAGGTGTGGATGCGGGCGATGGCCCGCAGCACCTCGTCACGGTTCTTGGCCTGCTGCATCCATGCGGGCAGGCGCGCCACCACGGTCATCCTTCGGCCATGGTCGTGCCAGGGAATCCCTTCACGCAGCGGTGCCCGCACGAATCGTCTGATCAGGTCCAGGTGTTCCAGGTTGTAGGCCCATACCCACCCGTGCCGGGTCTCGGTCTGCAGCCAGAGACGTACATCGAAGTACGGGTCTGTGGCCGGCGCATGCCGGTCCCGGTGCAAGGCCACACCGCCACGGCTCCAGTCCTTCGCCAGCCCACAGCTGCGACAAACGAGACGCCTCCGTGCGAAGAGGCCCTGGTCGTGAACCCCGGACGGGTCTGGTGCTGTACCGACGTGCGCGACCTTCCCGCAGCCGGGACAGCGCACGAGAACCGACCTGAGGAAGTCGTACTTCGTGCTCCGGGGGTCCCGGAACCGGTGGTGCGTGGAGATCGAGCTCATTTGACGAGTATGCGAGCCACGCACCCAAGGCTCCTACGGGTTAAATCTCAAGCTTATCGGTTGAGCTATTGCTAAACAGACTCCCGCCACCCGTTCGTAATAGGCAGCCGCCGGTCCTTGCCGAAGCCCTTTGCCGAGATCTTCGTGCCCGGCGGGTACTGGCGTCGCTTGTACTCCGCCGTGTCGACCATCCGCAGTACCCGGGTCACCAGTTCCGCGTCGTATCCGGCCGCCACGATCTCGTCGGCGCCCGTGTCCCGGTCCACGTACAGCTCGAGGATCGCGTCGAGGACCGGATAGTCGGGGAGGGAATCCGTGTCCACCTGGTCCGGACGCAACTCCGCACTCGGCGGTTTCGTGATCGAGTTCTCCGGGATCGGCGGGGTCTCGCCCCGTTCCGAGGCCGCCCTGTTGCGCCACTCGGCCAGGCGGAAGACCGACGTCTTGTACACGTCCTTGATCGGGCCGTACGCGCCCACCGAGTCGCCGTACAGGGTCGAGTAACCCACCGCCAGCTCCGACTTGTTGCCCGGCGCCAGCACGATGTGACCCTCCTCGTTGGAGATCGCCATCAGCATCGTGCCCCGCAGCCGTGACTGGAGGTTCTCCTCCGCCAGGCCCGTCAGACCCAGCGAGCCCATGTACGCGTCGAACATCGGCTCGATCGGCACCGTGCGGAAGTTGAGGCCCGTGCGCCGGGCCAGTTCCGCCGCGTCGCCGATCGAGTGGTCGGACGAGTACTTCGACGGCATCGCCACGCCGTACACGTTCTCCGCGCCCACCGCGTCACACGCGAGCGCCGCGACCAGCGCCGAGTCGATACCGCCGGACAGGCCGATCAGCACCGACCTGAAGCCGTTCTTCGTCGCGTACGCCCGCAGGCCCACCACCAGCGCCGAGTACATCTCCTCGGCGTCGTCCAGGCGCTCCGCGTAGCTGCCCGTCAGCTCGGGCTCGTACGCCGGCAGCGGGTCCTCCGAGAGCACCACGCGGTCGATGCGCAGCCCGTCGTCCACCACGCCCGTCGGGGCGTCGGGCAGAGCAGCCGGCAGGTCCAGGTCGAGGACCACGCAGCCCTCCGTGAACTGGGGGGCCCGTGCGATCACCTCGCCGTCCTTGTCGACGACGATCGAGTCCCCGTCGAAGACCAGCTCGTCCTGGCCGCCGACCATCGCGAGGTAGGCGGTCGTGCAGCCCGCCTCCTGGGCGCGCTTGCGGACCAGTTCCAGGCGGGTGTCGTCCTTGTCGCGCTCGAACGGGGAGGCGTTGATCGAGAGCAGGAGGCCCGCCCTCGCGGAGCGCGCCGCCGGGACCCGGCCGCCGTCCTGCCAGAGGTCCTCGCAGATCGCGAGCGCCACGTCGACGCCGTGCACCCGCAGTACGGGCATGGTGTCGCCCGGCACGAAGTAGCGGAACTCGTCGAAGACGCCGTAGTTCGGGAGGTGGTGCTTGGCGTAGGTCAGAAGCACCTCGCCGCCGTACAGAACCGCGCCCGCGTTGCGCGGGGAGCCGGCCGGGCGGCCGAACTTCGGCAGGTCGCTCTCGGACCGGTCGAGGTAGCCGAGGACCACCGGCAGCTCACCGAAGCCCTCGTCGGCGAGACGCGTGGCGAGTGAGCGCAGGGCCGCGCGGGACGCCTCCACGAAGGAGGAGCGCAGGGCGAGATCCTCGACGGGGTACCCGGTCAGCACCATCTCCGGGAACGCCACGAGGTGCGCTCCCTGCTCGGCGGAGTGCCGGGTCCAGCGGAGGACCGAGTCCGCGTTCTTGGCGATGTCGCCGACGCGCGAGTCGATCTGGTTCAGGGCGAGGCGTAGTTGAGGCACGCCGCCAAGTGTAATCGTCAATGCGACACGATGGGGTGGTGCGGAGTGTGCGTCGGCCCACGCCGGTCAGGGTCTCTCGCTTCTGGTTCAGCGGTCACATGCCGTAAGCCGGGCCCGCCGCAACGCGCTTCGGGTCATCTCTGGTCATCTCTCCACGATGGCAGGGCAATGAGACATTGAAGTGCGTTGCCCGGATGTCATGGCCGCGTCTTCAATGAGAGGTATGGCATACAGCGGTGCACGGGTGGACAGTGAAAGACGCAGGTCGGGCTGGGGTTGGTTCCTGGCGTGGTTCGCAGTGGGAGCGTGCCTGGCCGTCGGGCTCGCCGCGATCCTGACGGTGGGGCTGGTGTTCCTCGTCCTGGCCGCCGTGGGCGCGGTGCTCCTGCTGCGGAAGGGGCCACGGAACGCCGCTGTCGGAGGTCTCGCGGGGCTGGCGCTGCCACTCTTCTACCTCGCGTACCTGAACCGTGGCGGCCCGGGGAATGTCTGCAGTTCGTCGTCGGGCGGGCAGACGTGTATCGACGAGTACACCCCCGTACCGTTCCTGATCGGCGGCGCACTCGTGTTCGTCGCGGGTTTCGTGATCTTCCTCATGACGGAGCGAGGTGGGCGAGGAGTCAGGCCGCCGCACGCGTAGCGGGATCCAGGGAGAGACAAAAAGCCCGCCCCCGGACGGTGAACGCTCCGGGGGCGGGCTTCAGGCATGCTGCCGGGTCAGCGGCGCCGGTACGACTCGACGTAGCCGCTCGCGGGTGAACCCACGCCGGTCACGTCGTCGTAGCCGCGTACGGCCTGCAGCGAGCTGTCCTTGCCGAGGCTGCGGACGGAGGTGAGGATCCCGTCCGTGGAGTCATAGCCGTTGGCGAAGTCGAGGCGTGCCACGGCGAGTCCGTACCCCGTGGGGTTGTCGGTCACGTCGTGGTAGACCTTCGCGTGCGAGGCGTACGTCGCGTAGATCGCCGGGTTGGCGAAGCCGATCGCCTTGCCGCCGCGAGCCTCCTGGGCCAGCGCCTGCACGGCCGCGATCACCGGTGCCGCCAGGGACGTACCGCCGATGCGGTACTCGTCGTAGGCGGTGCCGCCGGCCGGCAGGGTCTGGGTCTGGCCGACCTTGAAGCCGGTGTTCGGGTCGGCGATGGCCGCGATGTCCGGGACGACCCGGTTGCCCTTCGAGCTGTTGGCCTTGGCCAGGTAGTCCGGGACGAGGCCCTTCTGGTAGAAGGGCTCCGCGACGGTCGCGCTGGTGCCGCCGCCCGCGCCGGAGGTGTAGGCGCCCGGGAAGTTCGTCCAGCTCTTGCCGTCGGCCGACAGCGAGGCCTTCTCGGTGCCCCAGCCGGTCTCGAACTGGTACTTGTCGCCCCGGCCGACCGCCAGCGAGGTACCGCCGACCGCCGTCACCCACGCCGAGTTGGCCGGGGTGTCGACCTGCTTCTGGCCGGTGTTGACGACCTCGTCGCCGTTGTCGCCGGAGGAGAAGTAGAAGCCGATGCCCTGGACCGCGCCCAGCTTGAACAGCTGGTCGTAGGCGGCGGCCAGCTCCGGGGTCTGGTTGGCCTCGTTGTCGCCCCACGAGTTGGAGACGATGTCGGCCAGGTGCTTGTCGACGACCTTGCCGAGCGCGTCGAGCAGGTCGTCGTCGGTGCAGGACGCGGAGCCGACGTACGTGATGTCGGCGCCCGGCGCGACCGCGTGCACGGCTTCGACGTCGAGGGTCTCCTCGCCGTACCAGCCGGCGGCGCCGCAGTCCTCGGTGTTCGTGTAGTTCGCCGGCAGGACCTGCTTGAGCTGGCCCTTCCGGTAGTCGGCATCGCCGTGCTTGGCCGCGTAGGTGGCGGCGTCGCCGGCGATGTACGGCGAGGCGTAGGCGTCCGTGATGGCGACGCGCACCTTCTTGCCGGTCCAGCTGCCCGCGCCGTACGCGGCTCGCAGCTGCTTGCCCGTGTAGCCCTCGACGGCGTACGGGATCTGGGCGCCGTACGCCGTCGGCAGGGTCGAAGCGGTGTTCGAGCCGTAGTACGTGGAGAACGGACCCGCGTTGCGGAACACCGTCTCCGGCGCCGGCAGCGTGTCGTCGTGGGTCGCCGTGTGCGGGGCGTTGTCCAGACCCGTGACGGTCAGGACGGCACCCTTCAGGCTCTCCGGCGCGGACGCGGCCTTCGCCGGGGCACGGTAGGTCCTCTTGCCCTTGGCGTAGTTGTGCAGCTGTGTGCTGAAGGCCTTCTCGGCGGCGGCCACGTCACCGGTCACTGTGACGTAGTGGGCCGTGACGCCGGTGACCTTGAGGCCCGACGCCGTCAGCCACGCCTTGACGGCGGCGACCTGGGCCGGGGAGGCACCGAAGCGCTGCTGGACCTGCGCGGCGGTGAGGTACTTGCCGTACGAGGCGGACTTCGGGTCGGAGACGGCCTTCGCGTACGCGGTCAGCCCGGCCGCGTCCCGGCCGGCGAGGTACACCCGGGCGGACACCTTGGAGCTGTCGGCCGTGGCGCCCTTGTCCGCCTTGGCGGTGGCCCACGCGGGCCTGGTGCCGGCGAGCGTGTCCCGGCCCGGGGCGTCCGCGGCATGGGCCGCGGGAATGCCGAGCGCCAGCGCGCCGGCGAGCAGAGGCAGTGTCGCTGCCAGGCTCACACCGGCGCGCTTGATGGCGCGATTGGATCTCATGGAACCCCCTGATGCGGTTCAACGCGAGCAAGGCGAGTGATCACTCGCCGCTGGCCACTCTCGCGATGAACTGTTCATGCCAGGGGAATCCATGGGGAATGGATGTACCAAGAAGCACCCAAGAGAACGTATACGCAAGCGATTTGAGGTTTAAGTTCCCAATCGTTCCGCGAACCGTCCTCCCTACGAAAGGGCCTTCGCGCCCCGCTCCTTCAACATCCCCGCCATCAGGGAGATCTCCGACTCCTGCGCGTTGACCATGCCCTGCGCGAGCCGCTTCTCCACCCCCACCTCGCACCGGTCCACACACCCCTGAGCCATGTGGATACCGCCCTGGTGGTGCTTGGTCATCAGCTGGAGATAGAAGACCTCGGCCTGCTTGCCGCTGAGCCTGCCGAGCTTCGTCATGTCGGTGTTGGTCGCCATGCCCGGCATCAGCGCGCCGTCCTTGCCGTCGGCCATGCCCGCCATGTCCATCCAGCTCATCGGCGCGTCCGAGGACACCTTCGGCAGCTCCCACAGGTCGAGCCAGCCCAGCAGCATGCCGCGCTGGTTGGCCTGCGTCTGCGAGATGTCGTACGCGAGCCGCCGGATCTCCTCGTTGGTCGTCCGGTCGCGCACGATGTACGACATCTCGACGGCCTGCTGATGGTGGACAGCCATGTCACGGGCGAAGCCCGCGTCCGCCGAGCCGGCGGAGGGGGCCTTCATCCCGGAGTCCTCGCCGTCGGCGACCGCGTACGTGATCGCGCCGGCCGCGACGAGGGCCGTCGCGGCGGCACCGGCGATCCAGGGTGCCCGCCTCACTGGGACAGCCCGTTCGTGCAGGCGGCGCCCGGCTCGGGGGTCTGCTTGCCCTGGACGAACTCCTCGAAGAACTTGTCCACGTTCGGGTCCTTGGCGCTGGTAACCGTGCGCTGCTTGCCCCACGCGGAGAGCATGATCGGATCCGCCTGCTTGTCGTCCGGGCTCATCAGCGTGTACGGCGTCTTCTTCACCTTGGCCGCGAGCGCGTCGATGTCGGTCTTCGCCGCCTTGCTGTTGTACGTCACCCACACGGCGCCGTGCTCCAGGGAGTGCACGGCGTTCATGTTGTTGAGCGCCTTGGCGTAGACGTCGCCGTTGCAGTTCATCCAGACCTGGTTGTGGTCACCGCCGACCGGGGGCTCCATCGGGTAGTTCACGGTCTTGGTGACGTGGTTCTGGGTGAGCTTCTTGTCCCAGGTCTTCACGCCGTCCGCGCCGGTGACGAACTTGCCCGCGCCCTTGGAGTCGCTCGCCGCGGTGTCACTCTTGTCGGACTGCTTCTTCACGAGGACCGTCGCGCCGACGACCAGGCCGGCCACTATGACGACACTCACACCGATCGTGAGGATCCGGTTCCGGCGCTCACGCGAGCGCTCGGCGCGCCGCATCTCCTCTATGCGCGCCTTGCGCGCCGCGCTGCCACTGTCTATGGCGCTCTTCTTGGCGGAACCCATGGGATCGATCCTTCTGGGGAAAGGGGCGGTCGGTCGGCCGGCCGGTCGGCCCGGCGCTTGGTCGGTGTCTGATCGTAATCCGTGGCCACTGATCGTAATCCGCGACCGCCGCAACGGTTCCGGTCAGGGATCACCCATTACGGATGTCGTCGCGAACAGGCAAGATGAGGGGCAGAGCATGACACCCGCCGTGCGCGAGGCGTTCACCCCGGCGTCGGCCGGGTGATCAAGGTGCGCAACGCGCACGAAATGCGTGTGTGGTGTCATGCTCAGGTGCCCGACCGCCTTCCGTGGTGCGGGAGACAGGCGGCCTGACCAGCAAGGATGGGGAAGCGGAAGATGGACAAGCAGCAGGAGTTCGTGCTCCGGACACTGGAGGAGCGTGACATCCGGTTCGTCCGGCTGTGGTTCACGGACGTGCTGGGCTTCCTCAAGTCCGTCGCCGTGGCCCCGGCCGAGCTGGAGCAGGCCTTCGACGAGGGCATCGGTTTCGACGGCTCCGCGATCGAGGGATTCGCTCGCGTATACGAGTCCGACATGATCGCCAAGCCCGATCCGTCGACGTTCCAGATCCTCCCGTGGCGCGCGGAGGCCCCCGGCACCGCCCGGATGTTCTGCGACATCCTCATGCCGGACGGCTCGCCGTCCTTCGCGGATCCGCGTTACGTCCTCAAGCGCGCCCTCACGCGCGGCTCCGACCTGGGCTTCACGTTCTACACCCACCCGGAGATCGAGTTCTTCCTCCTGAAGGACAAGCCGCTGGACGGCAGCCGCCCGACCCCGGCCGACAACTCCGGCTACTTCGACCACACCCCGACCCACGTCGGCCAGGACTTCCGCCGCCAGGCGATCACCATGCTGGAGTCCATGGGCATCTCGGTCGAGTTCTCCCACCACGAGGGCGCCCCCGGCCAGCAGGAGATCGACCTGCGGTACGCGGACGCGCTCTCCACGGCGGACAACATCATGACGTTCCGCCTGGTCATGAAGCAGGTGGCGCTGGAGCAGGGCGTCAACGCGACGTTCATGCCGAAGCCGTTCTCCGAGCACCCCGGCAGCGGCATGCACACGCACCTCTCGCTCTTCGAGGGCGACCGCAACGCGTTCTACGAGTCGGGCTCGGAGTACCAGCTCTCCAAGGTGGGCCGGTCCTTCATCGCGGGCCTGCTGAAGCACGCGGCGGAGATCGCGGCGGTCACCAACCAGTGGGTGAACTCGTACAAGCGCATCTGGGGCGGCTCGGAGCGCACCGCGGGCGCCGGCGGCGAGGCCCCCTCGTACATCTGCTGGGGCCACAACAACCGCTCGGCCCTGGTCCGCGTCCCGATGTACAAGCCGGGCAAGACGGGCTCCGCGCGCGTGGAGGTCCGCTCCCTGGACACGGGCGCGAACCCGTACCTGGCGTACGCCGTCCTGCTGGCCGCCGGCCTCAAGGGCATCGAGGAGGGCTACGAGCTCCCCCCGGGCGCCGACGACGACGTGTGGGCCCTCTCCGACGCGGAGCGCCGCGCGATGGGCATCGAGCCGCTTCCGCAGAACCTGGGCGAGGCGCTCTCCCTCATGGAGCGCAGCGAGCTGGTCGCCGAGACGCTCGGCGAGCACGTGTTCGAGTTCTTCCTCCGCAACAAGCGCCAGGAGTGGGAGGAGTACCGCAGCGAGGTCACCGCTTTCGAGCTGCGGAAGAACCTGCCGGTGCTTTGAGGCTCCGCCGCGGGCCGTGATCACAGTCGCGGTCCGTGGGGGCTGGTCGCGCAGTTCCCCGCGCCCCTGAGGGGCGCGGGTGCTGACCTGCTTTTCTCAGTCGCCCGACTGCTCCGTCAGGAGTTGGTGCAGCGGCTTTCCGGCCCGCTGGCGGTACTCCTGGATCGCCCAGCCGTTGCCGTCGGGGTCCTTGAAGTACATGAACGTGGCGCCGTCGTCCGGTGAGTACCGCACCGGCTCCGACACCTCCAGACCGCGCTCGACCAGCTCGGCGTGGGCCGCCTTGATGTCGGCGACGCACAGCTGGAGGCCCTGGTACGAGCCCGGTGCGGGCGTCGGGCCGTCCATCGTGTCCCAGATGGTGTCGCCCAGCGCGATCGAACAGCCCGAGCCCGGTGGCGTGAGCTGGACGATGCGCATCCCCGGCATGACCTCCTGGTCGATGTCGACATGGAAGCCGGCCTTGTCGCGGTAGAAGTCCCGGGCCCGGTCGATGTCGCTCACAGGCAGCGGGATGACTTCGAGCGTGTACTGCATCGCTGGTCCTCCAGATCGCGTTCACGTCGCCCCTGACGGAACGGGTCCCCTCACCGAAGCCGAAAACCGTGCGGGGCGCCACCGAAACGACCACGTCGGTGGCGGAAGGCACCGTTCCGACCAGCGTGGACTTCGCTCCGGTCCGTCCGGCGCTTCCCGACGCCTCTCCGGTTACGCTCGTGGACGTACGACCTTGATCCGATGGAGCGACGGGAAGGCCCAGGATGATGGCGCCGGGGCGCAGGAGCAGTACCTTCACGCGGCTGCTGCGGCACGGTTTCACCGATCCCTCCGCCGCCGAGCGGCTCCTCGACAGCGCCGAGCTGGCGCCCCTGCGGGACGACCCGGTGCTGCTCGACGCGCTGGGCGCGACCGCCGACCCGGATCTCGCGCTGCTCGGGCTCGTCCGGCTCGCCGAGGCGCAGGACGGGCGGACCGCCCGCCACGAGCTGCTGGACACGGTGATAGCGGCCAAGCCGCTGCGCGACCGGCTGCTCGGGGTGCTCGGCGCCTCCGCCGCCCTCGCCGACCATCTGATCCGGCATCCACGCGACTGGCAGGCCCTCGCCATGTACGAGCCCAGGGATCTCCATCCCGGGGTGGAGGAGTTCGAGCGGGGGCTCGCCGAGGCCACCGACCCCGTGTCACTGCGCGTCGCCTACCGGCGCTGCCTGCTGTCCATCGCCGCCCGTGACGTCTGCGGCACCACCGACGTCGCCGAGACCGCCGCCGAACTGGCCGACCTCGCCACCGCGACCCTGCGCGCCGCCCTCGCCATCGCCAAGGCCGCCGCGCCCGACGACGCCGCACTGTGCCGGCTTGCCGTCGTCGCCATGGGCAAGTGCGGTGGCCACGAGCTCAACTACGTGTCCGACGTCGACGTCATCTTCGTCGGTGAGGCTGTCGACGGCGCCGACGAGGGGAAGGCGCTGCAGGCCGCCACCCGGCTCGCCTCGCATCTCATGCGGATCTGCTCCGAGACCACCATCGAGGGGAGCATCTGGCCCGTCGACGCCAATCTGCGCCCCGAGGGCCGCAACGGTCCGCTGGTGCGTCCCCTCAGCAGCCATCTCGCCTACTACCAGCGCTGGGCCAAGACCTGGGAGTTCCAGGCCCTGTTGAAGGCCCGCCCGGTCGCCGGTGACATCGAACTGGGGGAGGCGTACGTCGCCGCGCTCGCCCCCCTCGTCTGGCATGCCGCCGAGCGCGACAACTTCGTCGTCGACGTGCAGAAGATGCGCCGCCGCGTCGTCGAGAACATTCCCCTCGCCGAGGTCGAGCGGGAACTGAAGCTCGGGCCCGGTGGGCTGCGGGACGTCGAATTCGCCGTCCAGCTGCTCCAGTTGGTGCACGGACGCGCCGACACCTCCCTGCGCAGCGGGACCACCCTGGACGCGCTGGGCGCCCTCGCCGCCGGCGGGTACGTCGGACGCGCGGACGCCGTGCAGCTCGACGACGCCTATCGCTTCCTGCGGTCCATGGAGCACCGGATCCAGCTGTTCCGGCTGCGCCGCACCCACCTCGTGCCCGAGGACGAGGCCGATCTGCGGCGCATCGGGCGCTCACTGGGGCTGCGCACCGACCCGGTGGCCGAGCTGAACCGGGAGTGGAAGCGGCACGCGTCCGTCGTACGGCGGCTGCACGAGAAGCTCTTCTACCGGCCGCTGCTCGACGCCGTCGCCCAACTCTCCCCCACCCTCGAATTCCCTCGGGCGGGGGGACCCCCATCCGGCGAGACGAGGTTGAGCACCGGCGCGGCCCGGGAGCGGCTGGTCGCGCTCGGGTACGCCGATCCGGCCGCCGCACTCCGGCATCTGGAGGCGCTGGCCAGCGGGGTGAGCCGCAAGGCGGCCATCCAACGGACGCTGCTGCCCGTCCTGTTGGGCTGGTTCGCCGACTCCGCCGACCCGGACGCCGGACTGCTCAACTTTCGCAAGGTGTCGGACGCGCTGGGCCGGACCCCCTGGTATCTACGGCTGTTGAGGGACGAAGGAGCCGCCGCCGAGAACCTGGCCCGTGTCCTGTCCGCCGGACGCCTCGCCCCCGACCTGCTGATGCGGGCCCCGGAGGCCGTCGCACTGCTCGGCGACGGCGACGGGGCGAGTGGGCTGGAACCGCGTGAGCGGGACCACCTGGAGCAGGAGATACTGGCCGCCGTCGGACGCTCCGAGACCGGCGAACAGGGCGTGTACGCGGCGCGCGGTGTCCGGCGGCGCGAGCTGTTCCGTACGGCCGCCGCCGACATCGTCGGCTCCTACGGCACCGAGCAGTCGCCCGCCGAGGCCGACCAGGGCGCCCTGGTGGACCGGGTCGGCGCCGCGATCTCCGACCTCACGGCGGCCACCCTGGCCGGGACGCTACGGGCGGTCGTGCGGGACGGCTGGGGGGACACCCTGCCCACCCGGTTCGCGGTGATCGGCATGGGCCGCTTCGGCGGCCACGAACTGAACTACGGCTCCGACGCCGACGTCCTGTTCGTGCACGAACCCCGCGAGGGCGTCGACGAGCACGTGGCCGCCAAGGCGGCGAACGCCGTGGTCTCCGAGATGCGGCGACTCCTCCAAGTACCCAGCTCCGACCCGCCGTTGCTCATCGACGCGGATCTGCGTCCCGAGGGCAAGTCGGGGCCGCTGGTCCGTACCCTGACGTCGTACGAGGCGTACTACCGCCGCTGGTCCCTCGGTTGGGAGTCCCAGGCGCTGCTGCGGGCCGAAGTCGTCGCCGGGGACCTGGAGCTGGGGCGCCGCTTCATCGAGCTGATCGACCCGCTGCGCTACCCGGCGGAGGGGCTCGGCGACGACGCGGTGCGGGAGATCAGGCGCCTGAAGGCGCGTATGGAGTCCGAGCGGATGCCCCGGGGCGCCGATCCGACCCTGCACACCAAGCTCGGGCGGGGCGGTCTCTCGGACGTGGAGTGGACCGTCCAGTTGCTGCAGCTGCAGCACGGGTGGGTCGAACCGAGCCTGCGGACGACCCGTACCCGCGAGGCCCTCGCCGCCGCCTGCGCCGCCGAACTGATCTCCGGGGAGGACGCGGCCATACTGGACGAGGCGTGGGTCCTGGCCACCCGGGTGCGCAACGCCGTGATGCTGGTGCGCGGCCGGGCCGGGGACACCTTCCCCTCGGACGGGCGGGAGCTGGGCGCGGTGGGACGGTACCTGGGGTACGGGCCGGGCCATGTCGGCGACATGATCGACGCGTACCGGCGGACCACCCGACGGGCGCGCGGTGTCGTGGAGACGCTGTTCTACGGGACGTCGGCGTAAGGAACCGGTTCCGGCTCTTCCGTCGCGGTCACGGAGCCCCGCTTGACCGGGAGCAGCGGGCCGCCCCGCCCCCGCACCGGGACCAGTTTCGGAAGGGCGTACGGGAGCTTGCCGTACCAGAGGCGGGCCACCGTGAAGCCGAACGCCAGGCACATGAGGCCGCCCACCGCGTCCAGCCAGAAGTGGTTGGCCGTGGCGACGATCACCAGCAGGGTGGCCACCGGGTAGAGCAGCCCGAGAACGCGCACCCACGGGACACTGGCCAGCGCGAAGATCGTCAGACCGCACCAGGTGGACCAGCCGATGTGCATCGACGGCATCGCCGCGTACTGGTTCGACATGTGCTTGAGGTCGCCGGAGGCCATCGAACCCCAGGTGTGGTGGACCATCACCGTGTCGACGAAGTGGCCGCCGTTCATCAGACGGGGCGGGGCCAACGGATACAGGTAGTAACCGAGCAGGGCGACCACCGTGGTCGCGAACAGGGTCAGCCGCGTCGCCGCGTACCGGCCGGGATGACTGCGGTACAGCCACACCAGGACACCGAGAGTGACGACGAAGTGCAGCGTCGCGTAGTAGTAGTTCATGCCCACGATCAGCCAAGTCACCGAGTTGATCGCGTGGTTGACGGACTCCTCGACGGCGATGCCCAGGGTGTGCTCGATCTTCCAGAGCCAGTCCGCGTTGCGCAGCGCCTCGGCCTTCTGCTCCGGCACGGCGTTACGGATCATCGAGTACGTCCAGTAACTGACCGCGATCAGAAGGATCTCGAACCAGAGCCGTGGCCGGCGCGGAGTCCGCACTCGGCGCAGGAGTCCCCGGACCACGTGGCCGTTCCCCTCCGCCATGTCGTCCGTGACGGAATGTGGAGCGGCCCGGTCGTGGCCTTCCCTGGTTGTCACGGTCGATTCACCCATGGACACAGAGTCTGCCAGATACGGTCCCCTCCCAGATCATCCCCTGGTCCTGTCCGACCCGCACGTTCTACGGCGGGGTGACGGGGCCCGAACTACTACCAGAGGACTGCCCGAAGCAGGGCATTCTCCACCCTCAGGACGACCCTGCGGACGAGCGCGGGCAGCCGGGCAGGTCGTCGGGGAGCACGCCGGTTCGAGCAGGCCTCAGGGGCGAGCGCGGTCCCCGGGGGCCGAAGCAGTGGAACCCCGGACCACCAGTTCCGGCATGAACACGAACTCGCTGTGCGGGGCCGGCGTGCCGCCGATCTCCTCCAGCAGGGTGCGTACGGCGGCCTGGCCCATCGCCGGGACCGGCTTACGGACCGTGGTGAGGGGCGGGTCGGTGAAGGCGATCAGGGGGGAGTCGTCGAAACCCACGACCGAGACGTCCCGGGGGACCTCCAGGCCGCGCTGCCGGGCCGCCCGTATCGCACCCAGCGCCATCATGTCGCTCGCGCACACCACCGCCGTGCAGTCGCGGTCGATGAGCGCCATGGCCGCCGCCTGACCGCCCTCCAGCGTGTACAGCGAGTGCTGGACGAACCGTGTCTCGACGTCCTGCGCCGTCAGGCCCAGCAGATCCTGCATCGTCCGTACGAAGCCCTCGATCTTGCGCTGGACCGGCACGAAACGCTTCGGGCCCAGGGCCAGACCGATACGGGTGTGGCCGAGCGAGACGAGGTGGGTGACCGCGAGGTTCATCGCCGCGCGGTCGTCCGGTGAGATGAACGGCGCCTGCACCTTGGGGGAGAAGCCGTCCACCAGGACGAACGGCACGCCCTGGGCGCGCAGTTGCTCGTAGCGCTGCATGTCGGCGGAGGTGTCCGCGTGCAGTCCGGAGACGAAGATGATGCCGGCCACGCCCCGGTCGACGAGCATCTCCGTCAGCTCGTCCTCCGTGGAACCGCCGGGGGTCTGGGTGGCCAGGACCGGGGTGTATCCCTGCCGGGTCAGGGCCTGGCCTATGACCTGCGCCAGGGCGGGGAAGATCGGGTTCTCCAGCTCCGGGGTGATGAGGCCCACCAGGCCCTCGCTGCGCTGGCGCAGCCGGACGGGGCGCTCGTAGCCCAGTACGTCGAGGGCGGCGAGCACGGTCTGGCGGGTGGTGGCGGCGACGCCCGGCTTCCCGTTCAGGACCCGGCTGACTGTCGCTTCGCTCACCCCCGCCTGGGCGGCGATGTCGGCAAGCCGTGTGGTCACAGGGCTGGACTGTACCGGCCGGCCCTCGCCTTGCCCACCGAACGGACGCCGGGCACGGGCCGTCGAACGGCCCGCCGGACGGCCGGGCCGTCCGCTCGCCGCTGCGGGTTGCTGCGTCATCGCGCTCCCTCTTGGGTCTGGCGTGCGCCTGATCGGGCGTACATGGCAAGAGCTTGCAGAGTCTTGCACAACTGTCCCAGATCCCGCTGGACACCGGCAGAACAGGGGGTCAGGCCATTCCTCGGCAGAGGCTCGGCGGGTCACGACGAGGTAACTGTCGCCGGTTCTTGCACTTTTTTGCTGCAAGGTCTTTCGTCACGCTTACATCGCTGTTACGTTCACGTCGCCCGGCGGCGGCAACGGCGCGGCCGACTGACAACTTATGGAGAACTCATGCGGCGTGGCATAGCGGCCACCGCGCTGGTGGCGTCCCTCGCCCTCGCGGCGACGGCCTGCGGCGGAGACGACAGCGGCAGTGACAAGGCCGACGGTCCGGTCACCATCACCTGGTGGGACACCTCCAACGCCACCAACGAGGCGCCGACGTACCAGGCCCTCGTCAAGGAGTTCGAGGCCGCCAACAAGGACGTCAAGGTCAAGTACGTCAACGTCCCCTTCGACCAGGCGCAGAACAAGTTCGACACCGCCGCCGGTGCCTCCGGTGCCCCGGACGTGCTGCGCTCCGAGGTCGGCTGGACCCCCGCCTTCGCCAAGAAGGGCTTCCTGCTGCCGCTCGACGGCACCGAGGCCCTCACCGACGAGGCCAAGTTCCAGCCCAGCCTGATCGAACAGGCCAAGTACGAAGGCAAGACGTACGGCGTCCCGATCGTCACCGACACCCTCGCGCTCGTCTACAACAAGGCGCTCTTCACGAAGGCCGGCCTCACCGAGGCCCCCAAGACCTGGGCCGACCTGAAGACGGCCGCCGCCACCGTCAAGACCAAGACCGGCGTCGACGGCTACTGGGGCTCCACCCAGGCCTACTACGCGCAGAGCTTCCTCTACGGCGAGGGCACCGACACCGTCGACGCCACCGCCAAGAAGATCACCGTCAACTCGGCCGCCGCCCAGAAGGCCTACGGCACCTGGCTCGGCCTCTTCGACGGCAAGGGCCTGCACAAGGCGGACACCACCGCCGACGCCTACGCCCACATCCAGGACGCGTTCGTCACCGGCAAGGTCGCCGCGATCGTCCAGGGCCCGTGGGAGATCACCAACTTCTACAAGGGTGCCGCGTTCAAGGACAAGGCCAACCTCGGTATCGCCACTGTCCCGGCCGGTTCCAGCGGCAAGGCGGGCGCCCCGACCGGCGGCCACAACCTCTCCGTGTACGCGGGCTCGGACGCCGCGCACCAGAAGGCCGCGCTGAAGTTCGTCAACTTCATGACCTCCGCGAAGTCCCAGTCGCAGATCGCCCTGAAGAACTCCACGCTGCCCACCCGCGACGACGCCTACACCGCCGAGGTCAAGGCCGACCCGGGCCTCGCCGGCTACCAGGGCGTCCTCCCCGCCGCCCAGCCCCGCCCGGCGCTGCCCGAGTACAGCTCCCTGTGGGGGCCGCTCGACACCGAGCTGGCGCAGATCGCGGGCGGCAAGGAGTCCCTCGACAAGGGCCTGGGCAACGCGGAGACCGCGATCGCCAAGCTGGTCCCGGACTTCAGCAAATGATCGGCAAGTGACCCCGAATGGCCGTCGGAACCGCCCAGTTGGACCCGGGGGACGGTTCCGGCGGTCATCGGCCCTGCGCGGCCGTACCCCTTGGTCTCCCGAGACTTCCCGATCTTCCTGATCCTCCAGAAGGTGTCGAACCATGACAGTCGCCATCGACCGCGCGACCGGCAGGCGCCGGGGCGAGCCCGGGCAGCGCCCCGGACGGCTCGATCGCCTCAAGCACGCCTACCAGAAGTACTGGTACGCGTACGCGATGATCGCGCCCGTGGTCGTCGTGCTCGGCGGACTCGTGCTCTACCCGCTCGCGCGCGGCCTCTACCTGACGCTCACGGACGCCAACAGCCTCAACTCGGCGCGCACGATCGGCGTCAACCACATCGACGCCACCTACAAGTTCATCGGCTTCGACAACTACGCCGACATCCTGTGGGGCGACACCGCGTACGACCGCTTCTGGTCGCACTTCATCTGGACGATCGTCTGGACCGTGCTCTGTGTGGCCCTGCACTACAGCATCGGCCTCGGCCTGGCGCTCCTGCTCAACCAGAAGCTGCGCGGGCGCACCTTCTACCGGCTGATCCTCGTCCTGCCGTGGGCCGTGCCCACCTTCGTCACCGTCTTCGGCTGGCGGTTCATGCTCGCCGACGGCGGCATCATCAACACGATGCTCGACGCCGTGCACCTGCCGTCACCGCTGTGGCTGGAGGACACCTTCTGGCAGCGGTTCGCCGCGATCATGGTCAACACCTGGTGCGGGGTGCCGTTCATGATGGTCTCGCTGCTCGGCGGCCTCCAGTCCATCGACTCCACGCTGTACGAGGCGGCGGACATGGACGGCGCGAACGCCTGGCAGCGGTTCTGGTACGTCACCCTGCCGGGCCTGCGGTCCGTCAGCTCCACCGTCGTACTCCTCGGCGTCATCTGGACGTTCAACCAGTTCGCCGTCATCTTCCTGCTGTTCGGCAACACCGCCCCGGACGCGCAGATCCTCGTCACCTGGGCCTACTACCTCGGCTTCGGCCAACAGCCGCGCGACTTCGCGCAGTCGGCGGCCTACGGCATGCTGCTGCTGGCCATCCTCGTCGTCTTCACCTCCTTCTACCGCCGCTGGCTGAACCGCAATGAGCAGCAGCTCGCGATCTGAGGCAGGAGTGCCAACCCCCATGAGTGCCATGACAGTTCAGAAGTCCGCGAAGCCGGACCCGGCCGAGCCGGCCCCCGCCCCGCAGCTCGCACGCGCCCGACGCGGCCTCGCCACCACCCTCGCCTCCCACGGCATCCTGACCGTCGCGAGCCTGATCGCGCTCTTCCCGATCGCCTGGCTGCTCTATCTGTCCCTCGGCCCCGACAAGGACGACTACCTCCACCCCGGGGGCATCTGGGACAAGATGACGTTCGACAACTACTCGTTCGTCCTCCAGCACACCAACTTCTTCGACTGGATGAAGAGTTCGCTGATCGTCTCGCTCGGGACGACGGTCATCGGGGTGATGGTCGCGGCGACCACCGGCTACGCGGTCTCGCGGATGCGCTTCCCCGGCTACCGCAAGTTCATGTGGGTGCTGCTGGTCACCCAGATGTTCCCGATCGCCGTACTCATCGTGCCGATGTACCAGATCCTGTCGGACCTCCAGCTCATCGACAACTACTTCGGACTGGTCCTCGTCTACTGCTCGACGGCCGTGCCCTACTGCGCCTGGCTGCTCAAGGGATACTTCGACACGATCCCCTTCGAGATCGACGAGGCGGGACGCGTCGACGGGCTGACCCCCTTCGGCACCTTCGCGCGGCTCATCCTGCCGCTGGCCAAACCGGGCCTGGCGGTCGCCGCGTTCTACAGCTTCATCACCGCGTTCGGCGAGGTCGCGTTCGCCTCGACGTTCATGCTGTCGGACACGAAGTACACCTTCGCGGTCGGCCTGCAGAGTTTCGTCAGCGAGCACGACGCCCAGCGCAACCTGATGGCCGCCACCGCGGTACTGGTCGCGATACCCGTCTCGGCCTTCTTCTACCTGGTCCAGAAAAACCTGGTGGCAGGCCTGACAGCGGGCGGCACGAAGGGCTGAGCCCGGCCCGGCGAACTCCCGCGCGTCATCTGCCGCGCGGGAGGCGGACGCGGTGGCCATCCGACCCCGCTGCCACCGCGTCCGCCAATGTCCAACGGTTCGACCACGCCCCCGTCTTTCAGGGGCGCGGGGAACTGCGCGACAAGCCACAGCGCACCCGCAGCCGACAAACCGCAGAACCGCCCGATGCCCCGAACTCCGTTACATATCAAGGACGTTATGAGCCAGCACGACACCGCTCCGGCCCAGACCTCCACCAACGTCGCCGCCACCCCCGACTGGTGGCGCGACGCGGTGATCTACCAGGTCTACCCTCGCAGCTTCGCCGACAGCAACGGCGACGGCATGGGCGACCTGGAAGGCGTACGAACCCGGCTGCCGTATCTGCGCGACCTGGGCGTCGACGCCGTGTGGCTCAGCCCGTTCTACGCCTCCCCGCAGGCCGACGCCGGCTACGACGTCGCCGACTATCGGGCCGTGGACCCCATGTTCGGCAACCTCCTGGACGCCGACGCGCTGATCCGCGACGCCCACGAAGTGAACCTCAGGATCATCGTCGACCTGGTCCCCAACCACTCGTCCGACCAGCACGAGTGGTTCAAGCGGGCGCTGCGCGAGGGCCCCGGCTCATCGCTCCGGGACCGCTACCACTTCCGCCCCGGCAAGGGTGAGACCGGCGAACTCCCGCCCAACGACTGGGAGTCCGTCTTCGGCGGCCCGGCGTGGACACGGGTCACGGAGCCCGACGGCACGCCCGGCGCCTGGTACCTGCACCTCTTCGCGCCCGAGCAGCCCGACTTCAACTGGGAACACCCGGCAGTCGGGGACGAGTTCCGCTCGGTCCTGCGGTTCTGGCTCGACATGGGCGTCGACGGATTCCGTATCGACGTCGCACACGGCCTGGTGAAGGCGGAGGGCCTCCCCGACCTGGGAACCCACGACCAGGTCAAGCTTCTGGGCAACGATGTCATGCCGTTCTTCGACCAGGACGGCGTACACGCGATCTATCGGCAGTGGCGCGTGATCCTCGACGAGTACGCGGGGGCGAGGATCTTCGTCGCGGAGGCGTGGACCCCGACCATCGAGCGCACGGCGAACTACGTCCGCCCGGACGAACTCCACCAGGCCTTCAACTTCCAGTACCTGGCCACCTATTGGGACGCGGCCGAGCTGAAGGCCGTCATCGACCGCACCCTGGACGCCATGCGCCCGGTCGGTGCCCCCGCCACCTGGGTCCTCTCCAACCACGACGTCACCCGTCACGCCACCCGCTTCGCCAACGAGCCCGGCCTCGGCACGCAGCTCCGACTCGCCGGAGACCGCGCGCTTGGCCTGCGCAGGGCTCGGGCGGCCACCCTCCTCATGCTGGCGCTGCCCGGCTCGGCGTACGTCTACCAGGGCGAGGAGCTGGGCCTCCCGGACGTCGTCGACCTCGCGGACGAGGTCCGCCAGGACCCCGCGTACTTCCGTGGCGCCGGCCAGGACGGCTTCCGCGACGGCTGCCGGGTACCGATCCCGTGGACCCGCGAGGGTTCGTCGTACGGCTTCGGCGCGGGCGGCAGCTGGCTTCCGCAGCCGGGGGAGTGGGCCGAGTTGAGCGTCGAAGCGCAGACCGGCGCGCCCGGCTCCACCCTGGAGCTGTACCGCGCCGCGCTCACGGCCCGACGCGAACATCCCGGCCTCGGCGCGGGCGACTCCGTCGAGTGGCTTCGGGCGCCCCAGGGTGTCCTCGCCTTCCGACGCGGCGACTTCGTGTGCGTCGCCAACACGACCGGCGAGGCGGTCACGATCCGCGCGTACGGCGAGATCCTGGTCGCCAGCGCCGAGGTGACGGTGACGGACGCCGAGGCGAAGCTGCCGGCGGACACGACGGTGTGGTGGACGACCGGCTGATTGACGTGACCGACCCCGGCCCACCGTTCGCGCGGTGGGCCGGGTTGGCGTCTCAGAGGGCGCCGTACCGGCTCCGCGTGGCATCCCGGGTGAACTGGGCGAATGCACTGGGCGTGCTGAGCAGCGCGGGGCCTTCCGGTGCGAGGCCGGACACGGTCCGCGGTCTCAGTGCTTGAGCAACCACAACACCCGGTCCCACGACAGAACGTGGTACATCACCAGCACCCCGGCCAGCGCCGCCGCAGGGATCTGTACTCCAGCCGCGTAAAGCGCCGCCGCGCCGCCGAAGAAGACGGCCAGCTCCAGCAGGAGCCGCAGCGGCCCGGCGGTCGCAACCACTGTCTCTCCGGACCGGGATGCATCACCCGGCGTGGCAAATACCCCCCACAGCACGGCAACGGCCAGCGGGACGACGACCACAGCGACGTACCGCAGAGCGGCGGGCGACACGTGCCAAGCCCAGAGCCCGAAGCACACCAGAGCCACCAGCTCCAATATGAACCGCACGCCGAGAGCGAAGGGGCGAAAGCCGTATCCGGACGTCATGTGCTCGAAATCCTTTCCGTGCAGCCCTTCCAGCCCTTGATCTTCGCAGAAATTCCGGCCTTCAGGCCGGTCGACAGTGAACCGCGCAACGGAGCCGCCGCGTGAAGTCGGTGACTGCCTGCTGTCCTTGTGCGGACCGTTCCTAGAGACTGAGCGGAAGTGAGTCCTGTTGCCAAAACTCATGCTCAGTCGAACGCCCCGGACGGTGTTGGGCGTTCTGGTTGCCCGCGTTCGCTCCGCGTCCGGGCGGCACGGATCGTGTCCGTGGTCCGGGGATGCGGGGGCGGGGTTCCTCACGTCCAGGAACGTCCCGTCTGGCCTGGACGGTCCGATGCCCCTGCTCATCACTCCGGTCGTGTGGGGGCGGTGTCGTCCGTCGCCGGATCGGGTGTCCCTGGGCGCGCCTTCCGATCGCCACGGCAGCAGCATCATGGCGAGTGGTCTTGACGGTGATTGTGGTGAGGGGTTTCTGCCAGTGCTGGGCACCCCACCGGCTGGTGTAGGCGGGGTCGACGGCGATGACCGTGATACCGGTCTGGTCGGCCATCGAGGCCAGCCGGGCACGGAGTTTGCCGGTGGGCATGCCGGAGATCAGCTGGCGGAAGCGTTTCCTGCGGCCGTGCTTCTCTCGGGTCTTCTCCGCCGTGAAATCCAGGTCTTCCACCGCGATCGCCTTCACGCCGCAGGTGCGGGCCCAGTGCAGGAGGCCGGTGAGGGCGTGGCGGACCTGGGCGTCGCGGTGTCCGGCGGTGCCGGTCAGGTCGTAGAAGAATCGGCGCGGGCTGCCGGTGGGGTTGCCGTGGATGTCGAGGCGCCAGGCGGCGAGGTGGTCGGCGTTCATGTCGACGCCGATAACGCCGTGGGCGAGCGCGGCCTCCATCGGCAGGGTCGGGGTGGGCGGGATCTGCCAGGACGCGGTCACGTACCAGCGGTCCCGGCCCGTATCGAGGTGGATGCGGTAGGCGATCGCCCGGTTGGCCGCGACGCGATCCGCCCACTCCTCGCCCCGGTGCGCGAACGTGACCCGGCACGCCAGGACGTACCGGCCGTGCGGGGCGTTCGCCAAATACGCGAACGGCGCGGGGAGTTTGATGCTCACCTCGCCGTCCGGGCTGACACGGATGGTTTCGTTGCCGTAGCGCTTCCCGGACTCCCCGTCCGCCTGACAGAACCAGCGCTCCGCCTCCCACCGCCCACGCCACTCAGGTTCCGTGAGCTGGGCAGCCTCCAGGTGATGCCTGGCGCGGGCCAGCCGCTTCCCGCCCCGCACGACATGCACGACACCGGCCTCGCGGTCGGCCCGCGCGACGGCCAGCCGGTCCTGAAGCACGCGCAGCCGCCGGGACTTCGCATGCCACTCCCGCTGGGACCGGTAACCACCAGGCGCCTTCTTGCTCCCCTTCTGCCCGACCGGCAGGGACAGGCGGCGCTCGATGGTGCGGACGCCCGCTTCCAGATTCTGAACATGCGCCGACTGACAGCGCCGGGCCAGCGCCCACTGGTCATGGGTGGCTTTGGTGATACTGCCCGCCCACCGCGATGACGACAGCGGCGTCAACTCCCGCTTACGCACCGCCCACGCCTCACCGGAAGGCGACAGGCCGTCCCGGCATCGTGTCTTGAGGTCCTTGGAAGCCAGCGACCCCAGATGCGCTCCCACCAGCCGCAGCACCTTCTCATCGCCCGGCGTCAGGAGTTTGAGGCGGGTCCGGATCGCCACACCGGACGGACCGGACGCGACGAACGACGCCGCGATACTCCTCAGCCCACCCACCCCGCCACCCCCAACCGACCCCGCCCGAAGATCCCGTCGCCAGGGGAAACGAGCACCACCCGAGAAGGTCACGCATTCGATGAGAGAACGTCAGTTCCTCACCAAACCGACCCCACGACCGAGGTACGCGACACGACACACGCAGACCAGCAGCACAGCACTCACTCCCGCTCACCAGATCGCTCTTGAACGCACTCCAGCGGCAGCAGCTCCAAACCCTCTCCGTGAAGATCGAGAACGAGACAGCCACCCTGAACCCTCGCTGCACATTTGGATCGGTCAGCCAGTCAAGGATGTAACCCGTAAAGAGCAAACGCGGCATCGAGATGGTCATGAATGAGTACGTCAAGTGGGCGTGCCGAACTTGCGTCCCCCACACGGACGCACCCACCCAAGGTGAAGATGACTGTCCGTATGTGATCTAGTGCTCTAAGTGATGACCCTTCTATGGTCGAAAGGAGGCCAACTCCGCATCTCTGGAGGATTCGTGACAACCTTCCGTACTCGCCTGGCCCTGCTCGGCCCGGTCGCAGCTCTCGCCGCGGCCACCCTCGCGCCCGTACAGCTCGCCGGGGCACAACCCGCCGCTGCGGCGGACCGCCAGTGGGTCGCCCTGGGCGACTCCTACACGGCCGGGGTCATCCCCGCCGCCGGCGACACCTTCGAAGTCCCCCGCGACGGCTGCGAGCGCACCGACCGGTCCTACCCGCAGGTCATCGACCGCGAGCTGGGCGGGCTTTTCGAGCTGACCAACGTCAGCTGCGGCGCCGCCACCATCGAGAACATCACCTTCCGAGCCCAGGAGCCGATCGGCCGTCACCTCCCGCCCTTCTCCGAGGACCCCGACTACCCCTTCCCCCCGGTGCCGCCCCAGTCCGCGGCGGTGCACGAAGGCACCGACGTGATCACCGTCGGCGTGGGCGGCAACACCCTCGGCTTCGCCGACATCCTCCTCAAGTGCCTGGAGCTGGGCCAGGGCGGCGGCGGCGTGGGCACCCCCTGCAAGGACGACCTGGCGGGCGCCATCCCGGGCCGCCTCAACAAGGTGAGCGGGGACTACGACGAGATGCTCGAAGTGCTCCACGAACGCGCCCCGCACGCGAAGATCCTGGCCGTCGGCTACCCCACGGTCATCCCCAAGGACACCTCCAAGTGCCGGTACAACGACCTGGAACAGTTCGCCTCCATCACCCAGGGCGACCTGGACTGGCTGCGCACCGACGTCCTGGAACCCCTCAACCAGGTCATCGAGAAGTCGGCCGGCGCGCTCGACGCCGCTCGCTTCGTCAACCTCTACGCCTCCTCCCACAATCACAGCGTCTGTGACAGCGGCAAATGGGTGGAAGGCATCATCAGTCCCCCAGCCCAGATGTCCCTCGTCCACCCCAACGCCCTCGGCCACCGCAACGCAGCCGACCACATCGAAGCAGCGATGCTGGACGCCATCGGCGTGAACTGACCCACCCAGGGACGCCCCTGCCCGCGAACCGCCCCCCGGCACGATGCCGGGGGGCGGTTTCGGCAGCCGAGCCGTGGGTCGCGACGCGGCCCCGGACAGCCGCGACTGTGGCCCTTCCGCCGGCTACGTCGGCATCAGGCCATTGCCGACCGCAGCGCCGGGCGGACCGCATTCGACGCCGGGAAGGCCTGTGGCCTGCAGGGGAGTGCGGGAAACGGGCGGGGTGGGTTCGTCCTGTCCGCGGGCGGCGTGGATTCGCAGGAGCCCCTCGATGCCGCGCAGCAGTGTCTCGCCGGCCGAGAGGGGGTCTTCGAGGTAGCCGGCGCTCATCGCGCCGTCGCGGATCATGACGAAGTGACGGCCGGCATGCTCTGCCTCGGCGGTCGTGATGGCGGCGAACAGCGAGGTGACCGTCTCCAGGTACCACCTGCGGTGTCGCACGACGGCGCGGTGTACCGGGTGGTCCGGATCGGGGAACTCGGCTGCGGCGTTGACGAAGGCGCAGCCTCGGTAGCCGGGCGAACGCATCTGGTCGACCAGCGACACGCCGATGCCGCCCAGAATCTCGACGGCCGACAGCTCCGCAGCCGCGAGGGCATCGATCTGGGCTCGGATCGCCTCGTCGACGCCGGTGATGTAGGCGACCGCAAGCTCCTCCTTGCTGCGAAAGTGCCGGTAGAAGGTGGCGTTGGTGATCTTCGATTCGGCGACCAGACGGTCGACACCCACTTGATGGATGCCTTCCGCGTAGAACAGCTGCCCAGCCGTCCTCAGGAGGCGCTGTCGAGCCTCGGACACCTTCCTCCCGGAGCTTGCACCACCTTGCGTCGTCTTCATGCCGACCACGGTAGCAGGTAGAACGCTCTCTCTTGCTTGCTGGCGAGTCATGTGCAAGCCTGAAACAAGAAAGACCGTTCTATCTTCCAGTGTTCACAGGAGAACTCATGGCCGCCGTCGCCTCCGCCGCGCACACGGGCGCTCCGCCCGTCCTGCGTCGGCTGTATGTCACCCGATTCGTGTTCGCCGCCGTTTGGGCAACCCTCCTGGTGCTGTCCGGCCCGGACCTCACCTTCGGCGTCAAGGCGCTGCTGTTCCTGTATCCGGTCTTCGACGTGGCCGCAGCCGTCGTCGACGCCAGGTCGGCCCACACTCGTGGCCCACTCAAGGGCCTCTACACCAACATCGCCGTCAGCTCGGTCGCCGCCGTCGGCGTGGCGGTCGCCGGCGGCTCGGGTATCGCCGCGGTACTGCGAGTCTGGGGCGCGTGGGCGGTCCTCTCCGGGCTGGTCCAGCTGGTCGTAGGCATTGCCCGCCGGCCGATGGGCGGCCAGTGGGCGATGATCATCAGTGGTGGCATCTCCGTGCTCGCCGGCGCGAACTTCGTTCGAGCCGCCGCGCAGGACAGCCCCTCCCTGGTCCCTCTCGCCGGGTACGCGGTGCTCGGAGGCATCTTCTTCCTCGCCTCGGCGTCGCGTCTGCCTCGTGCGTCCCGCGTCCAATGACGCGCTGAGGCAGAGGCCGGCCCTGCAGCCCCTGGCTTCGGGGCCGGCCTCACTGCCGAAACGGCCGCATCGGATCGGGGTGGGCGTCGGCCCGGCCGCGTCGAGGGCGATCCAGCGGGAACGGCGTCACCTGGTTCGCCACTCGTCAACGGCGCCCCGGTATCGGTGTATCCGTGCATCCGGGATCCCCGCCCTCGGGGCTCGACACCCCACTGTGTGAAGAGATCTCGTGCGCGTGCAGAGGGTGTGCCTCAAGGGTTGACCGTCTGACAAGTGGACTCGTACCTTCTGGTCGACTGAAAGTTTTCAGTCATGTTGCTGCAAGAATCCGCAAGGAATCTTGCCTGGACCTTCAACGGAGAAGGACCCCACATGGCCAGCAGAACCCTCTCCAGCACGCTTGCCCTCGTCGCGGGCGCGTCGATCGCGCTCGCCGTCCTGCCGGGCGCCGCCGTTGCCTCCCCGCCCGGCACCAAGGACGTCACCGCCGTCCTCTTCGAGTGGAACTTCGCCTCGGTCGCCAAGGAGTGCACCCGCACCCTCGGCCCCGCCGGCTACGGCTTCGTACAGGTCTCCCCGCCCGCCGAGCACATACAGGGCTCGCAGTGGTGGACCTCGTACCAGCCCGTCAGCTACCGGATCGCCGGCCGCCTCGGCGACGCCACCGGGTTCAAGAGCATGGTCGACACGTGTCACGCCGCCGGCGTCAAGGTCGTCGTCGACACCGTCGTCAACCACATGTCGGCGGGCAGCGGCACCGGCACCGGCGGTTCGTCGTACAGCAAGTACAACTACCCCGGTCTGTACTCCTCGTCCGACTTCGACGACTGCACCTCGACGATCAACAACTACCAGGACCGCTCGAACGTCCAGCACTGCGAACTCGTCGGCCTCGCCGACCTGGACACGGGTGAGGACTACGTCCGTTCCGCCATCGCCGGGTATATGAACACGCTCCTCGGCTACGGCGTCGACGGCTTCCGGATCGACGCGGCGAAGCACATGGCCGCCGCCGACCTCGCCAACATCAAGTCCCGGCTGAGCAACCCGACGGTGTACTGGAAGCAGGAGGCCATCTACGGCAGCGGCGAGGCAGTCCAGCCCACCGAGTACACGGGCAACGGCGATGTCCAGGAGTTCCGTTACGCCTTCGACCTCAAGCGCGTCTTCAACAACGAGAACCTCGCCTACCTGAAGAACTACGGCGAGGGCTGGGGGTACATGAGCAACTCGGTCTCCGGTGTCTTCGTCGACAACCACGACACCGAGCGCAACGGCTCCACCCTCAGCTACAGGGACAACGCCAACTACACGCTCGCCAACGTCTTCATGCTCGCGTACCCGTACGGCGCCCCGGACATCAACTCGGGCTACGAGTTCTCCGACACGGACGCCGGGCCGCCCAACGGCGGTACGGTCAACGACTGTTGGCAGAACGGCTGGAAGTGCCAGCACGCCTGGCCGGAGATCCTGCGCATGGTCGCCTTCCGTAACGCCGTACGCGGCGAGTCCGTCAGCAACTGGTGGGACAACGGGGGCGACGCCATCGCCTTCGGACGGGGTGCCAAGGGCTTCGTCGCCATCAACCACGAGTCGAGCGGTCTGAGCCGGACCTACCAGACCTCGCTGGCCGCCGGGACGTACTGCAACGTGCAGAGCAACACGTCGGTGACCGTGAATTCGAGCGGTCAGTTCACCGCGACGCTGGGCGCGAACACGGCCCTGGCGATCTACGCGGGCAAGTCGAGCTGCTGAAAGTTCTTTCCAGTGGTTTCAGGACTCTTGCTGTAAGCGTTTCCTCGGCGATACGGTCGCGCGGGGTCGGACCCGCAAGAGCCGCGATCGCAAGGAGTCCACGTCCGTGATACCGAGATGGTCGGCGCCGCCGAGGCGTCGTACTGCCCGCACCACCCGTATTACCCGTGCAGGCCGGGTCGCTGCGGTCACCGTGACCGCGTTGGCCGCAGCGCTCGTCCAGCCGCCGGCCGTCGGGGCGGGCGCCCCACCCCCGCCTCCACCGCCGTCCGACAGGAAGCTCGCCGCCGAACCGGCCCGGCACGACGCCACCCGCGAGCAGTTCTACTTCGTCCTCCCGGACCGTTTCGCCAACGGCAGCACCGCCAACGACCGTGGCGGACTCACCGGTTCACGCCTCGCCACCGGCTACGACCCCACCGACAAGGGCTTCTACCAGGGCGGCGACCTCAAGGGCCTCACCACCAGGCTGGACTACATCAAGGGCCTCGGCACCACCGCCATCTGGCTGGCCCCGATCTTCAAGAACGCGCCCGTGCAAGGAACCGGTGCGGACGCCTCCGCCGGCTACCACGGCTACTGGATCACCGACTTCACCCAGGTCGACCCGCACTTCGGCACCAACCAGGACCTCGAAACCCTCATCTCCAAGGCCCACACCAAGGGAATGAAGGTCTTCTTCGACGTCATCACCAACCACACCGCCGACGTCGTCGACTACGAACAGAAGTCCTACGACTACCTCTCCAAGGGCGCCTTCCCGTACCTCACCAAGGACGGCGAGCCCTTCGACGACGCCGACTACGCGGACGGGAAGGGCCACGCGGTCGGGAAGAAGGGCTTCCCGTCGGTCGACGCCGACTCCTTCCCGCGTACGCCCGTCGTCCCCGCCGCGAAGAAGAACGCCAAGGTCCCGTCCTGGCTCAACGACCCGACGATGTACCACAACCGGGGCGACTCCACCTGGGCCGGCGAGTCCGCCACCTACGGCGACTTCGTCGGCCTCGACGACCTGTGGACCGAGCGCCCCGAGGTCGTCTCCGGGATGGAGAAGATCTACGAGAAGTGGGTACGGGACTTCGACATCGACGGCTTCCGGATCGACACCGTGAAGCACGTCAACATGGAGTTCTGGACCCAGTGGGCCACGGCACTGGACACGTACGCGGCTCGGCACGGCCGCGACGACTTCTTCATGTTCGGCGAGGTCTACTCCGCCGACACCTCCGTGACCTCCCCGTACGTCACCCAGGGCCGCCTCGACTCCACGCTCGACTTCCCCTTCCAGGACGCGGCCCGCGCGTACGCCTCCCAGGGCGGCAGCGCCCAGAAGCTCGCGTCGGTCTTCGGCGACGACTACAAGTACACGACCGACAAGGCCAACGCCTACGAGCAGGTCACCTTCCTCGGCAACCACGACATGGGCCGCATCGGGACCTTCCTGCGACAGGACGACCCGAAGGCCACCGACGCCGAACTCCTCGCCAAGGACAGGCTCGCCAACGAACTGATGTTCCTCAGCCGGGGCAACCCCGTCGTCTACTACGGCGACGAACAGGGCTACACCGGCGCGGGCGGCGACAAGGACGCCCGCCAGACCATGTTCGCCTCGAAGGTCACCGACTACCTCGACGACGACGAACTCGGCACGGACCGCACCCACGCGAGCGACGCCTACGACACGCGAGCACCGCTCTACCAGCAGATCAGTGCTCTCGCCAAGCTCCGCAAGACCAACCCCGCCCTGGCCGACGGCGTCCAGACCGAGCGCTATGCGGCCGACGGCCCCGGCGTCTACGCCTTCTCCCGCACCGACGCCCGGTCCGGCATCGAGTACGTCGTCGCCTTCAACAACGCGCACGACGCGGAGCCGGCGAGCATCCCCACCGGCTCCGCCGACATGGCCTTCAGCGGGATCTACGGCACCCACGCCAAGGTGACCAGCGGCACCGACAAGAAGATCACCGTCACCGTCCCGGCCGGCTCCGCCATCGTCCTCAAGGCCGCCGGCAAGCTCCCCGCGCCCACCACCAGGCCGTCCCTCACCCTCACACCCCCGCCCGCCGGAGCCACCGGCACCGTCGACATCACCGCCGACGTGGACGGCGGACAGCTGAACCGCGTCGTCTTCGCCGTCCAGGTCGGCAACAGCGCATGGCAGCCCCTCGGCTCCGCCGACCACGCGCCCTACCGAGTCACCCAGACCATCGCCAAGGACGTCGCCCCTGGAACGCCCTTGCACTACAAGGCAGTTGTGGTCGACCGCGCCGGACGTACAGCGAGTGCCATGGCGACCTCCACCACGGGCGCCCCGCCCGCCCCCGAGGTCCCCACGGCCTCCTCGCGCGACTACGCGATCGTGCACTACAAGCGCGCGGGCGGCGACTACACCGACTGGCGCCTGTACGCCTGGGGCGACCTCGCCGACGGCGAGAGCACGACCTGGCCCGAGGGTCACGACTTCGTCGGGCGGGACGCGTACGGCGCCTTCGCCTACGTCAAGCTGAAGCCCGGTGCCTCCGACGTCAGTTACCTCGTCATCGACAAGGACGGCAACAAGGACGTCTCCGCCGACCGCTCGATCGACGTCACGAAGACCGGCGAGATCTGGGTCGAGCAGGGCAAGGAAGCCGTACTGACCCAGAAGCCCACCGCCGACTATCCCGACCAGGACACCACCAAGGCGGTCCTCCACTACCACCGCGCCGACGGGAACTACGACGGCTGGGGTCTGCACGTGTGGTCCGGCGCCGCGAACCCCACCGACTGGTCCAACCCTCTCGAGCCGGTGCGGACCGACGCCTACGGCGCCGTCTACGAGGTACCACTCAACGACGGTGCCACCAGCCTCAGTTACATCCTCCACAAGGGCGACGAGAAGGACCTCCCCACCGACCAGGCCCTCGACCTCAAGGCCGACGGCCACGAGGTCTGGCTCCTGAACGGCCAGGAGAAGTACCTGCTTCCGCAGCCCGCGGGCAGTGCCGCCGACCTCGACCTGACCACCTCCAAGGCCGTCTGGATCGACCGGGACACCGTCGTCTGGAACGGCGACGACACCGCCGCTTCCACCCAGTTGCTGTACTCCCGCACCGGCTCGATCACGGCGAAGGACGGCGTGCTCACCAGCACCGACGAGCGCTGGCTCCGCCTCACCAAGTCCGCCCTCACCGACGCCCAGAAGGCGAAGTTCCCGCACCTGGCCTCGTACACCGCCTGGTCTGTCGACCCGCGTGACCGCGACCGGGTCCGTGAGGCCCTGCGCGGCCAGCTCGTCGCCTCCCAACGGGCGGTGAACGGGGCTGTGTTGGCAGCGACGGGTGTGCAGATCGGCGGCGGGCTCGACCATGTGTATGGCTCCAGCGCATCGAACGCCGACCTCGGGCCGACCTTCGGTAACGGCCGTTCTACGCTGACCGTTCGGGCTTTCACAGCGCGATCGGTGAAACTCGAAATCGACAGCTCTCTCACGAGTTGAAGGTGACTGCACCACGGGCGGGTGGTCCGTCACCGACTCCTGTTCGGTCGCCCGAACCACGCTCCGAGATCAGCCTCGTCGTGCATCTGTGTCCACGGGACTTTCCAGGACACCGCGAATCCTCATCTCCGGCAGCCAGCGGGACTCGTCGATCTCGGTGCCCTCGTAGTCGCCCAGAGCCTTGACGATGGCGTCCAGGACACCCTCCGTGAGCCACTTTCGCCAGATGGCCCGCAAACTCACTTCCTTGCCGAAGTGCTGCGGCGGATCGGCTCGCTGGCCCGGGACCTCGTACGCGCTGCACCCCGTCCTGCGGGCGGGAGCGGACTCGGTCGTCAAGTCAGCCACGTACGAACGGGATTCGGGCACGTTCGCCGTTCCGGGGAGAACCGTCGCCGTATTCTCCCGTACCTCCTGACAAGCGCATATCGTGGTGGGGCAGACCCGGATCCGGTCTGCCCCACCGGTGTGTCCAAGGGCGGCAGGATGGACGGCAACGGCAAGTGGACGGACACCACCGTGCTGGTCGCGGACGGCAGCGCGCCCAGCCGACACGCGATGAGTGCCCTGCTCCGCCGTGCCGGTTACCAGGTCGTCCCGGTCGCCGGCGGCCACGAGGCGCTCGCCGAACTCGACGTACGGCTGCGCAAGGGCGTCCTGCCCGACGTGGCCCTCATCGACGTGAACCTGACCGGCATGGGCGGGTTCGCGCTGTGTCGCCGGATCAAGACCCGACCACACATGGCCGGGCTGCCCGTCGTGCACTTCTCGGCCTCCTCCGTGTCGCCGGGTGACCGCTGCGACGGGCTGGACGCGGGCGGGGAGGCGTTTTTGACGGTGCCCGCCGAGCCCGGGGAGATCGACGCGGTACTGCGGGCCGCGGTGCGCGCCGCGCGGCTGCGGGCCGGCGACCAGGCACTGGCGCGGCGGTTGACCCGGCTGTCGGAGACGATCTTCACCATCCAGGCGGCCCGCTCCCTGCAGGAACTCGCCGACGCCGCCGCCGAGGGCGCCGCGCGGCTCACCGGCTCGCCCGCCGCCGTGTTCTTCCTCGGCCCTGACGACGAGCTGTACCGCGCCACCTCCCGTGACCGCACCTCGCTCGCCATGCCGGACGAGGGCGCCCACCGCGCCGTGGCGGGACTGCTCCGGCGGCTCACCCGGGGGCACAGCGGGGTGCAGATCACCACGGTGCCCGCGCCGCTGTGGCCCGCCGGGTTCTTCCGGCCGGGCATGGAGCACGACGCCCGCCTCGTGCTGATCCCCACCGAGGACGGCAGGGCCTCGGTGTGCCTGGCCACGCCCACCCGCGGGCAGCGCAGGGTGAGCCCCGAGAACGAGTCCCTGGTGGCCCGGCTCGCCCAGGCCACCGTGCTCGCCGCCGAGCCGCTGCTCATGTACCAGGTCGAGCGGCATGTCGCCCTCACCCTCCAGCACAGCTTCCTGCCCCGCCCCGACAGGCTGCCCGAACTGCCCGGCATCGACGTCGTGGTCCGGTACGTGCCCGCATCCCGGGACGCCGAGATCGGCGGCGACTTCTACGCCGCCCTGCGCACCGCCGACGGTGTGCTCACCGCGGTCGGCGACGTCGTCGGGCACTCGCTGGAAGCGGCCACCGTCATGGTCGAGATCCGGCACGCGCTGCGTGCATACTGCGTCGAGGAGAGCGACCCGGCCGTGCTCGCCGAGCGCCTCGACCGGATGCTCCAGCGCTACCACCCCGAGGTCACGGCCACTGTCTGTCTGGTCCACGTGGAACCGGGCAACGGGCGCACCCTGATCGCCAACGCCGGTCACATCCCGCCGCTGATCATCCGCGACACCAACAGCGCCGACTACGCCAAGGCCGAGGGCCCGCTGCTCGGCGTGGGCCTCGCCCATCCGCCGCCCACCGAGCTGTTCCTCGAACCCACCGACCGGCTCCTCATGATCACCGACGGCCTGATCGAGACCCGGGGCACCGACCTCGCGGACTCCCTGGAACACCTCCGCGCGGCAGCCTCCGGCGCGCTGCCCGGCCTGGACGCCCTGTGCGACACGCTGCTGGTCTCCTTCGGCCACGACCGGGAGGACGACATCGCGATGCTGGCGCTACGGCTCGCCGACTAGCGGCCCGCTGGGCCGGAACCCCCGCCGGGCCGGGCCGCGCCCCCGCTGGGCCGGAACCCCCGCCGGGCCGGGCCGCGCCCCCGCTGGGCCGGGGCCCGCGCCGGGCCGGGGCCTTCGCCGTCCCGGAGCCCCGCCGTCCCGGAGACCCGCTGGACTGGAGCCCGCTGGTCAGAGGCCGTCGGCCGGAGGCCGCTGGTGGTGGCTGCGGCTAGGGTGAGACCACCGTGCCGTCATAGAACAGGGGTTTGATCCATGCCGCAGATCACCGTCGACTACTCGAGTCCGCTGACCGAGGCCTTCGACCGGCGCGCGTTCGCGCTGGCGCTGCACGAGGAGGTCGTCGCCACGGCGAAGGCGAAGTCCGAGGCGTGCAAGACGCAGTTCCGCCGCACCGAGGACGCGACGGTCGGCGCGGACAGCGACGGTCACGCGATCGTGCACGTCTGGATCGGCATGCTCACCGGCCGCTCGGTCGAGACGAAGAACCAACTGACGGAAGCCGTACTGGAGTTGGTACGCACCCATGTGAAGCCTGTCGAGGGACTCGCCCTGCACGCCTCGGTCGAGGTCCGCGAACTCGACGACTCCTACCGGAAGTTCGACAACTGAGCCCGGTTGCCGGACGGATTCGCCTAGGACGCGAGTGAGATGAGCCGTGCGATCAGGTCGCTGAACGGCCCGTCGGTGGGCTCCTGTTTGAGCATCCGGCGGAGCAGTGCGGCCATCTCCTCGTCATAGGCGGCGCTCACGGCGGCCAGCGCCGCGAAGTCGTGCACGAGCTGCGCCTCCAGCTCGGCTCGCGGCACGCGCCGCCCGTCCAGCCAGATCAGCGCGGTCGACTCGACGAGCGATATCCACGTCCGGATGACCAACTCCAGGCGGGCGGGCGCCTCTTCGACGGTCAGGTCCAGATGCGACAGTATCTGGACGTACGCGGCCTGCCGTACGGCGTCGATGAGCGCGTTCGTCGCCGATGAGCTGCCCGAACGCACCTCGTCCGCGGACACCGCCGGGCCGCCGCGCATCAACGCCGCGAATCCGGGCCCGTGTTCGTCGACGAAGTCGAAGAACCGGCGCATCACCCGCAGCAGCCGCGACCCCAGCGGACCCTCGTGCGGCTCCACGAACCGGCCCGCCAGGTCGTCCGACGCCCGCTTCAACGCGGCCTCGTACAGGCTGAGTTTGCCGGGGAAGTAGTGGTAGACCAATGGGCGCGAGATGCCCGCGGCCGACGCGATCTCATCGATGGAGACCTCGTCGGGCGAGCGGCGGCTGAACAGTTCGAGGGCGACGCCGATCAACTGCTGCCGGCGTTCCTCGACTCCCATTCTGCGGCGAACCCCGGTTGTCATGCGAACACCTTACCGATCGGATACGGCCCGCAACGGACGGGTCCGACCGAGGATGTTCACAAATCCAGCACAAGTGGACCCCGTCGTGCCCGTGACACACAGATCAGCATCGAGTCCGCCCGCTCGGCATCGGTCAGCAACTCGTCGCGATGGTCCACTTCCCCTCCCAGCACGCGCTGTTGGCACGTCCCGCAGAACCCCTGCTCGCACGAGTACGCGGTGTCCGGCAGCTCCGCCCGTACGGCGGCCAGCACGGTCGAGTCGGCCGCCACCGTCAACGCCCGCCCACTGCGCCGCAGTTCGACCTCGAAGGACTGGTTGCCCCCGGTCGACGTACGCGGGCTGAAGCGCTCCAGATACAGCACGGCACCCTCGGGAATCCGGGCCTCGACCGCCGCCGTCAACGCCTCGGGACCGCAGCAGTGGACGGCGGTCCCCTCGGGCAGTTCCGCCGCCACGCCCGCGAACAGCGCGTCGAGGTCGGGCAGCCCGTCCTCGTCCTCGGCGGCGACGGTGACGCGTCCCGCTCCGGAGTCCGCGCCCAGCTTCTCGATCTCGGTGAGGTAGGGCATCGAGGCCCGACTGCGCCCCCCGTACAACAGCCGCCATTCCAGGCCGGGTCGGGCATGCACCGCCCGGAGCATCGGCAGGATCGGGGTGATACCGATACCGCCGGCCACGAAGACGTACGCAGGTGCCGGGGTGAGCGGGAAACGGTTGCGCGGGCCGCGCACCTCGACCGTCATGCCCGCCCGCAACTCCTCGTGCACCTCGCGCGAGCCGCCGCGCCCGTCCGGCACCAGCCGCGTGGCGACGGTGTACGCCGAGGTGTCCGCCGGGTCCCCGCACAGCGAGTACTGCCGAACGAGCCCCGACGGCAGCACCAGATCGAGATGAGCCCCCGGCGCCCAGCCCGGCAATTCCCGTCCCTCCAGGCGTAGTTGTACGACGCCGTCGGCGACCGTCTCGTGCGCGGCGACCGTCAGCCGCAGGGCTCGTGAGCGCGGTCGGCCGGAGATCGGCTCCGCCAGCGCGGGCAGCGGCCACAGTGGCGCCGCCTCGATCCGGCGGCGTACGGCCCGCCGGGCGAGCAGCGCGGCCCCGGCGGTGAGCGCGAGAGCCAGCGGCCGGGGCATCAGGCGGCACCTCTGTCGGCGGCGACGGCGGCGGGGGAGGAGGCCAGATAGGCGACGGCCTGCTCGGTGGAGCCCTCCTGGGAGGGGTGGTAGTCCCGGGCGAGATAGCGCGGCACCGATCTCACCATGGCCCGGGTCGACGGCAGCAGCCCTCGCTTCCCGCGCACGTGGAAACCGCGGAAGGTCGGCTTGCGGAGGTTGGGCGCCGGGTCGTTCGCCATGAAGAACCGCACCCCGCGCTGCCACAGGAAGAACATCACCAGCAGCCCGGTCAGCCAGGTCCGCACCCGCCTCCGGTAGCCCCCGTCGACATGTGTGAACAGGTCGAAGGCGACCGACCGGTGCTCGACCTCCTCGGCGCCGTGCCAGCGCAGCAGGTCCAGCATGGTCGGATCGGCGCCGCGCCGGTCCAGCTCCGACGCGTTGAGTATCCAGTCGCCGAGGAACGCCGTGTAGTGCTCGATGGCGGCGATCACGGCGACCCGTTCCATGAGCCACCACCTGCGCGCCCGGCGGCCCGGCAGGAGGAACCGGTCGCCGAGCAGCTTCTCGAAGAGCCAGTCGATCTGGGCGGTGTACGGCGTCGGATCGAGCCCCGACTCCCGCAGATGCGGGAGGACTTCGTCGTGGGCCTGGGAGTGCATGGCCTCCTGCCCGATGAACCCGACGACGTCCGCACGCAGCCGCTCGTCCCGGATGTACGGCAACACCTGCTTGTACACGTGCACGAACCACCGCTCCCCGGCGGGCAGCAGCAGATGCAGCACGTTGATGGTGTGCGAGGTGAACGGGTCCCCCGGCACCCAGTGGAGCGGGGTGCCCTCCCAGGAGAAGGACACCTTGCGCGCCTTGAGGGGTATGTGCGGCGGGTTGGACATGGCGTCAATGTACTGATGGGTAGCCTGCGGGGAAACCCCTACGGGCGGACTTGTTGACGCGAGTGTCAGCTAGGTGCTCCGCACGGGTACGTGGTTGGTTGTCTGCGGGCGCGTGGGGGCTGGTCGCGCAGTTCCCCGCGCCCCTTGGGGGCGCTACCGCAGCCCGCCGATCTGCCGACCGTCCTTGAGTGTCCCCTTCAATCCCGCCTGAGCCCCTTGCTGAGTCCTCGCCGCCAGCATGGCACCCCGTGCGGACGAACTCACCCCGCCCGTCGCCGTGATCGACGCCGTGTTCCGCGTACCGGCGGCAAGCATGTACCACTCGCCCGCCCCCGACTTCCACAGCACACCGGCGAGGACGTTCGGGTCGCGGGGACCGCACGCCGGGCTGGTCCCGGACTTCGCCGCGATCGCCCCGAACTGCCCGCCCGGCGTGTGGAACTGGGCCAGGACCTGGGCGCCGTCGCCCCGCCAGGTCTCGGCGCGGGTGCACACCCAGTCGGCGGCGCCGCTCGCGTCGGGCAGCGGCTGCTCGGCGTACTGCCAGGCGTTCACCGAGCGCACGCCCTGGGAGTGCATCGCGGCGAGGGAGCAGGCGAAGGGCGACCACGTCGCCAGCGCCGCCGGGGCCGACGCCTCGCGGGGTGCGGCCGGGCGGCCCGTGGTGAGGTGGGCCGGGACCAGCTCGCCGAGGTCGCTCAGCAGTCGGGCCCCACCGGCGTCGGTCACCTGCAGCGTGTTCCAGGACCGGCAGGCGCCGGTCTGCGCGACCGGGCTGGCCAGCGGCCCGCTCACTCCGTCGGTCAGCCCCAGGTCGATCGGCGCCGCCGCCGGTTTGCGCAGGTCCCGCATCTCCGCCCGGAGCACCCAGGGAGCCGTCAGATAGCGGACGTTGCCGTCGGCCCGGTCGAGCACCACCGCGTCGGCCTCGGCGCCGGTCGCGCCGTCGACGCGGGCGAAGTCCAGGGCGGCGCCGCTCGTGCCGTCCTTCGGTTCGGCGTACCGGGCGATGCGCAGACCGTCGTAGAGGATCACCACGTGGGCCGTGTCGACAGTGCCCGCGTACAGGAGCTGGGGCGGGCCGGCCGGGCCGCCGGAGGGGGTGCCCGGGGTGGCCGAGACATGGACCTTCTCGCCGGGGCGGGCCCAGACGGCGAGGGCGCGCCGCAGCAGGGCGCTGTCGTCGACGAGGTCGCCGCGCGCGGGCCAGACGGAGAAGTCGGTGCGCGCGGAGGACTTCCAGGTGGCCGCGGGCACCAGCGTCAACTGGGCCGGATCCAGGGCGGCTTCGGCGGCCGGGTTGTGCGCGTACGCGGGGGCGGCGGCGCCGTCCGGGGCCCAGCCGTCGCCGGGCAGGCCGAGCAGCGTGCCGCACACCGCGACGGCCGCGGCGGCGACGAGCGCGGCCTTCAGGTGCTGCCTGCGCCGCATCAGGTCGGTCGGACGCGCCTGCAGCGAACAGGGGTCGAACTCGGCGGAGTCGAGCAGCGCGTACTGCGCCGGGACCTCGTCCGCCTCGCGGAGCGCCTCGATCGGCCGGTCGACCCCGGCGGCCTCCAGGGCGCTGCGTACGTCGGCGTCCGGGAGCTTCTCCAGACCGCGCAGGACGTACGCGGCCCGGGCGGGGCCGGAGAGCCCCGACAGCCGCTGGTCCAGGGCGAGTTCGTCGGCGCCGCCCGAACGCGGGAAGAGCCGCAGGCCCCAGACGTGGGGGAGCAGCGGCGGCAGCTGCGACCGCTTCGGCAGCGAGCGCCCACGCCAGGGCTGCCCCGCCGCGAGTGCCGTACGCAGCACTTGGAGGCGGACGAGCGCGTAGCCGGAGTCGCCCGCGCGGCCCTTCGACTGGGCCGGGAGGGTGGCGGTGGCCGTGCGTCCCCTGGGCAGCGCACGCTGGGTGAGGGCGTGCGCTGTCAGGACGCGCCGGCTCAGCCCGAGGCTCGGTGGCAGCACCAGATAGGCGAGCCGGACGAGCCGGGGGTAGTGCTCGACGAGCGCGGCCTCGGCCTGCTCCACGTCGACGACGGGGCGGCCCTTGGCGCTGTTACCGGTGGTGGGGCTGAAGGCGACATCCTGTGACTGCACGTTCAGCAGAACGAGCGAATCGCGGGATGGTCACCTGGCCGTCCAGGAGTTACGCGTCGGGCTCGGTCAGCAGTCGGGCGTAGTTCGCCATCGACCGCTGATAACGCGGCAGATGAGGAGCGAGGGCGCCGAGGACCAGCGAGAGGCCCTCACGGTCACGGCCGAGGCTGGACAGACACAGCGCCAGACACCCTCGTACGGCGTCGTCCAACTCATCGGAGGGGGCGTCCAGTTCGGGGGTGAGGAGCTTGACGCCCTCTTCGGCCCGCCCGAGGTTGCGCAGCGAACTCGACAGCTGGATCTTGGCACGGCGGCCCTTGTATCCGCTCTGTTCGCTGAGCCCGAGCGCGAGCGCCTCGCGGTAGAGCGGCTCCGCCCGGTCCGAGTGGCCCGTCGAATCCCAGGCGCACGCCTGTTCGAAGGGGGCCAGGGGGCTGCCTGCGGGCAGTTCCGCGACGAGGGTGTCGATCACCGCGCGGAAGTCGGCCCCGTGGTCCTCGTCGTAGTCGTCGAAGGTCGCCCAAGCGGCGACCACACGCCCTTCCCAGTCTGCGTTCACCTGCCCACTCTCGCACACGCGTTCACTGATTGAGTGGTTGGTGCCCCGTAGCCGTATCGAGGGCGAGGGCTCCTCGACGGGGTCTCCCCGCGGCATGGGCCGAGAGTAGTGTCGGCGCCGAACGGACCGGAGGAAGAACAGATGATGGTGACGCGACCGAAGCTCGCGACCGCCGCGGTCACAGCCGTGGCGGCGCTGGCCCTGGCGGGCTGCTCAGGTGGCGCGAGCGACCGGGCGGCCACGACGATCGACGCCACTCCGGTGGCCGCGACCGGCAGCCTGGAGCACATCGCGAGCGAGGCGGGCTGCGAGCCCATCATGCAGATCGACGCGGACGAGCTCCGTCAGGCGGCCTGCAAGACCACCACCTACGGCAAGTTCCTCCTCCTGACCTACGCCACCGACCGCGGTCAGCGTGAGTGGATCAACGGGGCCAAGGACTACGGCGGCTTCTACCTCCTGGGCCGCAAGTGGACCGCGGTCGGTGACGAGAAGGTGATCGCGAAGCTGCAGGGCAAGCTCGGTGGGACCACCGAGGTGGGCGCCGACCACAGCGCCCACGCCGGCGCCGAGGCGACCCACTCGGCCGGCCACGAAGGCTGACGGAAGCACACCGCGGCGGCCCGAGTGGAAACACTCGGGCCGCCGCGTCTGTGTCTGCGCGCTGTCTCCGTACTCGCCTCCTGGCGAGAACGAGAAAGCCGGTGGCGGGAGAACCCGCCACCGGCTTTCTCATGTGGTCCACCGACGGTGGACCACTGGTGGATCTACTGGCACTTCTTGCCGGTGTTGATGCAGTTGACCATCTGGTTCATCGTGTTCTGGGAGAAGAAGTTGATGAAGTCGTTGTGGTCGGTGATCGGCTTGTGCAGGTTCTCCGGGAAGGTGTCCACCGCGTACGGGTTCACCACCGTGCCGTTCTGCAGCTTCGGCGCCGGGACGTTGTAGACCAGACGGACCTGGAGCTGGGGGATCGCCTTGAAGCCGTTGGCGCAGGTGCCGTCGGCCTGGACGAAGGACACGTGAGTGCGGTGGTTCGCACTGTCGATGTTCTGGCCGTCCCAGCAGCTCTGGAAGTCGGTCGTACGGACCACGGCGCTGCCCTGCGGGCAGATCGGGTACTTGTCCTTCAGCTGCACCTTGTTCTCGAAGCCGGTGCAGCTCCAGTTGACGTTGGCGTTCGCGTTGCCGTTGACGAAGGCCTTGGCGTCACCGGTGATGATGCGCAGGGCGGTCGGCATCGCGACGACGTTGCCCTTCTTGTTGCCGACGAACTTGATCTGCGCCTGGGAGGCCTGCAGGATCTGGCCGACGTTGCCTTCCTTGCCACCACCGTCGTTGTTCTGGTCGAAGTCCTGCGTGCCGTTCTGCAGGCGCAGCACCGGCCAGAAGTACGACGACTTGTCGCCCTGGTTCTGGCAGCTGGTCTGAGCCGCCGCCAGCTTCTGGTCGCTCGCGAACGCGTCGTTGCTCTGGTTGCCGACGTAGTCGTGCAGGTGGTGCGCACCGTTGCTGACACCGGGAGCCACGATCACGTTGTCCGTGTTGTGGTTCTTGTTGCCGTTGGTGCCGCACTTCGTGGTGAAGGAGCCCGTCGAGCCGGTGTTGCCGTTGGCCGGCAGCCCGTTCGCGCCCACACCCAGCTGGGCGTTGCCCTGGACCTTGGTGATGTCGACGAAGTCCGCGGCCACCGGGCCGTTGCCGCCCTGGCCACCACCGGCGGCGTTGCCGGCGTTGCCCTGACCCTGACCCTGGCCCTGACCCTGACCGGCGTTGCCCTGGCCGTTGTTGTTCTGACCCTGGCCGTTGTTCTGGCCCTGACCGTTGTTGTTCTGACCCTGGCCGTTGTTGTTCTGGCCGTTGCCCTGGTTGTTCTGGCCGTTGTTCTGGCCACCGTTGTTCTGGTTGCCGTTGTTGGCCTGACCGGCGTTGGCCTGCGGCGCGGCCGCGACGCCGGTGCACTGGGCGAACTGCCCCAGGTTGTCGGCCCCGGAACCACCGGCGCGCTGGATGTTGATCCGGATCCGGTCGATCGCGGCGAAGCGCTTGTCCTTCAGCGGACCGACGATCGCGTTCTGCACGAAGCCCGGGTCACCGGCCTGCGCCTGCCGAGTGGAGGCGAGACGTGCGTAGGCCTCGGTGATCTGGTTGTCGAGGTTCGCGAGCTCCTTGTCCACGCCGGCGCGGGCACCGCTCGGGACGTTCGAGAGCTTCTGACCGACATCCGGGCAGTCGATCGTGGCGATCTGTGCGGCAGCGGCCTTGGTCTGGTTCTGGGCGCCGTTCTCCTCATGTGCGGAGGCGTAGAAATTCGCCCAGACAAGTCCACCACCACCGATCGCGAGGGCCGCGGATGCGGCCACGGCGCGAACGGCCAGTGGTGAGCGTCGTTTACGTGCATTGCGTCCCATGGAACTCCTCTGACTTCCTTGCGGGGCTATCGAGGCGCCCGACAGGAGTGAAGCGGCGCCATCCATTACGAGGGGGACCTCAGGAGTGTTCAGCCGCCTCAGAAATTGATGAGAGATTCGTAGGACAATTCGACCCCAACTCCACCGGGTATACCGGGAGTTGCCGATCTCTTACAGCAAGTGTTCGGCGGGGACCGGATATCGTCGACTATGGCGTACTTTCAGCGCCCCTGGTCGAGATAGGTGAGTACCGCCAGAACGCGGCGGTTGTCATCGTCCGACACCTCGAGTCCGAGTTTGGCGAAGATGTTGGACGTGTGCTTGGCGATCGCCCGCTCCGTGACAACGAGATGCCCAGCGATCGCCGCGTTCGAACGCCCCTGAGCCATGAGTTCCATCACCTCCAGCTCCCGGGGCGTCAACCGCCCCAGCGGCCGGCCGTCCCCGGCACGCGCCAGCAGCAGCTGCTGGATCACCTGCGGGTCCATGGCGGTACCGCCCGCCGCGACCCGTCGTACGGCGTCCACGAACTGCTCCGCGTCCAACACCCGGTCCTTGAGCAGATAGCCGACCCCGCCGTCCCCGTCGGCCGGCAACTCCCGTGCGTACAGCCGCTCCACGTGCTGCGACAGCACCAGCACCGGCAGCCCCGGCCGCGCCCGGCGGGCCCGCAGCGCGCACTGCAGCCCCTCGTCGGTGTGCGTCGGCGGCAGCCGTACGTCGTCCCTCAGTTCTCGGCTTCGCTCGAACCGGGAGGTGCCCCCATCGGCGACGTCCGGTGCCAGCTCGGCGAGCGCCCGGCCCAGCTCGGGGCCGCTCTCCACCGCCGCGGCGATCTCGAAGTCGTACGCCTCCAGCAGCCGGACCAGCCCGTCGCGCAGCAGGAACAGGTCTTCGGCTAGGACAACTCGCAAGGAATCTCCATGGTCACCACGGTGGGACCGCCAACCGGACTGCTGACGGCCAGGACGCCGTCGAATGTACCGAGCCGCCGCTCCACCCCGGCCAGCCCCGACCCGCCCCCGACCCGGGCCCCGCCCCGCCCGTCGTCGGTGACGGCGATCCGCAACGAGCCGTCCGCGTACCGCAGTTCGGCCGACACCCGCTCGGCGCCGGAGTGCTTGACGGCGTTGGTCAGCACCTCGCTCACCGCGAAGTACGCCGCCGACTCCACGGGCGCGTCCGCCCGGCCACCGGCCACGTCGACCGTCACCTCGGTGTCGACGGGCACCCGCAACGCCAACGCCCGTACCGCGTCGCCCAGTCCACGCTCGGCGAGCACCGGTGGATGGATGCCGTGCACCAGGTCCCGCAGCTCGGCGAGCGCCTCGACGGAGGACTGCCGGGCCCGCGCGAGCAACTCCCGCGCCTTCTCGGGGTTCTTCACGATGAGCGCCTCGGCGGTCCCCAGGTCCAGCCCCACGGCGACCAGCCGCGCCTGCGCACCGTCGTGGAGGTCCCGCTCGATCCGTCGCAGTTCGGCGGCGGAGGTGTCGACGGCGTCCCGGCGGGTCTCGGTCAACACCCGCACCCGCTCGGCGAGTTCACCGCGCCCGGCGCTGAGGAGGGCCCCGGTGAGCAGGAAGTGGAGCCGCAGGAGGGCGGGCGTCAGAAAGTAGGAGGCGACGAGGAGGACGGCCCCGAGGGCGCCGGCGGCGAGCGCGCTGCCCTGCCCGCCGACCGGCACGAAGCCGTACCACCAGCCGACGTACGTCCCGTCCGTGAGGGAGAGGACGAACAGCAGCGTCGAGCCGGCGAGCGAGGCGAAGGCGAGCAGCAGCGACCGCCCCCCGGCGACCACGACGGAACGAACCCGAACCCGAACCCGAACCCGAACTCGTGCCCGTACCCGAACTCGTACCCGTGCGGTGATGACGTCGTCCATACGGTCAGTCTCGCCGAGGGCGCCCCACCGGGTCACGGGCTCGAACACCCGTACCGGGGGGTGGTGCCAGAGACACCTCCTGGAGAGGGGCGCCAGGTCAGCGCGCGGTCGGAGGCGTGTACTTGTACCCGACCCGCCGTACCGTCTGGATCGCCTGCCGGTGCTCCGCGCCGAGCTTGCGGCGCAGCCGGGCGATGTGGACGTCGACGGTCCTGCCGTCGCCCACGTGCCCGTATCCCCACACCGTGGTGACCAGCTGGTCGCGGGTGTGCACCCGGCCCGGGTGGGCGACGAGATGGGCGAGCAGCTCGAACTCGAGGTAGGTGAGATCCAGTGGACGCCCGTCGACCTCGGCGGTGCGCTGTACGTCGTCGACGCGTACGAGGGTACGGCCGCCGTCGGCGGGCAACTGAGCCGGTGCAGCCACCAGTTCGGGGTCCGGGAGCGCGAACGGCAGTACGGGCGGCTGCTGGTCGGCGGGTACGAGCACCAGGTAGCCGATCATCGGCGGCTGGCCCGGCAGCGTGGGAAGGGTGTGCGGGGGAGCGGGCAGCCAGGTGGCACCCGGCGGGAGGAAGTCCCTGACGTCGACCACCTCGTCCCGGTCGACGGCACGCAGCCGGTGCCGTGCGGAACCGCCGGCGGAGAGGGGGGACAGGGGAGCCAGGGGGGAGAGCGTACGAGTGGTCGCCATGAGAGGTCAGCTCTTTCGCGCGAGGAGTTCGTCGGGGGGACGTACGTCGTGCGCGTCGGCGGAAGACCGAGAGGTACGGCTTCAGAGGGGCCGTACGGCTGGTGTTAGAGGGCCGACGCGTTCGTCGCGCGACAACACACCCGGTCGAAGTCGTGGTGCTGGCGGGAGGGCCAGAAGGGCTCGAGGTCGTGGCGACCTGTCGCGATGCACTTCTGGAAGCTGGCCATGGGTCCATTGAAGCAGAGAAGGGGGGAAGCAGAGAAGGGGTGTCCACCTGACGGTGGACACCCCTTCTCACAATCTGGGATGGGACTCCGGATCAGACCTGGCCGGCCTTCTCCAGGGCGGAGCAGCAGGTGTCGACGATCAGCCGCGTCACGAGGTACGGGTCGACGTTCGCGTTCGGGCGGCGGTCCTCGATGTAACCCTTGCCGTCCTTCTCGACCTGCCACGGGATACGCACCGAGGCGCCACGGTTGGAGACGCCGTAGGAGTACTCGTTCCACGGGGCGGTCTCGTGCAGACCGGTGAGACGGTCGTCGATGCCGGCGCCGTAGTGCTTGACGTGGTCGAGCGGCTTCGAGCCCTCACCGAGGGACTCGCACGCGGTGATGATCGCGTCGTAGCCCTCGCGCATCGCCTTCGTGGAGAAGTTGGTGTGCGCACCGGCGCCGTTCCAGTCGCCCTTCACCGGCTTCGGGTCCAGCGTCGCGGAGATACCGAAGTCCTCGGCGGTGCGGTAGAGCAGCCAGCGGGCGATCCACAGCTGGTCGGAGACCTCCAGCGGGGAGACCGGGCCGACCTGGAACTCCCACTGACCCGGCATGACCTCGGCGTTGATGCCGGAGATGGCGAGACCGGCCTTGAGGCAGTTCTCCAGGTGGGCCTCGACGATCTCGCGACCGAAGATCTCGTCGGCGCCGACACCGCAGTAGTAGCCGCCCTGGGGGGCCGGGAAGCCGCCCTCGGGGAAGCCGAGCGGACGGGCACCGTCGAAGAAGGTGTACTCCTGCTCGATGCCGAAGATCGGCTCCTGAGCGGCGAACTTCGTGGCGACCTCGACCAGCGGGGCACGCGTGTTGGACGAGTGCGGCGTCATGTCGATCTCAAGGACCTCGCACATGACGAGGATGTCGTCGCCGCCGCGGATCGGGTCCGGGTAGGAGGAGACCGGCTTGAGCACACGGTCCGAGGCGTGTCCTTCGGCCTGGTTCGTGGAAGACCCGTCGAAGCCCCAGATCGGCAGCTCGGCGCCCTTGGCGTCGTCGGCCATGATCTTGGTCTTGGAGCGGAGCTTGGCCGTCGGCTCGGTGCCGTCGATCCAGATGTACTCAGCCTTGAAGGTCACGGGACCATCCTTCGGGGTGGGTCTACAGGCGCACTTGCGGGTGCTGCGGCGCTGCGGCACTGGGGCGCCGCTCTTGGTACCCGCGAGCCTGTCAACAGGGGATTTCCCGGTCATTGCTCGAATGTGAACCCCGTGTTACCTGGTGTTCTTGTGGCGCGTTTCACGTGTGGAGGACGGCGCGGGGGGAACGGGTGGGTCCTGCCGCCCCTGGCCGGGAGCGACAGGACCCTTGTCCGAGCAGGCGTCAGCGCCGGACCCTCACCCCACCTTCTCGATCAGCGCCCGGCGGATCAGGAACTTGCCGGGCTCGCGGACCTGCTCGAAGGCGGCGTTGTTGAGCAGAGCGCAACTGCCCGACACCGAGGTCACCTCGACCGTGGTGGACTTGTCGTTGTCCAGGTTGGTGACGCGCAACGTGGTCCCGGCGGGGAACTGGTTGCTGGACGCGGCGGGGTCCCCGCCCTCACCGGAGAGGGTGACGGTGGACCCGTTACAGACCTGCTCCCCGTCGGCGCGCGCGCCGGGGGCGTCCGGAGCGGCAGGCGAGGCGGGCGAGGCGGTCTGGGCAGGCGACGAGGGTTGGTCGGCCGGCTCGGCGGGCGGGGTGGCGGGCTGCGCGACCTGGGAGTCCTGAGCCGACTCCCCAACCACGCAGCCGGACGCCTCCTGCTGCACCTTGATCTGAGCGACGACCGCGTCGCGGTTCGCGATCCGGGCCGCCGACTGGGCGTCGGGGTCGGCCCGTTGGTCCGCGATGAACTTCTGGTTGTTGCCGAGGGCGGTGGCGAGCCCCTGGCAGACGGTCGAGTCGGCGGCGGTCTGCGCCGCGTCGGAAGTGGCCGCCATGGCGAAAGCACCACCAGCCGCCACAGCGGCGGCACTTACGAACAGCGCCAGCTTCTTCCTCGTACTGACAGTTCTCCTGCGCGACATGCGCGCCTCCTGAAGAGATGGGGGAGCGTTCGTCGCTATGTACGAGATATCGAACGAGGTCACTCAGAGACCACAGGAGCCATCGGAGTGACGTACGTCACTCCGATGCTGGACGCCGGGACAGTGCGTCCCGCACAGCCTCGTCCGTACGGGCCACCACCGCGCTGCCGTCGTCGGCGGTGATGATGGGCCGCTGGATGAGCTTGGGATGCGCGGCGAGAGCGGCAACCCACCGCTCCCGGTCCTCCTCCGCCCGGCCCCACTCCGTCACCCCCAACTCCTTGGCGACGGCTTCCTGGGTCCGGGTGATGTCCCAGGGTTCGAGGCCGAGCCGATCGAGTACGACACGGATCTCGTCCTCGGTGGGCACCTCCTCCAGGTAGCGGCGGACGGTGTATTCGGCGCCCTCGGCATCGAGCAGCGACAGTGCTCCACGGCACTTGGAGCAGGCCGGGTTGATCCAGATTTCCATGGGGCCAACGGTACGCGAGAGACTTTCGAGTGCGCCCCGAAAGGCCTTGTGGCCAGGGGCGATTGTCAGTGCCGGACGGTAGAATAGAAGCAGTGTTCGAGGGTGTCGCCGGGGGGTCCGGTGCCGCCCCGACCGCGACAGGAGGATGCCTGTGCCCACTGCCGCTCTCAAGCCGTCGCCCACCCAGTCCACCGCCAAGAGGGGGGTCCTGCTCGATCTGCCGTACGCCCCCGTGGAGAAGCGCCCGCTGCCGCCGGGGCGCCCCCGCGAGTGGTACGTCACGCACAACCGCCGGCTCAAGGCGATGCGCCTCGCGATCGCCCTGCTCGACTCCGGCGTCCACATGCCGAACCAGGCCCGCAACGAGACGATCCGCAGCGCGGCGGATCTGATCGGCGTCCACCCACCGTCGGAAACGACGTGCCACATGGTCCGAGCACTGATGCGCTACTCCCGCTGAACACCCGCCGGGTGCCCACTCATCCCAGGGCACCCGGCGCACGGGGTTTTCCCACCCGCCCTTGCCGCCTCTGCAGCCCAGGCCGAAGTGCCCTCGCGGGTCCGGCGCCTGAGGACGAGCCCGCTGCAGCGCTCGCCTGTTTCCCACCCCGGTACCCCTCCGGCGCCGGCCCGCATTTCCAGCCCGTTGGGGGTCCCCCTCTGGGGGAGTTTGAGGACAACGCCCGTTCAGGGCCGCAGGGGGTCTGGGGGCGTAGCCCACCCCACCCGCTCACCCCACCCCCGTCAGCACAGCAACCACGGTCGGTCCGTCTCACAGGCCGGGGGCACCCCACACCGGGAACCAGCGACTCAGGTCCTGCTCGATCCGCAGATCACCGGCGAGCGCGGCCCGCACCTGCAACTCCAGCGCGCTGTCCCGCCGTTGCCCGTCACCACGCCCGTCACCACCCGTCAGCGGAGAGAAGGGAAAGAAGGTGCCGCGCTTGTAGAGATACACAAGCCCGAGCCGCCGAGGGTCCCCATCCCGCCCCCCACCCTCCACGTCCTCGAACCCGACCACCGAACACAACAACTGCGGCCCGAACCCACTCGCCTCCAGCGCACTGTTGACCGCGTGCAGGTCCCCTACGAGCGCCGGGAGATCCTCGGGCCCGCGCCGCGACACCAGCCACGAGTACCCGTACTCGTCCCGGACCAGCTCGACAGGCGGCCCGGTCCGCTCCGCGTCCGCGTCGAGGAGGGCCTGGACCTCCTTGCGTACGTCGTCGAAGGCCGGGCCCTCCACCGTGGCGAAGCACACCGATCCCCGGCCCGTGGGCGTGAAGCCGGCCGCGGCCTGGAGGGTGACGGCGGCCGACGGCAGCCCGAAGAGCCGGTCGAGATCGGGCGCGACGGGCCTGGTGCGCCCCAGCAGAATGTCCAGCAACCCCATGCGTGCTCCTCAGCTCACGAGTTCCCCGCCCCGGGAGCCGCCACCTCGCCCAACTCGCCGGAGATCCGCCCCAGTTGGTCGAGCCGCTGCTCCAGACTGGGATGGGTGGAGAAGTACCGTGCCAGGCCCGGCTCCTTGCCGAGGGCGGGCGTGAAGTAGAAGGCGTTGAAGGCCTGCGCGGTCCGCAGGTCCTTGGACGGGATCCGCGCGATGTCGCCGGAGACCTTGGTGAGCGCGGAGGCCAGTGCCGAGGGCTTCCCGGTGAGCAGCGCGGCCGAGCGGTCGGCGGCCAGTTCCCGGTATCGGGAGAGGGCGCGGATCAGCAGGAAGCTGATCGTGTACACGGCCGCGGAGACGCCCATCACCGCCGCGAAGACGACGGCGGTGTTCTGGTCCCGCCGACCCCCGCCGAACAGCTGCGAGTAGAACGCGAACCGCACGATGAGCCCGGCGATGACGCCGAGGAACGACGCGACGGTGATCACGGCGACGTCCTTGTGGGCGACATGGGACAGCTCGTGCGCGAGCACGCCCTCCAGCTCCTCGGGTTCCAGTCGCCGCAGCAACCCGGTGGTCACGCACACCACGGCGTGATCGGCGTTCCGCCCGGTCGCGAACGCGTTCGGCATATCCATGTCCGACACGGCGACCACGGGCTTGGGCAGGTCGGCCACCGCACACAGCCGGTCGATCACCCCGTGCAGCTGCGGATACTCCTCCCGCTCCACCACCCGCCCGCGCATCGCGAACAGGGCGACCCGGTCGGAGAACCAGTACTGCGCGGCGAGGAACCCCGCCGCGACCACCACGACCAGTACCCAGGATTTCAGCAACACGATCAACGCGGCGACGAAGGCCACGTACAGCAGTCCGAGCAGAAACAGCGTGACCGTCATCCGCACGGTCAGTCGTCGATCGCTCCGCATTCGGTTCGGCATCAGTACCACCCCGCAGTCAGGCACTCGCCCCACTGTCAGTGTGCACCCGCCCTGTCCCATGAAGCGGTCGCGATCTGCCCTGGGCCGGGCAAAGGGAAACCGTTACGGCACGCCCACCTCCGGTACCGGCAGGCGCGCCGACCGAGATGCTTCGGGGGCAACCGCACGAGCGGCGTTGAAATGCCCAAGCGGTCCGGCCAGGACTGGCGACAGGTCCTAGCGGTCGAGTGAGCCGTTCGAGGCGTCGGACGCGGACTGCCACGCCCGCATACCCGCTCTGGACGCCTCTTTGGCCCGCTGCCACTTCTGCGCCGCCTGCTGGGCCGGGGGTACGTCCATGTCGCGGAGCATGCGCCGACCTGCCGTGAAGACAGCCGAGGCCCCGATAGCCATGCCGGCGCATGCCACCACGGCGCCGGCCGCGGTGAGCACGGCGCCGATCATGACGAGCCGGGTGTCGATGTCGATCGTCCGATGGGACTGTTGGTGGTGATGGTTCATGGCTCCACCCTCCAACGGGGGGAGTCGCCTCGCATCCCGACCAACGGCTCAGGCCGCCGTGCGCGATCGGACAGGCATCGCCAGGATGCCGTCGGCACGCTCCGGACGACTCACCGTCTTCCGCGATGATCGCCGACTTCCGTGTGGCCGCCGCTCCCTGACGTATCGCCAAGGAAGCCGTTGGGGGGCGGGTGTTCCCGGCTCCGAGCCGCTGGACATATCGAACAGAGATATAATGTACTTTGACCGGTTTTTTCTCGTCGCTCGGTGGAATCGGATCATGCTCCGGGAAACAGTGGCCGAATCCCCCGGTTGTGGCACCGGTCGCGGCAAGCCCGCAGGGCATCGGAGCGGTCAGTCCCCCTCTGACGGCTATCCCCGGTACCCAGGGCGTCGGTGACCATCCCTTGGAGCGGCACCATGACCCCAGAGCCCATGGACGGATACCCGATGCGGAACCGCACTCCGCAGGAGCGGGCCGCACTCGGCAAGGCGGCGCGGGGGAGCGTACCCCGTGGCAGCCACGCCGAGTTCACCCCCGGACCGAAGCGGCCGGACCCCTTGGAGATCATCGAGAAGCAGTCGGCGACGCGGGTGCCCGAACTCGTACCGATCCGCTACGGCAGGATGACCGAGTCGCCCTTCCGCTTCTACCGGGGAGCGGCCGCCATCATGGCCTCCGACCTCGCGGACACCCCCAGGACAGGAATCACGACACAGCTGTGCGGCGACGCGCACATGCTGAACTTCCGGCTGCTGGCCTCGCCCGAGCGCCGCCTCATGTTCGACATCAACGACTTCGACGAGACACTGCCGGGCCCCTGGGAGTGGGACGTCAAGCGCCTGGCCGCCAGTTTCGTGATCGCCGGCCGGCTGAACGGCTTCAGCACCAAGCAGCGGGCCTCGATCGTACGGGCCGCCGTGCAGTCCTACCGCGAGAACATGCGCGCCTTCGCCGGACTCGGCAACATGGCCGTCTGGTACGCCCAGTTCGACGTGGACTGGGTACGTGAGCGGTTCGGGGGGGACCTGTCCGCGCGGGGCCGCGACCGCTGGGAGCGGGCGGTGACGAAGGCCCGTTCGCACGACACCCAGCAGGTCTTCGACAAACTGACCCACATCGTGGACGGCCGGCGCCGGATCACCCCGGATCCACCGCTGATCACCCCCCTCCAGGACCTGATGTCCGAGGGCCGGCGCAGCGAGCTGGAGCAGCTGATCCGCCGGCTCATCGAGCGCTACGGCCGCAGCGTGCAGTCGGACCGGCGCTTCCTCCTGGAACAGCACCGGGTGGTCGACATGGCGCGCAAGGTGGTCGGCGTCGGCAGCGTGGGAACCCGCTGCTGGATCGTGCTCCTGCTGGGCAAAGACGACGAGGACCCCCTGTTCCTGCAGGCCAAGGAGGCCGACGAGTCGGTGCTGGCACCCCACGTCGGCGGCAGCGTCTACCGCAATCAGGGCGAAAGAGTCGTCTCCGGACAGCGGCTGATGCAGGCCACCAGCGACATCTTCCTGGGCTGGGAGCGGGTCGAGGGGCTCGACGGCCGGCGCCGGGACTTCTACGTACGGCAGTTGCGGGACTGGAAAGGGGTCGCGGTGGCCGAGGACATGGTGCCGCGCGGCATGCGCACCTTCGGCGCGCTCTGCGGCGCGACCCTGGCCCGCGCCCACGCGAGGTCAGGCGACCGGATCGCCATCGCCTCCTACCTGGGCGGCGGCGAGTCCTTCGACCGGGCACTGGTGACGTTCGCCGAGTGCTACGCCGACCAGAACGAGCGGGACCACCAGGCACTCGTCGACGCCGTCCGCAACGGTCAGGTGGCCGCCGAAGCGGCCTGAGGAGACACGGCGTGCGGGAAGGGTGTGGCCTCCGGGCGGAGACCACACCCTTCCCGCACGTCACACCCCTTCCCGCACGCCGGCGTGCGGGAAGGGGTCAGCCTTCGTCGGGCAGGGACAGACCGAAGGCTTCACCGATGTTTCGGGCGGCGGACACCACGTGGGCGCTGCCGACCACGGGGGCGACCGCCACGAGGACGCCCTGGACCTTCTCCAGGGGCACGCCGAGTTCTTCGGCGGCGCCGACGTTGAGCACGTACGAGGCGGGGGAGGCGTCCATGGCCACCAGCGCCGCGATGCGCGTCAGCAGATAGGTCTCCGGGTCCAGCCCCGATCGCTCGAACGTGTCGAGCGTCATCTGGACGAGTGTTTCGAACACGGGGGCGTCCGCCTCGGCGAGGGCGCTGACCCCGCCTGTCCCGGTCGTTTCGTCGGCCATGGTCCGGCTCCTTCTTCAGCGGGTGTGGTGAAGCTGTTCCTACGGGACTTCAGTCGAGCCCTGCCTGCCTGAAGGGGCATCGCCCGCAGCGGGTGATTCGGGTTTCGTACCCGGAGTTCCGGCGAAGTGCCGCCGGGCACAACCCGTCGGCCGTCAGTGATCCGCCTCGCAGACTTCACCCTCCACGGGTGATCACCCGTCCCCTCGCACCCCCGCACGCTCGGAGGTGCAGCGCTGGGCGTTGCATCTCACTCAGGAAGCGAGGAATCCGTCATGGCCACGACCACACCCCGTCATCACGCGGAGACAGCCCATGCAGGTGCCGGCGGACTGGTGACGTTCGCCGCCGTCCTGCTGTTCATCGCCGGTGTCCTCGACCTGTTCCGGGGCATCATGGCGATCGCCGAGGACGACGTCTACGTGAACACCCCCAACTACGTCTTCAAGTTCGACCTGACCAGCTGGGGCTGGATCCAGCTCGTCCTCGGAGTGATCGCCATGGCGGTGAGCGCCGGCCTCTTCTCGCGCGCCACGTGGGCCCGGGTCCTCGGGGTCGGCATCGCGGGGCTGCTGATCATCGCCAACTTCCTGTCGATCCCGTACTACCCCTTCTGGTCGCTCACCCTGATCGCGCTGTACGCCTTCGTCATCTGGGCTCTGTGCGTCGTGGGGCGGGACGACTGACGCAGCACGCCGAGGCACACGCGGAACCGGAAACGCCGTACGAGACCACTGTGGTGCCGCGGAGATAACGGTGGGTGAGCATTCGAGATGCGGGGGAGCGGCGGCACTGTTTCGCTGGTGTGGCCCGCTCTCCCCACATCACCCAAGGAGTGATCATGAGCGTTGCAGGCGAGTCCCGCGGCCGTGCCCAGCAGATGCGGCAGAAGGCGCAGGAGATGGAACAGACCGCGGAGCGGACCACCGACCCGGATGAGCGTACGCGGCTGAAGGAGAAGGCACGCCGGCTCATGGAGCAGAGCGAGCAGCAGGCCCGCACGGGCGGCGGGGACAGCGACCCCATGCTGTAACAGCCCCACCTGCACCGGCCGGTGGCCGCCGCGCGATCTTCCGCACGGCGGCCACCGGCCGGTCACTCATATCCGTCGGGGGCTCGGTGTCACCTGTCCTCGGTGGAACTGTCGTCGGCTCGGCAATGGCGGCCCAGCGCCAGCCGTGCCACGCGCGGCCAGTCGGCTGCGCCGCCGCTGACCCGCGGTGCGTGGGGGCGACGACGAGGCACGCGGACCCGGAGTGCCCCGGGCGCGCTGCGGCACACCACGGGTGACGGCAGAACGACGTGTTCTCCGTCGATGCCGACCGGGAGGGTGTCCGTGTCCCCCTCGACGACCACTTCCCCGGCGCTCAGCCGGACGATTCCCCCGGAGCGCGGACCGCCCACGATGCGCGCCGCCTGAGCGGTGTTGCCGACCCGCACGCACACCACGCCCAGGAGACCCGAGTCCAGCCGCTCCCTACGCCCCGGACGGGCGGCGTCGACGGCACGTCCGTAGGGATTGTTGCTGACGAGCAGCGCCTGAAGTCCGTCGATGGGCGTCCGGTCGGCCCGCATCCACAGTCTGGGCGCGTCCTTGCCGGTGAGGAGGCCGGGGAGGGTTCGCAGGGTCGTGCGGGCTTTGGCATCGCGGTACGCGGATTCGGTGACGACGGATGCGTACGTTCCGAACGAGGCATTGTTGACGAAGACCCGGTCCGCGGCGTACCCGAGGTCGATGCGGAGTTCCACGCCGTGGGTCAAGGCTTCCAGCGCCTTCGCCGGATCGTCGCGGTCGAGGCCGAGATCGAGGGCGAAGTGATTGCGGGTACCGGCGGGAATCACCACGAAAGGCAGGCCGTGGCCCGCGGCGACCTCGGCCACCAGCGCCTGGGTGCCGTCGCCGCCCGCCACCGCCAGCAGATCGGCCCCTTCGGTGACGGCCTGCCGGGCCAACTCGGAGACATCCTGGTGTCCGCCGACTCCGTCGAGCAGGACCACCTGGCAGCCGGCCGCCCGGGCCTTCTCCACCAGGCCGAACCGGCCCACCTTGCCGCCACCGGAGCGCGGGTTCATGAGAACCCAGGGATGCCGGGGCGCCTCGGCTACCGCCTGTTCGGAGGCGACGTGCCCGGGGGCCAGGGCGCTGCGCGCCGTCAGGACGGCCAGCGCCCACAGAGCCAGGGACAGACAGGCCGCCCAGAGTATGCCGGACGTCGCGTACAGGACGAGGACGGCCACCGGTGCGAGCAGCGAAACGGCCACCCCGAGGGCACGGAGCACACCGGTGTGTGCCAGGGTCCACCACACCCCGACGGCGGCGAGCGCCAGTCCGGCGAGGCCGACCAGCGCCCACAGCACGCTCCGCAGACCGGCGGCGACGAGCGGCACCAGCACACTTCCCAGGAGGGCGAACACGGCGAGGCGAGCCCGTCCGGGACTGTTCCCGCGTACGGTCGCGGCGCCCACCTCACCGGATGCTCTCGGGTGCTCGCCGTGGTGTCCCATCTGTCGGCCCTTCTCTCACGATCCCGGGCCACGCGTCGGCCTCACTCACCTTCCCGCGCCGGAACTGCCTCAGACGTCGCGTGGTGTGCCCTCACCGGAGAGGTCGTAGAGGTTGTTGTCGCGCGGGACCACGCACAGGGCCCAGATGATGAGGAACGACAGCGCGATCATCACGACCGACCACACCGGGTAGTACGGCAGGGAGAGGAAGTTGGCGATGATGACGAGTCCGGCGATGGCCACTCCGACGACGCGCGCCCACGTCGCGGTCCTGAGCAGCCCGAAGCTGACGATGATGGCGATCGCGCCCAGCGCGAGATGGATCCAGCCCCAGCTGGTCAGGTCGAACGCGAACGCGTAGTTGCGCGTGGTGACGAAGATGTCGTCCTCGGCGACGGCCGAGATGCCCCGGAAGATGTCGAGCAGGCCGACGAGGGAGAGCATCACGGCCGCGAAGGCCGTCAGGCCGGTTGCCCATTCCTGCTTCGCCGTGTATTCCGGCCGGGTGTGTGTCGCGGTCATCCTGTGCCTCGATTCGTGTCGTGCGGATGCTCAGCCACGGGAGGTGTGGGCGGTAGAGCCCGAGTGCTGCGCCGGACCGTGGCCGGTGAGAACCAGATCCTTCGCCCTGCGGAATTCTTCGTCCGTGATGTCGCCGTGGTCGTGGATCTCGGACAGCCTGGCGAGCTCGTCGACGCTGCTGGGCGGGCCGCCGGACGCGGTTTCCCTGATGTAGGCGTTGAAGTCCTGCTGCTGCGCACGCGCCTGCTTGACCTCCCGGCGGCCCATGTTCTTGCCGCGGGCGATCACATAGACGAACACGCCCAGGAAGGGCAGAAGGATGCAGAACACCAGCCAGCCGGTCTTCGCCCAGCCGTTCAGTTTGTCGTCCCGGAAGATGTCGCCGATGATCCGGAAGAGCAGGACGAACCACATGATCCACAGGAAGAACACGAGCATGGTCCAGAAGGCGCCCAGCAGGGGAAAGTCGTACGCCAGGTAGGTGTGCGCGGTCATATCCGGCCTCCGTCCCGGGCGTTCGCCCGGCAGCAGTTCGGTGCGGTACTCAGCGTGCCCACGGCCATCACCGGGGGGCCTCACCCGGCGCGGGTGAGTGTGCGCGCAGTGCAGGTGCCACCGGGCGACACGTTCCGCCGTCGGATCACGGGTCGGTGCCCCCGCCACCGCGGGGTGCGGCGAGCGTCCGGTACCAGGTGGTGGAGGCGACGTACTCGCCGAGGGCCAGGCCCGAGACGGCCGTCAGGAAGACGACGATCAGCCAGGAAAGGAACGTGAACACGGGGCCCAGCGGGCCGAACTCGTCCAGGCTGCGCTCCATGGCCGTGGGCACCAGCACGCGGGCGGCCCGGCTCAGCAGGACCGTACCGGTGCCTGCCAGCACCGCTCCTGGCAGCAGGCTCAGCCAGCCGATCCGCCCGCCCAGCAGCAGATGCTGGGACCACCACCACAGCAGCGTCGCCGAGAGCACGGACAGCACCAGCCCGGTCACCGATCCCGCGCCGAACCCGCCGCGCAGCGGTGCCTGGAACAGCAGGAAGGCCAGCCAGACGACCGGCCAGAGCAGCCAGCGCCAGACCGCTGCCCGCACCGGTGCGCGCGGCAGTTGCCAGCACCGCTCGCACACCGCCTGAAGCGCCCGGCTGAACGCTGTGGCCGACACGAGCGTCACCACCAGGCCCACCGCTCCGGTGGTGTCTCGCGTCGTGCCGGTCGCGGAGAAGACCTGGCGCATCTCGTCGAGGGTGTCGCCGCGCATTCCCAGAACCGCGCGGAGAGAGTCGGCCAGCAGGTCCTGCATCCAGCCGGGGGCGAACGCCGCGACGGTCATCAGCAGCGGGAGCGCGGTGAGGAACGCCTGCGCGGCCAGCCGTACGGAGCCCTCCACCAGGTTGAGCGCCGACAGACGGGACAGCAGCCGGGCCGCGGCCCCCGACCGCAGGCCCGTCGCGACCCGCGCGGCCGTGTATCTGAGGGACGCCCTGCGCCTGAGCGACATCGTGTGCCTGAGGGACGTTCGCCCGAGTCCGGGTTTCCCGGCCATGACTCACGGGCCGGCCCGGCCCGCCGCCCGGTCGTCCGGTCCGGCGGCGGCCGCGACGATCGCCAGGACGAGCAGGACGGCCACGGCGATGACGAGAACGAGCGTCACCACTGGGACCGTGGGGTGGTTCCAGAGCACCAGCGCCAGCGCTCCGGCCGCGATCACGCCACCGGTGGTCCAGGCCCGGTGGCCGGTGAGCCAGCGTCCGGTGGATCCGGTGGGGACCCCGGCGCGACTCAGCGCCTGGCCGGTGGCCGTCGTGCCCCGTTCCGCCGTCGCGCGGACCGCGCGGGCGGGGCGTCCGGGACCGTACAGGTACGCGATCAGTACGGTGATCACGGCGACGACCAGCAGAGTGCGCGTGCTGTCGCGAAGGAACCGGACGAACGTGTCGTAGATCGCCGCGGCCGCGTCGGTGGGCAGCGCCGTGGGCGGGACCGAGTCCAGATAGACCCGTCGGACCACGGCCAGCGCGACGAGCAGGACGACCATCATCACGCCGACCCCCGTCGCGGTGATCATCAGCATCACCCGGCGTGCCGGAGCGGTCCACACGGCGAGTGCGGCGAGCACGACGGTCAGTACGGGCAGCCAGGTGCCGAGAATGTCCAGCAACCGCATCGCGTCCTGCGCCTTGCCCAGCTCCTTGGTCTGGAACAGCGTGACCGTCCGGTCGGTGTTGGGGATGGCGGACGCCTTGTCGAAGCCCGCGGCGACGAGCCGGTCCCGCACCTGGTCGACGACCTGTCCCACGTCCAGTCGGACGGCACCGCCCTCGGCGCGTACGGCACCCTTGCTGTCACCGGTGAGCATCCCGACCACCGCGCCGTGAGCGCGCCGGTTGGCCCCCTCCCACACCTGTTGGAAGGCATCGCTGGTGATCACACGGGTGACGGTGCGGTCCACGACCGCCCTGACCGCGTTCCGCAGCGGACCCTCCAGCGACTCGGCCCCCGCCACGATGCGGGGTTTGGCCCCGGCGTCCTTGAGCGCCTTGGCGAGCGAGTCCGTCACCGCCTTGACGTCCACGTTCTCCACCACGCGGTCCGTGAGCCGGTTGATCACGACCTTCTGCACGGCCGGGTCCGACGCCAGCGGCGCGACGGTCTTCACGTATCTGCCGGTGTCGGAGACGGTGTCCTGGACCCAGGCCGCGACGACTGCCACGGGCGCGAGCAGCAGGGCCAGCAGAAGGAGAACCGACGAGCCGGCCCGGCGCAACCGCCGATGGCGCATTGACGCGTGGCGGCGCATTCGCTCGTACTCCGCCCGCTCCTCGGCAGTGATGACGTGCTGCGCTTTTGCGGTTCCACCGGAGTCCGGCGAATCAGGGGTCGAGGCCGCGTTCATGGGTACTCCCTTCCGGAAGGTTCGGGCGCGTCCACCGCGCCCGCCGGAGCGGCGGGTGCGGTGTCAGGCCGTCCCGGCGGGCGTGTGCGGCCCCGTGGAGTGTGTCTTTCGGAGCGCGGTCCGCCACGCGAGGGCGACCGCCGTCTCGGCCAGGCCGAGCAGGACGAGCCACAGGCCGAGCAGCCGGGTCAGGGCGCGGGCCGACTCCGTCGGCAGGGCGAGCACCGCGATCCCCGCGACGATGCCGAGCACTGCGACGCCTAGGACGACGCCGCGGTGCGGCAGGTCCTTGGTGGCGATGGCCGTGAAGAGGGTGAGGATGCCGGACACGAGCCAGAGGACGCCGACGATCAGCGAGAGCACGGCGATGGTCTGCAGCGGGTTTCGCAGGCACAGCACCCCGGCCAGGACGTACAGCACGGCCAGGAGCAGCTCCGGGAGCCGTTCACCGTGCTCCTCCCGGCCGAAGACGGCTACGAACCGGAACGCCCCTGCCACCAGCAGGTGCAGGCCGATGAGGACCGCCAGGACGTGCAGGGTTTCCTCCGGCCAGACCAGTACCAGGATGCCTGGCACCAGCGTCGCGACGGCCGAGCCCAGGAGCCAGGTCCACGAACGGCCGAGCCGTGCGAGTGCGTCCGAGGAGTCGGACATGGGACCGGGGCCTGCCCCGTCGGGCTCGTGTTCCTGTCCGGTGCTCGATGCCGGACCACGCGGCAAGGTCATGGCTCCTCCGTAAGTTGTCAGGCGGCCCGGGAGGGCCGGATGTGGCGGTGACGGGAAAGGGCGCTGTGCCAGGGACCTGGCCGCTCCAGGGTCACGTCTGCACCGGGCGCTGGGGTCACCCACCACGGGTGATCCCTCGGAGCTGCCGTGGCAGTGAGGTGGGAGTCACCAAGGCGCCTGTCACCTCGGCCTCTCGGCCGTACGGAACGAAGAGACATGAGATGAGCGATCCGAGCACTCCCCGGACGGCCCGCGCCCAGCCCGAACCGGGCGCCCACCGGCGGCCTTTCCGCGGTGGCCGGTGGGCGGCCGCCGTCGCCCTGACCCGCGCCGTGCTCATCGCCGCCGGACTTGTCACCGCCTACTACCTGCTGCCCCTGGACGAACACGGCACGGTGGCCTCGTCGGCGCTGCTCGTGTGCGGCCTGGTGGGGATGCTGCTGGTGTTCGGGTGGGAGGTGTGGGCCATCACGCGCTCACCCCACCCGCGCCTGAAGGCCGTCGAGGCCCTGGCCGCCACAGTGGCGTTGTTCCTGGTCCTCTTCGCCGGCGCCTACTACCTGCTGGACCGCTCCACGCCGGGCTCCTTCAGTGAGTCGCTGACCAGGACGGACGCCTTGTACTTCACTCTGACGACGTTCAGCACTGTCGGCTTCGGGGACATCGCGGCGCGCTCCCAGGCCGGGCGCGTGCTGACGATGGTGCAGATGGTGGGAGGGCTGCTGCTCGTGGGCGTCGCCGCACGGGTGCTGGCGAGCGCGGTCCAGGCCGGGCTGCGCCGGCAGCGCCGCGGGCCGACGGCGGAGCCGCGTTCCGGCACCGACGCCGGGACGCGGGACGGAGAGGCCGGCTGATTGCTGTACCCAGTGTCGTCCTCGGCCGGACCACGTCGCGGGCCCCGACGGGCGGGGCCGGGACTTCTACGTGCGCCGGCCGTGGGACTGCGAGGCATCGCACGACAGGAGACCATGGGGCCGGGGCTGCTCGCCCTCTTCGGCCGGGTGCGCGGGGCGCCCCTGGTACGGGCCCACGCCCGCTCGGGCGATCCCGTCGCCCTCGCCGCCCGCCTGGGCGGCAGCGACCGCTTCGATCGCGCGCTCACCGAGTTCGCTAGGTCCTACGCCGACCAGAACGAGCGGGACTTCGAGGCGGTGGACGCCGCCCGCCACCCCGGCCGGATCAGGGCGGAGCGGGTCTGAGCTGTTGTACGTCCCTCCCGAGGCCGATCCGGTGGTCCCGCGCATCGCCGGGTCCCGTCACTCAGGCAGCTGCCGCATCTCCACGACACGCAGTCCCAGTGACTGGCAGCGCGCCAGCAGCCCGTACAGGTGCGCCTCGTCCACAACGGGGCCGAACAGGACGGTCTGGCCGGACATGACGACGTGGCCCAGCTCAGGGAAGGCTTTGGCCATCGTTTCCGACAGATGTCCCTCGACGCGGATCTCGTAGCGCACGAGCTGTCCTCCTACGGGCTTGCCGGGACAGGCGGACGGCGCCCCTTCCCTGCGATCGTCCGCCTCCGTGCCGTTTCGGGACTCACCCGGGACAGGTGACCCGTCGCCGGACGGCGGACGCCACGGATCAATGTTTCAGAAAGATCTTGAAGGAGATGATCAGCAGGCCGAGCACCAGATTGACCGAGGCGGTGACGGCCAACAGCCGCCGTGACGCACCGGCGCGCCGGGCCGCGGCCACGGACCAGCCCACCTGGCCGGCCACGGCGACGGAGAGAGCCAGCCAGAGGGCACCTCGCACATCCAGGCCCAGGAGCGGACTGACGGCCACCGCGGCGGCCGGCGGGACGGCGGCCTTGACGACCGGCCACTCGGCGCGGCACACGAGCAGCACGCCCCGGCGGTCCGGCGCGTGTTGCGCCAGGCGCGCCCCGAACAGGTGGGCGTGGACGTGCGCGATCCAGAACACCACGCCGGTGAGCAGCAGAAGCAGCACGAGCTCGACGCGGGGGAACGAGCCCAGGGAGCCGGCGCCGACCACCACGGAGGCCGCGAGCATGGATCCGTAGACGCCGCCCGTGTAGTCCGATCGGGCTCGCTGCTCGGCCCGGCGCGCGCTGCGGGTCGTGGCCGGGCCGACCCTGGCTGTGGTCCTGGACACCGGTGACTCCCTCCGAACTTGTCGCGTGATCAGGTCACCCCGGCCGGAGCGTCGGCTCCGACCCTGCGCGGACGGGTTTTCCGGGCGGCGGTCGGGAGGTTCGGTGTCACCAGGAAACTGGCGAGAGCGATGCCGCCGGTGGCGAGGATCGCCGCCTTCAGGCCGTTCAGCTGGGCGGATGAGTAGGAGTCCGCGACGGCGTCGACCTCTGACGGCGGCAACCCGGCCTGCTCGGCCGCCGAGCGCACCTGATCGGTGGGGACGAAGGCGATCCCGGCCTCGAGAGCGACACCGACCTGCTGACGGGTCTCTTCCGACAGGCGCGGGTTGTCCGCCACCTGCGCGGTGAAGGCGTGGGCCAGCGCACCGACGAGGATCGACCCGATGAGGGCGGTGCCCAGCGCCGAGCCCAGATTCTGTGCCGTGAACTGAAGCCCTCCGGCCTCGCTGCGTTCCTCGTCACCGACGCTGGACTGGACGACGTTGCCCAGTTGCGAGGCGAGCAGGCCGATGCCCACGCCCAGCAGGGCCATCGCTCCGGCGAACTGGGCGTCGTCGATGACCGGGTCGATCGTGGCCAGCAGCCACACGATGGCCGCCGTCAGGGTCAGCAGGGCCAGCCTGACCACCCGTCGCGGTCCCATCGTCCGCCCCAGCGAGGACGCGGACAGGGAGGTCACGAGCATGGTGGCGGACACCGGGAGCAGGCGCAGACCCGTCTCGAAGGCGTCGAACCCCTGAACCACCTGCAAGTACAGCGGGATGGTGAAGAACAGCCCCAGCAGGATGAGGTTCTGGCTGAGCAGCGTCAACAGGCCGGACCGCAGCACGGGCCTGCGCAGCAGAGACAGATGGACGAGCGGGTCGGCGCCCGCTTCGTCCCGCCGTCGCTCCCACCATCGGAAGAGGGCCAGGACAGCCACCCCGGCGCCGACGACGAACAGCGTCGGAGCGAAGCCGAAGACGGTGAAGGGAGGGTTGCGGGGCTGCACCCATCCCCAGGTGCTGCTCTGCAGGACCCCGAGCACGCCCAGCGCCAGTCCGGCCGCGGAGAGGACCGCGCCGACCCCGTCCAGCCGGGGGCGCGGGCCGGTCGGGGCGGGTGCCGCGATCACCCGGCGGCACAGCAGGACGGCCATGACGACCACAACCTCGCCGGCGAAGACCAGTCGCCAGGTCAGATACGTCGTCACCCAGCCGCCCAGCAGCGGGCCGACCGCGATCCCGGCGCCGGCGAGCCCGCCGATGACCGAGTAGGCGACGGCCCGGTCCCGCCCGTGGTAAGACTCCGCGACGAGGGCGGCCATGGCCGGCAGCACCATGGCGGCTCCGAGCCCCTCGATGACGGACCAGCCCAGCGCGAGGACCCACAGGGTGGGCGCCACGGCGGTCAGGGCCGACCCCACGCCGTAGACGATCATCCCCAGAAGGAACATACGGCGACGCCCCAGGATGTCCCCGAACCTGCCGCCGATGATCATGAACGCGGCCATGACCAGCGCGTACAGCGTGATGACGGCCTGGATGGCCGTGACCTCGGTGTCGAAGTCCTCGACCAGCTGGCTGATGGAGACGTTCATGACGGCGGTGTCCAGCACCATCAGGAACTGGGCCGCGCCGAGGACGATCAGAGCCCGCCAATGCTTCACAGTGTCCACCTCGCCGAGTCGGCCGCTATGCCGGTTGAGCCGGCCGGGCCGTAGGCCCGGCCAACGCCCCGCCGTACCTCCCATCGCAGCCGAAGCACGCGCCCAGTGCCTCACCCGCCAAGGGGGAGGAACGGGCACCGACGCGTGTTCACAGCAGTCGGAGTTCCCGCGCGCGGCGCACCGCTTCGCCTCGCCGGCTCACCGCGAGCTTCCGATAGACGCTCTTGAGGTGGGTCTTCACCGTGTTCACCGACACGTAGAGGTCGGCGGCGATCTCCTCGGTCGACATCATCCGGGCCAGCCGCTCCAGGACGTCGTGCTCGCGTCCGCTCAGCTCCGCCGCGACGAGCGGTGGCGAGGACTCAGGCCGGGACAACTCACCGTGTCGCGCCGAGCCGGGCGTGAGCCAGCCCGTTGTCAGCGACTGCAGCGGATCCGTGGCCAGAAGGGGCCTGATCCACGCTCCGGCATTGAGGAACGGACGCCGCAGCCGCTCCCGCCGGGCGTCGAGGAGCGCCTGTGCCACGAGTCTGCGGGCAAGGGCGGAGTCTCCCGCCTCATCGGCTGCCTGAGCCCTGACCAGCGCTGCCCGCACGGTCACCGCCGGACCGGTCCTGCCCTCGGCGCGGATGCTGTCGAGCAGGTCGATGGCCGCCTCGCGATGCCCTGTGGCGAGCTGGATCGCCGCGGCCTGCACAGCACACAGCGGCTGGTCGACGCCGACTTCCTGAAGCACCTCGGCGGCCCTGTCCGGCTGTCCTTCCGCCAGGTGGGCGGCCGAGGTGACGAGCAGCTCATGGCTTGCCGCCCAGGGTGAGGCCACAGCGGTGGAGACGGCCGGGTTCGCCTTGTCGACGGCGGCGCCTGTCTTGCCCCTGGCCAACAGGAGGTGAGCTTCGGCAAGGGCTCGTCCCGCCGCCATCACCGGATCGCGTGTTCCCGACGGGAGCTGGGCCGTCTCGTCGAGGAGGGCCTGGGCCCGGTCCAGTTCATGGCGGTCGACAGCCACGGCGGCCAGGACCAGCCGTCCGATGCCGCAGCCGGACGGCTGGTCCTGGCCGCCCCGCTCCGTCTCGGACACCGACGCCAGTGCCTTGCGCTCGGCCCGGCCGAGCCAGCCGTTCAGATAGTCGAGGAGGGCCAGGTGCCCCATCGACTCCTCGCGGGGCAGCACGGTGGCGGCTCCGCCCGGACTGCAGGCCACGGTGGTCAGGACAGCGCGCGCGTCATCGAAACGCCCGGCCCACAGGCGTGCCGAGCCCAGATGGGTCAGCAGGAGAGCGTTGAGTTCGGGATGCTTGTCCAGAAGATGCGCCGGGACTTCCCGACGCAGTTCATCGGCCGCTTCAGCGGCCTTCTCGACGCGTGCGGGACATCCGGTCAGCCGGGCGGCCAGTGCGTCGAGCAGCGCCCAGCTCAGCCGGGCGGCCGTCAGGCCGGGCGTGTCCTCCGCCAGTCGCTCCCCGGCGTGGCGCAGGCGGGCCTGACCACGCTCGAGGTCGCACAGGGACAGATCGTGGGCGGCGCGCACGAGGTCCGTGGCGGGGCTTCTGGCATCTGGCCCCATGTGGGAGAACAACTGGTTCAGATCGTCCGAGCGCAGGCCGGTGAAGAGCTGGCCGATCGCCAGGTCGTCTATGAGGGAACCGGCGGCGAAATCCCAATCGCCCGCGGAGGCGCTGTGGGCGAGTGTCTCCGGCAGGAATGATCCGGACCGACGCAGCCACCGCGCGGCCCGCCGGTGGAGTTCCGGCTCCACCCCGGGCAGGCGCACACGCAGATGGGCCCGGAGTATCTCCCCGAACAGCGGATGGAGCTGGTACCACGAGTGCCCGAGAGGCTCGACGAACGCGTTCTCGTGGTGCAGCCCGGCGAGAATGGGCTCGGCATCGGTTCGGAGGGTCAGTGCGTTGGCCAGATCGGGACAGAAACGCTCCAGGACGCTCACGCGCAGCAGAAGGTCCTGTGTCTCCTGCGTCTGGCCCTTGAGGACCTCGGCCAGCAGGAAGTCCGCGACCGTACTGCGATCCGCCTCGAACTCCTTCAAGTAGAGCTCGGGGTCGGCGCTCTCCCGGGCGGCCAGGGCGGAAAGGCTCAGGCCGGCGGCCCAGCCTCGGGTGCGCTCCACCAGGGCCCGCGCGGCGTGGACCGGAAGGCTCAGGCCGTGCAGCTCCAGCAGTTCTACGGCCTCCTCGGGGGTGAAGGCCAGTTCGGCGGCGCGGATCTCCGTCAGATCGCCGGCCGCCCGGTAACGGTGCAACGGAAGCAGTGGTTCGGTGCGGGTGACGAGGACGAGGCGCAGCCCCCGCCCGGCGTGGTGCAGGACGAACGCCAATTGCTCCGCGATCTCCGGTGCGTTCACTCGCTCGTACTCGTCGAGCACGAGGACCACGGGCCGGCCGTGATCGTTCAGCTCGGCGGCGAGCGCTGCGAGCAGCTTGCGGTCCACCGTGGAAGCGTCCGAGGGGGTCCCGACCGCGTCGGACGCCACTGCACCGCAGGCGCTCAGGGTCTGCAGGACGTACGCCCAGAACACCCCGGGACGCCAGTCCCCCGCTTCGACGGTGAGCCAGGCGACCGGCGACCGCAGCTCGGCGGCCCAGTCGGCGGCCAGCAGGGTCTTGCCGGCCCCGGCAGCGCCGTTGAGCAGTGTCAACCGCGTTCCGAGAGCCTGGTCGAGGTGGTCGACGAGCCGCTGCCGCCGCAGGAAGGTGGCGGGCTTCGTGGGGAGGGCGAACCGGGTGCGCAGAAACGGGTCTCCCAGAGGATCGGCGCACGGAACGGCGTGAAGGGTCGGTACTTGAGCGTTCTCGTAGGTCTCCGACAAGGCTCTCACTTCCCGGTCCGTCAGTACCGCGCCCGGGGCAGCGCTCGCTCACTCGCGCGGCACATCGTCCTGACATGAGCGGCAGGCGGGCTGGTCAACCCCGGGCCGAGGCGCCTTGGAGATCGGGCTGGAAGGCGCGGATCACGTCTTGGCCCGGCTGGATGATGCCGTAACTGCTCTCGGGTACCGCGTTCCAGGCGCCGGGGAGGTCGCCCAGCGGTTCGGACACGACGAGGCGGGTGTCGTCGGAGACCTCACGGAGGAACTCGGTATCCGGGTGGAGTGCGCGCAGGGTGTCCACTCTGGTGCTGAAGAACAACGACCGTGAGTGGCCTTCGCTGGAGTAGCGGAAGGCCCATACGCGTTCGCCGTCGGCCACCGCGACGGTCATCTGAAGGGGGTACTGGATGCCGTGCTCGTGTCCCCTTCTCTCGATCAGGCCCGCCATGCGCGCCACGGCAGCGGGAGGATCCTCTGTCAGGCCGAAGGTGAGGGCGAGGAAGAACATGAGCTCGGAGTCGGTGGAACCCTCGATGTCGGGATACAGGGCCGGATCAACGGCCAGAGCGAGGTCACGCCGCAGGAGGTGGAATCCGTTGATCATCCCGTTGTGCATCCACATCCATCGACCGTTCCGGAAGGGGTGGCAGTTGGACTGCTGCACGGCTGTCCCGGTCGTTGCTCTGATATGGGCGAAGAAGAGACCCGAGCGAACGTGGTGGGCGACCTCCCGCAGATTGCGGTTGTTCCACGCCGGGCCCACGTCCCGCAGGACAGCCGGAGTGGCGGCGGGGTCCTCGGAGTACCAGCCGAGGCCGAAGCCGTCGCCATTGGTCGTCTCCACCCCCATGCGGGAGTGCAGGCTCTGGTCGATCAAGGAGTGCGCGGGCTTGAAGAGGACCTGGCTGAGAACGATGGGGGTACCCGAGTAGGCAATCCAGCGGCACATCGTGGATTCCTCCGCTCCTGGGGTGGGCGGCATCGACGCCCCTGGGGGGGCGGATGTGGTGTTCCGCCGTGCCGGGTCGGACGGACCCGGATGCGGCAGCACCGGAGCATCGTCGTGCGAGTAACCATCATTATCGCTTGCGGGGGCCCCTCGGGCACGTCGACCGTCCCGTCCCCGCCGCGCCCGCGACACCCGGCTCGCCGGAGTCGGCGCTGCTCCTAGTACGGCGCGCGGAACTGGGCGTACCCCAGCAGGAGGATGATCGCGCCGACGCAGCCGAGGACTATGGCCGTCGATATCCACGACGATCTGCGCGGCCCCGACCCCTCGGGTTCACCCCGGAACGGCACCGGCTCCGGCGGGTTCTCCTTCCAGCGGGCCGCGAGCATACGGGCCCGGGCGGAAGGCTCCTTGTGCGGGGCGTCGCGCGCCCATCGGAAGTCGAACTCCCGCTCACGGTCGTCGTGTTCGGACTTCTCCGTCATCCCCGTTGCCTTTCGTGTCCCGTCAGATCCCGTGCCCGTGCGAGGCCTTCGCAGCATAGTGCGGCTCTCTGACAACGCCCCCTGGACCCTCGCGACAGGCCGTCGGACACGACAACGCCCCCGCCCCCGAGGAAACGGGGGACGAGGGCGCTGACGTACACCGTTACCGGACGCCTGGTGGCGCCGGCCGACTCACACGTCGAAGTACAGCTCGAACTCGTGCGGGTGCGGACGCAGCTGCAGCGGCGCGATCTCGTTCGTGCGCTTGAAGTCGATCCACGTCTCGATCAGGTCCGGCGTGAAGACGTCGCCCTGGAGGAGGAACTCGTGGTCGCGCTCGAGGGAGTCGAGGACCGCCGGGAGGGAGGTCGGGACCTGCGCCACGCTCGCGTGCTCCTCGGGAGCCAGCTCGTACAGGTCCTTGTCGATCGGCTCGGCCGGCTCGATCTTGTTCTTGATGCCGTCCAGGCCCGCCAGCAGCAGGGCCGAGAAGGCGAGGTACGGGTTGCCGGAGGAGTCGGGCGCGCGGAACTCGACGCGCTTGGCCTTCGGGTTGGAGCCCGTGATCGGGATACGCATGGCCGCGGAACGGTTGCGCTGCGAGTACACCATGTTGATCGGCGCCTCGAAGCCCGGGACCAGGCGGTGGTACGAGTTCACCGTCGGGTTGGTGAACGCGAGCAGCGACGGGGCGTGCTTGAGGATGCCGCCGATGTAGTAGCGGGCGATGTCCGACAGGCCCGCGTAACCGGCCTCGTCGTAGAAGAGCGGCTGGCCGCCGGTCCACAGCGACTGGTGCACGTGCATGCCCGAGCCGTTGTCACCGAAGATCGGCTTCGGCATGAAGGTCGCGGTCTTGCCGTTGCGCCACGCCACGTTCTTCACGATGTACTTGAAGAGCTGGAGGTCGTCGGCCGCGGCGAGCAGCGTGTTGAACTTGTAGTTGATCTCGGCCTGGCCGGCCGTGCCCACCTCGTGGTGCTGGCGCTCGACCTCGAGGCCGGAGTTGGCCAGCTCCAGGGAGATCTCGGCACGCAGGTCGGCGAAGTGGTCGACCGGCGGGGTCGGGAAGTAACCGCCCTTGTAGCGGACCTTGTAGCCACGGTTGTTCTCGACCGCACCGGTGTTCCAGGCGCCGGCCTCGGAGTCGATGTGGTAGAAGGACTCGTTCGCGCCGGTGGCGAAGCGCACGCTGTCGAAGACGTAGAACTCGGCCTCGGGACCGAAGTACGCGGTGTCCGCGATACCGGTCGACGCCAGGTATGCCTCGGCCTTCTTGGCCACGTTGCGCGGGTCACGGGAGTACTGCTCGCCCGTGATCGGGTCGTGGATGAAGAAGTTGATGTTGACCGTCTTGTCACGGCGGAACGGGTCGACCCGCGCCGTGGACAGGTCGGCGCGGAGCGCCATGTCGGACTCGTGGATGGCCTGGAATCCTCGGATCGAGGAGCCGTCGAAGGCCAGTTCCTCGTCCGGGTCGAAGGCCGACGCCGGCAGTGTGAAGTGCTGCATCACACCCGGCAGGTCGCAGAAGCGGACGTCGACGAACTTGACGTCCTCATCCGCGATGTACTTCTTGGCGTCGTCGGCGTTCTGGAACATCCAGCTCCTCCTACTCCCGGACGTCCGTGCCGGGGTGGTAGTTCGTTCGTGCGGCCAGTGCGGTGGCACACGTTGGGTCCGACCTTAGGGACAGGTGATTTCTCAGACATGACCCATTTGTTTCGACCAAGTTAACCGGACTCCGGCCGGGCGACCCACCTGTACGTATCGAAAATCGCGAGCAGTACGGTGGTCGGGTGGACAACAGGGACGCAATCGGCTCGTGGCTCTCCGGACCGCGCGCAGCCGCGGAGGATGCCGGTGTCGACTTCGGATACCGGGGCGAACAGCTCGGTCTGCCGGAGGAGGGGCCGGGCTCGATCGCCCGCCCGGGCCGCCGCCTCGGCGCACTGGCCGTCGACTGGGGCCTGTGCCTCCTGATCGCATACGGCCTGCTCACCGACGGCTACAACCAGGCGACCGGCAACTGGGCCCTGCTGATCTTCTTCCTGATGGGCGCGGTGACCGTCGGTACCGTCGGCTTCACGCCGGGCAAGCGCCTCTTCGGCCTGCGCGTGGTCGCCCTGGACACCGGCCGGGTGAACCCTCTGCGTGCCCTGGTCCGCACGGCCCTGCTGTGCGTCGCCATTCCGGCCATGATCTGGGACCGCGACGGCCGAGGGCTGCACGACCGGCTGGCCCGCACCGTGGAAGTACGGATCTGACTTCGCACGACGACATACGACGAGACGACATACGACGATGGGGGCGCCCGGAGTGAATCCGGGCGCCCCCATCGTCGTACGAGCGGTGTGCGAGGTGTCGCTCGCGTGCTTCAGCGGGTCTTGCCGCCGCGCGGCATGCGCATCCCCTTGGGCATCGGACCCTTCGGCAGCGGCATGTTGCTCATCAGGTCGCCCATCGCCCGCAGTCGGTCGTTGGTCGCGGTCACCTGGGGGCCGGCGAGAACGCGCGGCAGCTTCAGCATGGTCGTGCGGAGCTTCTTCAGCTCGATCTGGCCCTCGCCCGTGCCGACCAGCAGGTCGTGCACCGGCACGTCCGCGACGATGCGGGACATCTTCCGCTTCTCGGCGGCCAGCAGGCTCTTCACCCGGTTCGGGTTGCCCTCGGCGACCAGCACGATGCCGGCCTTGCCGACCGCGCGGTGCACCACGTCCTGGCTGCGGTTCATCGCCACCGCCGGAGTAGTCGTCCAGCCTCGGCCGATGTTGTCCAGCACGGCAGCGGCGGCACCCGGCTGGCCCTCCATCTGCCCGAAGGCCGCCCGCTCGGCCCGGCGCCCGAACACGATCGCCGTCGCGAGGAAGGCGAGCAGAAGGCCGAGAATGCCGAGATAGATCGGGTGACCGATCAGGAAGCCGATCGCGAGGAAGACACCGAGGGTGCTGATTCCGACAGCCGCGAGTACAAGACCGATTTTTTTGTCGGCCTTGCGGGTCATTTTGTACGTAAGAGCGATCTGCTTGAGTCGCCCGGGGTTCGCGGCGTCCGCCGCGGGTTCCTTCCTCGCCATGCCGTGAAGTCTACGTGGCCTCGGAAGCGCCGACGACGGCGGTGTCGTCGGGGAACCGGGAAGCGGCGGTCAGAGGTGTGCGGCCACGGACTGTTCGAGGACGCGCTGCGCCTCGACCCGGTCCTTGGCGCGGCGGCGGTCCTCCAGGACGGAGGTCCAGGCGTTCTGGCGGGCGATGCGCTGGCCGTTGCCCATGAGCAACGACTCGACTGCGCGCAGCGCGTCGGTGAAGGACGGGATGGGCGTGGCGCTAACGGGCGCGGCCTGCATGATGGAGGTCCCCCCTCGGGACGGCTCTGGGTAAGGGTGTACATCGTGTGAAACCAGGGTCACTGATTGGTGTTACCAGGGCGTGACTTGCGGGTCAAACACCGATGAAGCCTTGATACGGAAGGTGAAAACGCCGATGCGGCCCTGACGTATGCCCTCAACTGCGAGGACGGTCAGGACCGCACGGAATCGGCCGTTACTGGCGGGTAGTGTCTTGTGCGCGAATTCACACGTCTGCCGCACCTCCGCCGCACCCTTGCTGGGCAGGAAGAGTGACGGTACGTCAGCAGCCGTACCCGGGCTCGGGGCTCGCTCAGACCGCCTGGGAGGCGATGTAGGAACCGCGCTTCTCGATGGCCATCTGGTAGAGGCGGCCGGCGCGGTACGAGGAGCGCACCAGCGGGCCGGACATGACCCCGGAGAAGCCGATCTGCTCGGCCTCCTCCTTCAGCTCGACGAACTCGTGCGGCTTTACCCAGCGCTCGACGGGGTGGTGCCGGACGGTCGGACGCAGGTACTGCGTGATGGTGATCAGCTCGCAACCGGCCTCGTGCAGCTGGCGCAGTGCCTCGCTGACCTCCTCGCGGGTCTCGCCCATGCCGAGGATCAGGTTCGACTTCGTGACCAGACCGTAGTCGCGGGCGTCGGTGATGACCTTGAGCGAGCGGTCGTAGCGGAAGCCGGGGCGGATGCGCTTGAAGATGCGCGGGACCGTCTCGACGTTGTGCGCGAAGACCTCGGGCCGGGAGGAGAAGACCTCGGCGAGCAGCTCCGGTACGGCGTTGAAGTCGGGCGCGAGCAGTTCGACCTTGGTACGGCCTTCCGCGCGCCCCTCCGTCTGCTGGTGGATCTGGCGCACGGTCTCGGCGTACAGCCAGGCGCCGCCGTCCTCCAGGTCGTCGCGGGCGACGCCGGTGATGGTGGCGTAGTTGAGGTCCATCGTGACCACGGACTCCCCGACACGGCGGGGCTCGTCGCGGTCGAGGGCCTCGGGCTTGCCCGTGTCGATCTGGCAGAAGTCGCAGCGCCGGGTGCACTGGTCGCCGCCGATGAGGAAGGTGGCCTCGCGGTCCTCCCAGCACTCGTAGATATTGGGGCAGCCGGCTTCCTGGCAGACGGTGTGCAGGCCCTCGCTCTTCACGAGGTTCTGCATCTTCGTGTACTCGGGACCCATTTTCGCCCGGGTCTTGATCCACTCGGGCTTGCGCTCGATGGGGGTCTGGGCGTTCCGGACCTCCAGGCGCAGCATCTTGCGTCCGTCGGGTGCGACTGCGGACACGATGGCTCCCTTTAGCTTCGATTCTTCGGCGTACACCAGGGTACGCCCGTACGCTCGCCGCCCCGTGAGCCGGGCGACCTTTGAGACCGGGGGTAGGGCATCTCAGCCCGTCCGGGGGCGCAGCCTCCGGGGATTACGCGGAAGCCCCCTCCACCACCCTCGCCCGCAGCTCCGCGTGCTCCAGCACATCCCGCAACTGCCGCTCCACCACGGGCAGAACCTCTCCCACCGTCACATCCCGCCCCAGCTCGTTCGCGAGCGACGTGACCCCCGCGTCCCGGATCCCGCACGGGATGATCCGGTCGAACCAGACGTTGTCCGGGTTCACGTTCAGCGAGAAGCCGTGCATGGTGACTCCCTTCGCCACCCGGATCCCGATCGCCGCGACCTTCCGGTCCTCCCGCCGCTGACCGGCGTTGGACGGCGCGTACTCGGGCCCGTTCATCCGGGGGTCGAACTCGTCGTCGTGCAGCCGGGGATCCAGATCCAGCGAGAGACCACCACGCGTGGACGCCGGCCGCTGCTCGACCGGGTCGCCCAGCACCCACACCCCGCTGCGCCCCTCCACCCGGGACGTCTCCACCCCGAACTCCGCGCAGGTACGGATCAGCGCGTCCTCCAGCCGCCGTACGTGCGCCACGACGTCCACCGGACGCGGCAGCTTCTGGATGGGGTAGCCCACCAGCTGGCCAGGACCGTGCCAGGTGATCTTGCCGCCGCGGTCCACGTCGATGACCGGGGTGCCGTCCAGGGGGCGCTCGCTCGGGTCGGTGCGCCGGCCGGCCGTGTAGACCGGGTGGTGTTCGAGGAGCAGGCAGGTGTCGGGGATCTCGTCCGCGAAACGGGCCGCGTGCACCCGGCGCTGCTCGTCCCAGGCCGCCTGGTAGTCGACGTACTCGACGCCGTCGGCGCCGAATCCCATCCGGACGAACCGCAACTCACCACTCACGGTGGCGCCTCCCTGGCTGTTTCAGCGGCTTCCTCAGCAGCTGTCTGTCAGGCACGTGACGCGCCCGAACCACTGTACGTCCGGCCGCTGCTCGTCAGTCCGACGCCCGATTCTCACACGATCGGATGAATGTACGGCGGAATGTGCGATCGGCCGCTTACGCTCCGCTACATTCGCGCCGTTCACGAGGCCAAAAAGGGCTGCTCACCAGGAATCCGGGCACATCAGAGGGCCCGAAGGCAGGAGACCGCACCGCAGATGACGGAACGACCCGCGCAGCGCACTCCCAATCGACAGCTCGCCGCGCTCATCGCAGAAGCGGGATTCTCCAACGCGGGTCTGGCCCGCCGAGTGGACCAGCTCGGTCTCGAACACGGCCTTGATCTCAGATACGACAAGACATCGGTGACCCGCTGGCTGCGGGGACAGCAGCCCCGCGGCACCACCCCCGCCCTCATCGCCGAGGTGTTCACCCGGCGCCTCGGGCGACGCCTCAGCGCTCAGGATCTCGGGCTCGACGCCTGCGCGCCCGTCTACGCGGGGCTGGAGTTCGCGGCCAGCCCCGAGGAGGCCGTCGACATCGTCAGCGGGCTGTGGCGCAAGGACTCAGGCAGCCACGCCGAGCTGCGCAAGATCGCCTTCACTCCGGCCGGGCTCGTCGTGCCCAGCCGGGACTGGCTGATCGGGCGGCCCGACGACCGGGTCGGACGCGGCGACCAGCCCGTCGTACGGGTGCCCGTGCAGGGGCGGTCCGGCGTACCCCGGCAGCGTGGGCAGGTCGAGCGCGGACCCGGGCAGAAGGTCACCGGAGGCGACATCTCCGCGCTCCGCTCGGTCGGCGAGCTGTTCCGCACCCTCGACGACGCCTACGGGGGCGGCCACGCACGCCAGGCCCTCGTCCGCTACCTGGAACACGAGACCGAGCCCATGCTGCGCGGCACCTACGGCGAGCAGACCGGCCGCCGCCTGTTCGCCGCCGCCTCCGACCTCACCCGGCTCGCGGGCTGGACGTCGTACGACATCGCCGCGCACGGCCTCGCCCAGCGCTACTTCGTCCAGGCGCTCCGGCTCGCGCAGGCGGCCGGGGACCGGGCGTACGGCTCGTACGTACTGGCCACCATGAGCCGCCAGGCCGTCTACCTCGGGCACGGGCGGGAGGCCGTGCAGCTCGCGAGGGTGGCCCAGCAGGGTGTCGGCACCACCGCGCCGCCCGTCGTGCAGTCCCTGCTGCACGCGTGCGAGGCGCGCGCCCACGGGGTGCTGGGCGAGGTCCGGGCCTGCACCGCCTCCCTCGTCCGGGCCGAACGGGCACTCGAAGCGGCCCGGCCCGGTGACGAAGTCCCGCACTGGGCGAGGTTCTTCGACGAGGCCCAGCTCGCCGACGAGTTCGGGCACTGCCATCGCGATCTCCAGCAGTTCCGCGCCGCCGTCCAGCACGCGGAGCGCTCGCTCCAGCTGCGCGCCCCCGCCTTCGCGCGCAGCCGCCTCTTCTGCCTGGTCGTGCTCGCCTCGGCCCGGCTGGGCCTCGGCGAGCTCGACCAGGCGTGCCTGCTGGGTGCCGAGGCGGCGAGCGCGGCGGCGGAGATGCGCTCGGTGCGGGCGGCCGAGTACGTCCGGGACTTCGAGCGGCGCCTGGAGCCCTACAAGGACGCGGCACCGGTCAGGGGGTACCGCGACAAGGTCGCCGCGCTCGGCTGACTCACGCGGCCGCCGCCTCTTCCTCCGCCGTTTCCGCTTCCGCCTCGGCTTCCGCTTCCGGTCGCGCCCCTGCCGCTGTCGCCGCCGTTCGCAGGGGCTCCGCCACATGCATCGGGCCCGCGCCCAGGTCCGCCAGGACCGCGGCCGCCGCCCGGTGCCCGGAGTGCAGGGCGCCCTGGACGGTGCTCGTGTCCCGGTGGTCGCCGCACACGTACAGGCCCGCCAGCAGCCGTACCGGACGGCGCAGGTCGTGCGGCGGGCGCATCGCGGGCACCGCCTCGGCGGTGTGGTGCACGGCGAGCGTCTCCCAGCGCGCGGTCGACACCCCGTAGAGGCGGGACAGATGGGCTCGTACGGCCCTGTCCACGTCCTGCGGCGGGGCGCCCAGCACCGTCGACGAGATCAGCGGGCGGCCGGCGGGGGAGCGGGACGGGTCCACGCGGCTGACCACCGCCGTGTGCGCGACCGGGCCCCCGCGGTCCGCCTCAAGGAGCAGGAACGCACCGGTCGCGGGCGCCTCGTCGGCCGTGTGGTGGACGACGGTCACCGGGTGGAAGTCGGGGACGCGCAGGCCGGGCAGCAGACCGGCGGCGGTGCGCGCGTCGGTCGCCACCAGGACGGCCCGGCAGCGCAGTTCGCCGTGGTCGGCGGTGGTCACGAGGTTCGTGGCGATGGACGTGACCCGGACCCCGGTGTGTACCGTGCCGGGCGGCAGCGCCCGCGACAGCAGCTCCGGCAGGGTCTCCGCGCCGCCCTCCGGCACGCACAGCCGGCCACTCGCGAACGCCCGCAGCGCGAGATCCGCGCACCGGCTCGACGTGGACAGCTCGGGGTCGAAGAGCAGCGCGGCGAGCAGCGGACGCAGAAAGCCCTCGACCGTACGGGCGGGCAGGCCGCGGTGGCCCAGGGCGTGGGCGGCCGGCAACTCGGGGCGGGCCAGCAGCCGTTGCAGGGGGACCCCGGCGAGCCGGCTCAGCGCGGCACCCAGCCGGGCCTGGTCGACCGCTCCGCCGACCACGCCGCCCACCGCCCCACCGAACTGTGCGCCGGTGCGCGCCCCCGCCGATGCCGTCAGCCGTGGAGAACCGGCCGTCCGTGCCGGCCTCGGGGCGCCCGCCAGGGCGCGCACAGTGCCGAGCGCGCCCCGTGCGCCCCCTCCGCCCAGCGGAGCGCCCGCGCGATGCCGGCGTCCGTCGCTGTGCACCAGGACACCGGGTGCGAAGGGACGCAGGACGAGAGTGTCGAGGCCGGGGGTCAGCCGCAGTTCGGGATACGACGTGGACAGCAGCTGCCCGATCCGGTCGAGGCGGAAACCGTCGACCTTCTCGGTCGCCATCCGGCCGCCGACGTAAGGGGCGGCCTCCAGGACCGCGGTCGTTACTCCTGCGCTGGTCAGCCGATGGGCCGCCGCGAGTCCGGCGACCCCGGCTCCCACGATGACGACGTCCGCCTGGTACGCGGGCTCAAGCACGTGCCCTCCCTCGATCGCGGTGACGCGGCCGGCCAGGGCACCCTTGCCCCAACAGGCTTACGAGATAAGCGAGTTCGGATCGAGAGTAGGGCGGCTCACGGCAGGCGGAAGTCGCGCATGAACAGGGCACGGTCGCACAGCGGTCGCATGCGGTCGCACTCGGTCATCCGGGAGGTGGGTCAGGGGCGCGGAGGCGGGGTCAGGCCTGCGCCGCCCGGATCGCGTCGTCGATCTCCGGGAACGCGAACGTGAACCCGGACTCCAGCAGCCGCTTCGGCAGCACCCGCGCACTGCCGAGCACGTCCCCGGACATCTCGCCCAGAACCAGTTTCAGAACGGGCGCGGGCACCGTGAAGAGCGTCGGCCGGTGCAGCACACGCCCCATCGCCGCGGTGATCTCCCGGTTGGTGAGCGGCTGCGGCGCGGTCAGGTTGAACGGCCCGGACAGGCCGTCGGTGTCGATGAGATGCCGGATCGCCGCCACCTCGTCGTGCAGGGCGATGAACGACCAGTACTGGGAGCCGTCGCCCATCCGCCCGCCCAGGCCCGCCTTGAACAGGGGGAACAGCTTGCCCCAGGCACCGCCGCCGCTCGCCACCACCAGCCCGGTCCGCACGAAGACCGTCCGTACGCCCGCCTCCTGGGCGGTGCCCGCGGCTGCCTCCCACTCCACACACACCGACGGCAGGAAGCCGTCCCCGGCCGGAGCGTCCTCGTCCACGGTCCGTTCGCCGGTCTCCCCGTAGTAGCCCATCGCGCTGCCGTTGACGAAGACCCGCGGCGGCTCGTCCATCGAGGCGACGGCCTCGGCGAGCGTCGCCGTGCCCAGGACACGGCTGTCGCGGATCGTCCGCTTGTACGCGTCCGTCCAGCGCCGGTTGCCGACCCCTGCCCCGGCCAGATTCACCACAGCGGTGCAGCCCGCGAGCCCGGCCGCGTCGATCGTCTGCCGCTGGGGGTCCCAGCGGACCTCGTCCTTCGTCCGGGGTGCGTGCCGCACCAGGCGGGCGACTTCGTGCCCGTCGGCGGTCAGGGACCGCACCAGGGCCGTACCGATGAGACCGGACGCACCGGCCACCGCGATTCGCGAGCGTTCCATGTCTCCATCCTGCGCCACCGTCCCAGGGCCCGTTGTCGTACCCCCGCCCTAGAGTGACCCCCATGCCGCCCGAGCCACAGCAACCGCACAAGCCGTACGACGGTCACGAGAGCCAGGAGGGCCAGAAGCGTTCTGCGGGCCCCGGGCCGTTCGTGCGCTCCGCCCGGCCCGAGGACGACGAGGCCCTGGGCAGACTCGACCGCGCCACCTGGTCCACCCTGCACGCCGTCACACCCCGGCCCAGACCGCCGTACACGCCGTTCTTCCGCGAGAACTCCGACGCGGGCGACCACCTGGTCGCCGTGACCGGGGACGGCCGGGTCGTGGGCTATGTCAGGCTCGCCCGGCCCACTCCGCTCGCGTCGAACGCGCACGTCCTGCAGATCCAGGGGCTCGCCGTCTCCGACGAAGCGCGCGGCATGGGCGTCGGACGGCTGCTGATCCGGGCCGCCATGGCCGAGGGCCGCCGCCGGGGCGCCCTGCGCCTCTCGCTGCGCGTCCTCGGGCACAACGCCCCGGCGCGCAAGCTGTACGAGTCGGAGGGCTTCGTCGTCGAGGGCGTACAGCCCAGGGAGTTCCTGCTGGACGGGGAGTTCGTGGACGACGTACTCATGGGCCGGTCGCTGTAGTCAGGACGTGACCAGGTCGCCCGTGTCCACCGCCCTCGTCGAGGCCGTCGCCCGTTCGGCGTCCTCGCGGACCTCGTCCACCGTCAGGACGTAGCCCGTCTCGTTGTCGGACGTGGAGCGGGCGAAGACCACGCCGAACACCTTGCCGTCGGTGGTGAGGAGCGGGCCGCCGGAGTTGCCGGGGCGGACGGTCGAGCGGATCGAGTAGATCTCGCGGGTCACCGTCTCGCTGTTGTAGATGTTCTGGCCCCTCGCCCGCACCTTGTCGGCGACCGTGGCGGCCTGCAGATTCAGGTCGCCGTCCTGCGGATAGCCCGCGACCACCGCCGAGTCGCCCCGCTTCGCGCTGTCGTCGAAGCGCAGGACGGGCGCGCGCAGATCCGGGACGTACAGCACGGCCACGTCCTTCTCGGGGTCGAAGAGCACCACCGTCGCCTTGTGCGCCGTCCCGACACCGCCGACCCGGACGGTCGGATCGTCGATGCCCGCCACCACGTGGGCGTTGGTCATCACATGCCGGGCCGAGAACACGAAACCGCTGCCCTCACGGCCCTGGGTGCCCGCGACGCCCTCGATCTTGACCGTGCTCAGCTTGGCCGCGTTCGTCGCGCTCGCCGTGACACTGTCCCCGGAGGGCTTGGCGACACTCGTCGCCGGTTCGTTCTCGAAGGGGTTGAAGACCTGCGGGAAGCCCGCCTGGGTGAGCGCGGACGTGGCCCGCGAGAACCAGGTCGGGGTGGTCTCCGGCATCGCGTCCTGCACCGTGCCCAGCAGCGCCGAGTCCCGGATCGCCGTCGTGACCAGCGGTGACGAGGACGCGCCCAGGACGCTGGCGGCCACCCAGGACACCAGCAGCACGGCGACCGCGTTGGCCACGGCCCCGCCGACCCCGTCGGCGACCCGCAGCGGCCCCCGGTCCAGCTCGTGGCGCAGTTTCAGCGCGAGCCTGCCCATCAGCTCATGACCCACCACGGCCGGCACCAGCACCGTGAGCACGGCCGTCACCGTCGCCGCAGGCGTCCCCGCCGTCACCAGCTCCATGATCCACGGCAGCACCCACACGCCGATGACGGCGCCGCCCACGAACCCTGCCAGGGAGACACAGCCCGCCACGAGGCCGCGCCGGTAGCCGGACGCGGCATAGCCGAGGATCACCAGCAACAGCAGGATGTCGAGCAGGTCCACTCCGGCCGCCTTCCTTCTGGACCCTTCGGTCCCCCGTACACGCGGTACACGCCGTTCACATGCGGTAGTACGCGCGGGACGGGCCCGGTGATCAGTCGCCGATCAGTCACATGCGCCCATCCGGCGCCTGGACCTGTAAAAACGTCCCGGACCGGGACGTTGGTTCCACCAAGTGGCACACCACACATCGCGGGCGGAACGGAACGCATCCACAGTGAGGCCCATGGGGTCCCTGCGGTCCATGGGTGGCTCGCGTGTCCGCCGCGTGCGCGTGCCGCGCGCCGTCCGCGTGGTGCTCGTCAGTCTGCCCGGCATCGCCGCCGCCGTCGGACTGGTCCTGTGCGCGGCCGGCGACAACCGCACGGCCCCACGCCAGGCGCACCCCGCCGCGACCCGCCCCGCCACGGTCCGCCCGGCCCTCGCCCACCCCGCCGCCAAGCCGCACATCGTCCCCCGTACCGCCTGGATCGGGGACGCCGAAGTCGATCAGCCACCGCCGCGCTACGACGACCGGGTCGTGGCCGTCTTCGTCCACCACACCGACTCGCCCAACGGCTACGACTGCGCCGACGCGCCCCGCCTCATCCGCTACGTGTACGTGGGCCAGACCGGCTCCCGCGACTGGGACGACATCGGCTACAACTTCGTCGTCGACCGCTGCGGCACCATCTACGAGGGCCGCGCGGGCGGCGTCGACCGCCCCGTCACGGGCGCCCACACCCAGGGCTTCAACCATCGCACCGCCGGCATCGCCGCCCTCGGTACCTTCACGGCGGGCGTGCCAGTGCCGAAGGCCATGACCGACGCGATCGCCGCACTCACCGCCTGGAAACTCGGCCTCTCGGACACCGACCCGCGCGGCACCGCCCGCCTGGTCTCCAGCAACTCCCTCAGCCGCTTCGCCTCCGGCACCACCATCACCCTGCCCGCCCTGTCCGGCCACAACGCCGCCTACATGACGAGCTGCCCCGGCGCCGCCCTCACGGCCCGCCTCCCAGCGATCAGAGAGGCCGCCGCACGTCTGCAGGGGCGCCACTGAGCCGAAGAGGCTCACACGCCCGCCCGTGCGGGTTCCGCAGGTTCCGAGGGGCTCACAGGTAGGACACAGCGCACTCAGGGATGCGCCCCAACTCCCCGCCCTACCTTCGTCGTACGCACTGACCGGAGGTGGGGACCATGAGCAGCAGCAGCCACACGAACCCGCTGGAGCCGACCGAACAGGCCGAACAGGTCCATGGCAGGAGGGTTTTCGGTAGCGGCTGGGCCGGGGCGGCACGGAGTCCGTGGGCCGTGCTCTGCGCGGTGGCGACGGTCGTCCTGGGCCCGGCGGCGGTCACGGCCTCCGCCCTCGACCAGGCCAACCGGGCTCCCCTGCACCACCACGCGGTACGGGCCGACCCCGCGCAGCAGGCGTACATCTCCTCGGACCTGACCCGCCGCCGCGGCACGGCGGCCTGAGGCGCGGGGGCCTGAGGCGCGAGCGCCGCGACCGGCCTACGGGGCTGTCAGGCGCCCTTGAACCGCTGCCACAGCTTGGGATACCGGTCGGCGAGCGACCCTTCGTCCTCCAGGGCGAGCGGCGTGCCCTCGGGTTCGGCGGACGCGGGCGGAATGCCCAGGTCCGGGGTGACGGTGCCGGTGAGCTGTTCGTACGCCTCGTCGGCCGCGTAACCCAGCTCCTCCCCGTCTCCGTCGATCTCCGCGTCGAAGTCGTCCAGGAGATCGGCGAGCGAGTCCGGGTCGCCGTGCAGGGCACCCTCGAAGACCTCGCGGCCCTGGCCGATCAGCCAGCACCGGAAGAAGTCGAAGGCCTCGTCGTCGGCCCCGTCGAGCAGCACCCGGGCGGCGCCCCACAGGTCCCAACGGTAGGCGCGGTTGTAACGGGCCTCGAAATGCCGGGCGAAGTCGAGCACCGAGTCCGGGTCGAGCTGGAGCAACCGCTCGACCAGCAGGTCGGCCTGATCCTCGGGGTCACCCTCGGCGGCCTCGCGGGTCGCGTCCACCAGCTTCCAGAACTCCGTCTCGTCCATCACGGGTACAGCATCGTGCCTGGAGGGGAGAGACGCACGTGGAGCTACACGGAATTTGAATCCGGGCGCGGGCTTCGGTCAGCATCATGTCGAGTTGAGCCGGGCCCCACGTGGCCTTCTGGCCGGTGGCCTTGTTGTGCAGGTGTACGGCCTCGGACTCGGCGTCACGAACACCCGGATGCGATTCCCCCGGCGTGCACGCCGGGGCCTCCTCGAAAGAAAGCGGGGGAGAACAGGTGACGGGGTACAGGCCCGCCGGCCTCCCTACCTCGCGCCTCGCGTGAACTACGCGGCTGGTGGAGGTGGGTGGGGAGGGGAGTACAGCGCCCCCAGCCGCTGCGCGTCCCGCGCGAACCGTGCCCGTAGTTCTGCCGGCGCCAGCACCTCCGCCTCCGGACCGAGCGTCGCCAGTTGCGTATGGGCGACCTCCGCCGACTCCACGGCGAGTGTCACTGTGACCCGGCCCTGCTCGTCGGGCTCGCCGCCGGCCGACAGCGCGTCCCGGGCGGACACGGGATCGACGACGTACCCCAGTCTGCGTACCCCCTCCGCCGAGAGCCGTACGACGACCTCGGTGCGCAGGATCGACCGCGCGAACTGCTCCGCCCGCTCCTCCCAGAACGCGGGCAGGTCGAAGCCGGGGTCGCGGGTGAAGCGTTCCCCGGGGGCGGTGACGTGGTCGGAGACGTGGTGGGAGAGCCGGACGGAGGTGAAGCGGTCGACGCGGTAGACCCGGAAGGGCCCAGCGGCCCCGGGGTCCCCGGGTGCGGGGTTCTCCGCGTGAGCGTCGTGCCGGGTGACGCGGGCGCACAGATACCAGACGCCCGCCTTGAGGACGAGCCCGTACGGCTCCAACGTGCGCTCCACGTCGGTCTCGCCGGGGCCGCGCCGGTATCGGGCCAGGATCGGACGGTCGTCCCACACCGCGTCCGCGACAGCGGGCAGCGACTCGGGGACGGTGGGCTCGCTGAACCAGGCGGGCGCGTCCAGGTGGAACCGCTGGGCGGCTGTCCGGGGGGCGTCGCGGAGGGAGGGCAGGAGGGCGGCGGACACCTTGAGGCGGGCCGCGGAGGCGGTGTCCTCCAGTCCCATCTCGCGCAGGGCGCCCGGCACTCCGCTCAGGAACAGCGCCTCCGCCTCGCCGCGGGCCAGGCCGGTGAGCCGGGTCCGGTACCCGCCGATCAGGCGGTATCCGCCGGCCCGCCCCCGGTCGGCGTACACGGGGACGCCTGCCTCGGACAGTGCCTGGGCGTCGCGGGTGACGGTGCGCTCGGAGACTTCCAGTTCCTGGGCCAGCTCGGCGGCGGTCATGGAGGGCCTGGACTGGAGCAGCAGCACCATTTTGATGAGGCGGGCAGCGCGCATGGGTTCATGATGCCCGGGAGCGGGGGGCGGGTTTGTTCCGCCCCCGCCGCCCCTACCCGTCCCATCCCGTTCCTGGGGGCTGCGCCCCAGATCCCCCTCCGGCCCTGAACGGGCCTTGTCCTCGAACGCCGGACGGGCTGGGGGTGGCGGGCCAGCACTGGAAGGGTGCGGCCTGGGCTGGACAGAGGCGGTGAACGGGTGGCTGGGTGGGAAAAGAGGTGTGAGCTGGAGCAGCCTCGGCCTGACGCCCCGGCCGGGATGGTGGGTGCCGGGCGCCGTCGAGGGGTTCGACGGCGCCCGGCAGACGGACTGGAAACGGGTGGGTGGGTGGGCGAACCCCCCTTACAACCCGTACCGCCCCCGCGCCTCCTTCACCGCCGCAGCCCCGACTTCCCCCCGCCGAGCCAACTGCGCCAACGCCGCCACGACGATCGACTCCGCGTCGACCCCGAAGTACCGCCGCGCCGCCTCCCTCGTGTCCGACAGCCCGAATCCGTCCGCGCCCAGCGACGAGTAGTCCTGCTCGACCCACTGAGCGATCTGGTCCGGCACCTGACGCATGTAGTCGGACACCGCCAGCACCGGCCCCTCGGCACCCTGCAGCGCCTGCCGGACGTACGGCACCCGCTCCTCGCCCCGCAGCAACGCCGCGTCCGCGTCCAGCGCGTCCCGGCGCAGCTCGGTCCAGGACGTCGCCGACCACACGTCGGCCGCCACGCCCCACTCCTCGGCGAGCAGCCGCTGCGCGTCCAGCGTCCAGTGGATCGCCGTACCGGAGCCGAGCAGCTGGATGCGCGGCGCGTTGGCGGCCGGCGAAAGCCCCGCCGACTCGGCCGTGTTGAAGCGGTACAGCCCCTTGACGATTCTGTCGTCGAGCTCCGGCGCCGACGGCTTCGCCGGCTGCGGGATCGGCTCGTTGTAGAGGGTCAGGTAGTAGAAGACGTTCGGGTCCTCGCCGGGCGCCGACTCGCCGTACATCCGGCGCAGACCGTCACGGACGATCACCGCGACCTCGTACGCGAAGGCCGGGTCGTACGACAGCACGGCCGGGTTCGTCGCGGCGATCACCGGGGAGTGGCCGTCCGCGTGCTGGAGGCCCTCGCCGGTCAGCGTCGTACGGCCGGCCGTCGCGCCGACGAGGAAGCCGCGGCCGAGCTGGTCGCCGAGCTGCCACATCTGGTCGGCGGTGCGCTGCCAGCCGAACATGGAGTAGAAGATGTAGAAGGGGATCATCGGCTCGCCGTGCGTCGAGTACGACGTCGACGCGGCGATGAAGTCCGCCATGGAACCGGCCTCGGTGATCCCCTCGTTGAGGATCTGGCCGTCCTTGGCCTCCTTGTAGTACATCAGCTGGTCACGGTCGACCGGCTCGTACGTCTGGCCCTTGGGGGAGTAGATCCCGAGGGACGGGAACAGCGACTCCATACCGAAGGTGCGCGCCTCGTCCGGCACGATCGGCACCCAGCGGCGGCCCGTCTCCTTGTCGCGGACGAGGTCCTTGACCAGGCGTACGAAGGCCATCGTCGTCGCCACGTTCTGCGAGCCGGAGCCCTTGTCGAACGACGTGAACGTCTTCTCCGCGGGGGCGGGGAGGGGCGCGAGGGCCTGGGTGCGGCGGGCCGGGGCCGGGCCGCCGAGGGCCGCGCGGCGCTCCTGGAGGTAGCGGACCTCGGGGGAGTCGGCGCCCGGGTGGCCGTAGGGGACGACTCCGTCGACGAACTGGGCGTCGGAGATGGGGAGTTCGAGCAGGTCACGCATCTGCTTGAACTCGTCCACCGTCAGCTTCTTCATCTGGTGGTTGGCGTTCTTGGACGCGAAGCCCTCGCCCAGGGTGAAGCCCTTGACCGTCTGGGCCAGGATGACCGTCGGCGCGCCCTTGTGCGCGAGCGCCGCCTTGTAGGCCGCGTACACCTTGCGGGACTCGTGCCCGCCGCGCGAGCGGTGGAAGCACTCCAGGATCTTGTCGTCGCTCAGCAGCTTCGCCATCTCGGCGAGCGCCGGGTCCTTGCCGAAGAAGTCGGCGCGGATGTAGGCGGCGTCGCGCGTCTGGTACGTCTGCACCTGGGCGTCCGGTACCTCGCGCAGGCGGCGTACGAGCGCGCCCGTGGTGTCGAGCTGGAACAGCTCGTCCCAGGCCGTGCCCCAGAGCGTCTTGACGACGTTCCAGCCCGCGCCGCGGAACTGGGCCTCCAGTTCCTGCACGATCTTGAAGTTGGCGCGGACCGGCCCGTCGAGGCGCTGGAGGTTGCAGTTGATGACGAAGGTGAGGTTGTCCAGGCCCTCGCGGGAGGCGAGCGCGAGGGCGGCCGTCGACTCCGGCTCGTCCATCTCGCCGTCGCCGAGGAACGCCCACACGTGGGACGCGGAGACGTCCTTGATGCTGCGGTTGGTGAGGTAGCGGTTGAAGCGTGCCTGGTAGATCGCCGACAGCGGGCCGAGGCCCATCGACACCGTCGGGAACTCCCACAGCCAGGGCAGCCGGCGCGGGTGCGGGTAGGACGGGAGGCCGTTGCCGCCCGACTCCTGACGGAACTTGTCGAGGTGCGCCTCGGTCAGCCGGCCGTCGAGGAAGGCGCGGGCGTAGATGCCGGGGGAGGCGTGGCCCTGGATGTACAGCTGGTCACCGGAACCGTCGCCCTCCTTGCCTCGGAAGAAGTGGTTGAAGCCGGTCTCGTACAGCCAGGCGGCCGAGGCGAAGGTGGCGATGTGGCCGCCCACGCCGTGTTTGCTGCCCCGGGTCACCATGGCCGCCGCGTTCCAGCGGTTCCAGGCGGCGATCCGGTGCTCCATCGCCTCGTCGCCGTCCACCGAGGGCTCGGCGGCGGTCGGGATGGTGTTGACGTAGTCCGTCTCCAGGAGCTTGGGCAGCGCGATGCCGTTGCCTTCGGCGCGCTCCAGTGTGCGGCGCATCAGATACGCGGCACGGTGCGGCCCGGCCGCCTTGGTGACCGCGTCCAGAGAGGCCTGCCATTCGGCGGTCTCCTCGGGGTCGCGGTCGGGGAGCTGGTCGAGCTCGCTCGGCTGGATGGCCTTGGGGTCGGTCATGTCGCCGCCTTCCTCAGTCGAAGGGGGTTCCCTCGTCGGTAAGGGTTCGGGGGTGCCCTTGGTCTTTGGCAGGACAGGGCTGTGAACCCTTGTAGGGGTCCGTCGGCGACTCTAACTCGCTGATCGATGATCGATCAAAGGGTTGAAGAGCAAAACCTCTTGATCACGAGAAAGTAGGCACGGGGTGCCTTTCGGGCGGGCACCGGGTGCCTCACATTCGGGGGTTTTCGCAGGTGAGCGGGTGCGGGCTCGGTTGGTCCGGTTGGCTCGGTCGCGTCAGGCTCGGGGCGCGCACCCCAGCACATGGGCCTTCACCAGCTCGGCGATCCGTGGATCCCGGCGGCGGAACGCGGCGACCAGCTCCTCGTGCTCCTCCGCGTACGACTGCTGCACCGTCCCGAGCCAGCGGATCGACAGGGCCGTGAACACCTCGATGCCCAGCCCCTCCCAGGTGTGCAGCAGCACCGAGTTCCCGGCCGCGCGCACCATCTCGCGGTGGAAACCCACCGTGTGCCGGACCTGGCCGGTTCCGTCCGAGGCGCGGTCGGCCTCGTACAGGGCGGTGACATGCGGTTCGAGGGCCGAGCAGTCGTCCGCCAGCTTCTCCGCCGCCAGCTCCGCCGCGATGGCCTCCAGGCCGGCCCGGACGGGGTAGCTCTCCTCCAGGTCGGCGGCGGTCAGGTTCCGTACGCGTACGCCCTTGTTGGGGGCCGACTCGATCAGCCGCAGCGACTCCAGCTCGCGCAGCGCCTCCCGTACGGGGGTCTGGCTGACCTCCAGCTCGGTCGCGATCCGGCGCTCGACGATCCGCTCGCCCGGCTTCCAGCGCCCGCTGACGATCCCCTCCACGATGTGCTCGCGGATCTGCTCGCGCAGCGAGTGGACGACGGGCGCGGTCATGAGGGCTCCTTGAGGGAGGGGCTTCGGCCCCAGGGGCGGTGACCTGTAGACAATACGGCCGCGTCCCTGTCCAGAGGCCTTCCGGGCGCGAGTGCGGACGTACGTGAGACGAGGGTTACAGACCGGACCGGGCGCACGCCACAGCCCGTGCCCCCCGGCTTTACGGCGAGAACGACGGTGCCCCGTCCGGAAGACTCCGGACGGGGCACCGTCGTACACGTACATCCCAGCTGGCTGGTTACAGGCCGAGCTCGACCTCGAACTCGCCCGCCTCCAGGATCGCCTTGACGGCCGTCAGGTAACGGGCCGCGTCGGCGCCGTCGACCAGACGGTGGTCGTAGGACAGGGTCAGGTACGTCATGTCGCGTACGCCGATGACCGTGCCCTCCTCCGTCTCGATGACCGCCGGGCGCTTGACCGTCGCGCCGATGCCCAGGATCGCGACCTGGTTCGGCGGCACGATGATCGTGTCGAAGAGCGCACCGCGCGAGCCGGTGTTGGAGATGGTGAAGGTCGCGCCGGACAGCTCGTCCGGGGTGATCTTGTTGGCCCTGACCTTGCCCGCGAGCTCGGCCGTGGCCTTGGCGATACCGGCGATGTTGAGGTCGCCCGCGTGCTTGATGACCGGGGTCATCAGGCCCTTCTCGGAGTCCACCGCGATACCGACGCTCTCGGTGTCGAAGTAGGTGATCGTGCCCTCTTCGACGTTGATCCGGGCGTTGACGGCCGGGTGGGCCTTCAGCGCCTGGGCCGCCGCCTTCACGAAGAACGGCATCGGGGAGAGCTTGACGCCCTCGCGGGCCGCGAAGGAGTCCTTCGCCTGCGCGCGGAGCTTCATCAGGCGCGTGATGTCGACCTCGACGACCGAGGACAGCTGCGCCTGCTCGTGCAGCGCCTTGACCATGTTGTCGCCGATGACCTTGCGGATGCGGGGCATCTTGATGGTCTGGCCACGGAGGGGAGAGGCCTCCAGGGCCGGCGACTTCCTGGCTGCCGGGGCAGCGGCGGCGGCGGGCGCCGGAGCGGCCGCGGCGGCCTTCGCTGCCTCGGCGGCGGCGAGGACGTCCTGCTTACGGATACGACCGCCGACGCCGGTGCCCTTGACGGAGCCCAGGTCGACGCCGTTCTCGGCGGCGAGCTTGCGCACCAGCGGGGTCACGTACGCACCCTCGTCGGTGGCCTGAGCGGCGACGGGAGCCGGAGCGGCCGGAGCCACCGGGGCGGGCGCGGCCGGCGCGGGCGCCGGGGGAGCGACCGGAGCCGCGGCCTGGACCGGAACCGGCGCGGGGGCCGGAGCGGCCGGGGCCACGGGGGCCGGAGGCGCGACGGGCGCGGCAGGGGCCGCCGGAGCGGGCGCCGGGGCAGCGGCGGCGGGCGCCGGAGCCGGGGCGGCCGGAGCCGGAGCCGGGGCGGCCGGAGCCGGGGCAGCCGCCGGAGCGGCACCCGGGGCGCCGATCACGGCCAGCTTGGCGCCGACCTCGGCGGTCTCGTCCTCGCCGACCACGATCTCCAGCAGGACGCCGGCGACGGGCGCCGGGATCTCGGTGTCGACCTTGTCGGTGGAGACCTCCAGCAGGGGCTCGTCCTCCGCGACCTCGTCGCCGACGGCCTTCAGCCAGCGGGTGACGGTGCCCTCGGTGACGGACTCGCCGAGCGCGGGCAGGACGACGTCCGTGCCCTCGGCGGAGCTGCCGCCGGTCGCGGCCTCGGCGGTGGGAGCAGGGGCCGGAGCCGCCTGCTCGGTGGACGGCTGGGCGGCCGGAGCCGGAGCCGGGGCGGCGGGGGCGGGCGCCGGAGGGGCGACCTCCGCCGCGGCCGGAGCCGGGGCGGCAGCAGGCGCGCCGCTGCCGTCGTCGATGAGGGCCAGCTCGGCCCCGACCTCAACGGTCTCGTCCTCGGCGACCTTGATGGACGCGAGGATGCCGGAGACGGGCGAGGGGATCTCGGTGTCGACCTTGTCGGTCGACACCTCCAGCAGCGGCTCGTCGGCCTCGACGCGCTCGCCCTCGGCCTTCAGCCACCGGGTGACAGTGCCCTCGGTGACGCTCTCACCGAGCGCCGGAAGGGTTACGGAAACCGCCATGGTTTCGGTTGCTCCTTACGAAATTGCGGAAGTCTGTGTCGTCGTCCGTCGACCGAGGGTCAGTCGTGGGCGTGCAGCGGTTTGCCGGCCAGGGCCAGGTGGGCCTCGCCGAGCGCCTCGCTCTGCGTCGGGTGGGCGTGGATGAGCTGCGCGACCTCGGACGGCAGCGCCTCCCAGTTGTAGATCAGCTGGGCTTCGCCGACCTGCTCGCCCATGCGGTCGCCGACCATGTGGACGCCGACCACGGCACCGTCCTTGACCTGGACGAGCTTGATCTCGCCCGCGGTCTTGAGGATCTTGCTCTTGCCGTTGCCCGCGAGGCTGTACTTCAGAGCGACGACCTTGTCCGCACCGTAGATCTCCTTGGCCTTGGCCTCGGTGATACCCACGGAGGCGACCTCGGGGTGGCAGTACGTCACCCGGGGCACGCCGTCGTAGTCGATCGGGACGGCCTTCAGACCGGCCAGACGCTCCGCCACCAGGATGCCCTCGGCGAAGCCGACGTGCGCGAGCTGGAGCGTCGGGACCAGGTCACCGACGGCGGAGACGGTCGGGACGTTCGTCCGCATGTACTCGTCGACCAGGACGTAGCCGCGGTCCATCGCGACGCCCTGCTCCTCGTAACCGAGACCGGCCGAGACCGGGCCGCGGCCCACGGCGACGAGCAGCACCTCGGCCTCGAACTCCTTGCCGTCGGCAAGGGTGACCTTGACACCGTTCGCGGTGTACTCGGCCTTCGAGAAGAAGGTGCCCAGGTTGAACTTGATGCCGCGCTTGCGGAACGCGCGCTCAAGAAGCTTGGAGGAGTTCTCGTCCTCAAGGGGGGCCAGGTGCTTGAGGCCCTCGATGATCGTGACGTCCGTACCGAAGGACTTCCACGCGGAGGCGAACTCGACGCCGATGACGCCGCCGCCGAGGACGATCGCCGACTGCGGCACCCGGTCCAGGACGAGGGCGTGGTCCGAGGAGATGATCCGGTTGCCGTCGATCTCCAGGCCCGGCAGCGACTTCGGCACGGAGCCGGTCGCGAGCAGGACGTGGCGGCCCTGGATCCGCTGCCCGTTCACGTCGACGGAGGTGGGGGAGGAGAGCCGCCCCTCACCCTCGATGTAGGTGACCTTCCGAGAGGCGACAAGCCCCTGGAGTCCCTTGTACAGGCCGGCGATGACGTCGTCCTTGTACTTGTGCACCGCGGGCATGTCGATGCCCTCGAAGGTGGCCTTGACGCCGAACTGCTCGCTCTCGCGGGCCTGGTCGGCGATCTCGCCCGCGTGCAGCAGGGCCTTGGTGGGGATACATCCCCGGTGCAGGCAGGTACCGCCGACCTTGTCCTTCTCGATCAGGGCGACGTCAAGCCCCAGCTGGGCCCCGCGCAGCGCCGCGGCGTAACCGCCACTGCCACCGCCGAGGATCACTAGGTCGAAAACGGTGCTGGCGTCGTTCGCCACGTCACGTCCTCCATGCATTGCGCCGTACGCCGGTCGTCAGCGACCGGACGGCGGCTGGTGTCCGGCCGCTCTTTCTTCGGCCCTGTGGTGGGGGCCCTGTCCTGCCGAGCCCATCTTCGCACTTGTCGGACGCGGAAGAGACGCCGGGCCGGTGTGAGAGACACCCCACACGTGCCAGAACTTTTCAGAGGGGGACGCGCCGACCCACCCAGGGGCGCGAGGAACTGCGCGACAAGCCACCCACGACCCGCACCCGCCAGATTGCACGAGCATCCGAGCTGTTGGGCGCAACGGGACCCCGGACTACCCGCCCACGGGGTCCCGTCACAGAAGTGGGCGTCAGCCCAGATCCCCCGCAGCGGTCAGCTCAGCCAGCCGCACCAACGTACGAACCGCGGTCCCGGTCCCACCCTTGGGGGTGTAACCGAAAGGCCCGCCCTCGTTGAACGCGGGCCCCGCGATGTCCAGGTGCGCCCAGGTGATCCCCTCACCCACGAACTCCCGCAGGAACAGCCCCGCGACCAGCCCGCCGCCGTACCGCTCGCCCATGTTCGCGATGTCGGCCGTGGGGGACTCCATCCCCTTCTTCAGGTGGTCCGGCAGCGGCATCGGCCACGCCGGCTCCCCGACCTCCTCGGCGGCCTCGTGCACCGCGGAGCGGAACGCGTCGTCGTTCGCCATGATCCCGTACGTCCGGTTGCCCAGCGCCAGCATCATCGCGCCGGTCAGCGTCGCCACGTCGACGATCGCGTCCGGCTTCTCCGCCGAGGCGGCCCACAGGGCGTCGGCGAGGACGAGGCGGCCCTCGGCGTCGGTGTTGAGGACCTCGACGGTCTTGCCGCTGTACATGCGCAGCACGTCACCGGGACGGGTGGCGGAGCCGGACGGCATGTTCTCGGCGAGCGCCAGCCAGCCGGTGACGTTGACCTGGAGGCCGAGCCGCGCGGCGGCGACGACCGCGGCGAAGACCGCCGCCGCACCGCTCATGTCGCACTTCATCGTCTCGTTGTGCCCGGCGGGCTTGAGCGAGATGCCGCCCGAGTCGTAGGTGATGCCCTTGCCGACGAAGGCGAGGTGCTTGCTCGCCGCCTCGTGCGTGTACGTCAGCTTCACCAGCCGGGGCCCGGCGGCGGAGCCGACGCCGACGCCCAGGATGCCGCCGTAGCCGCCCTCCTCCAGCGCCTCCTCGTCGAGCACCCGCACCTTGATGCCGTGCTCCTCGGCCGCGGCCTGCGCGACGGCGGCGAAGGCCTCGGGGTTGAGGTCGTTCGGCGGGGTGTTGATCAGGTCGCGGGCGCGGTTCAGCTCCTCGGAGACGGCGGTGGCGCGCGCGACGGCCGCCTTGAACGCGGCGTCACGGGGCTTGCCGCCGAGCAGGGTGACCTCGGCGAGCGGCGCCTTGCCGTTCTTCGCGTCCTTGCCGTTCCTGCCGATCTCCTTGTACGCGTCGAAGGAGTACGCGCCGAGCAGCGCGCCCTCGCCGATCGCGCCGGCGTCGGCCGCGTCCTCGATGGGCAGGGCGAAGGCGGCCTTCTTGGCGCCGGCGAGGGTACGGGCGGCCACACCGGCGGCCCGGCGCAGCGACTCGGCGCCGAAGGTCTCGTCCTTCGCGGGCAGTGCGCCGAGGCCCACGGCCACGACAACGGGTGCCTTGAAGCCGGCCGGGGCGGGCAGCTTGGTCACCTCGCCCTCGGCACCGGAGGCGCCGAGGGTCCCCAGGACGTCGGCGAGCTTGCCGTCGTACGCCTTGTCCACGGCCTCGGCGCCCGGTGCGACGACCGGGCCCTTGCCGCTCTTGGCGACACCGACGACGATCGCGTCGACCCGAAGGCCGGGCGCCGCAGCGGTGCTGAGAGTGAGAGCAGTCACGGTGGTGAATTCTCGCTTCCGTCTGAAAAGTCCGTCTTAAGAGACTCTGTGGCCGAGTGGAATGGGTCGACCAGGCCCGACAAGCGACCCTAAATCCGGCCCTGGGGGGCGGTCGGTACCGGGGGTGGTACACCCGGCACGAGCCTACGCTCGGCGGCCGGTTTCGCTCATTCCTGCGAGCGTTCACCTGACAGTGGCGTCACGGTCACTTCCCATCCCTCACTTCCGATGACCTGAGTCACACTCGTCACATTGTGGTGAGTGGTCCTGTCACCGCATATGTGGAACTACTTCTCCGTGTACGTCGACGACGTCTTCGCGCCCGACAGCCGCTGGGACACCGAACACAACTGCACCCCGGGCGACTTCACCTGCGTGGGCGGCGACGGCGAGGGCACCACACCGATCCGTATGACGGCGGCCGACGCGGTGTACGCGGCCAAGTGGCAGCGGAGCAGCGGCCTCACGCTCGACATGGTCTACAACGGCATCCAATGGACGGCGACTTCCGGCGCACCACCGCCCGCACCCTCGTCAAGTGCCTCACCGCCTACCTCGCCTCCCTCCTCGCCCTCAGCCTCACCGCCGCCGCCCTGTGGCCCGACGCCCCGGGCGCGGGAGGCGTCCGGCTGGCCGGACTGCTTCTCCTGGGCGTGGTCCTGTGGACGGGGCTGCTGCTCCAGTCCTTCGGCGCGATCCTCAGCGCGGCCGTGATCTGCTGTGTCGCCGCCCTCGCCCAGACCCTGGCCCTGGCGACCCATGCGGGCAGCCCGCACTGGGTAGGCCTGACCGTGTACGGGACAGCGGCCGGCGTCCAGGCGGCCCTGGTCGGCGGCCTGCTGGGCAGAGCGACGGCCCACCGCTGATCCCCCAGCCGCGAACGGAACGGACAAGAACCCCCACATGAGCCCGAGCAGTCTCCTCGTCCCGTACTACGAGCACCCGTCCGTCCGCCCCGCCGAATGGGAGGCGATCCTCGCCGCCGCCCCCGGCCTGTACGGGGTGGTGCTGAACCCGGCGAGCGGCGCCGGCGACCGCCCCGACCCGGCGTTCGCCGAGATCGCCGCCCGACTGCGCGCGGAGGGCGTACGGGTGCTCGGGTACGCCGACACCGACTACGCCCGCAGGCCCGTCACCGCCGTCATCCGCGACCTGGTCCGGCACCACGACTGGTACGGCGCGGACGGCGCCTTCCTCGACCAGGTCGCCTCGGGGCCGGACCGGTTCGACCACTACCGGCGCCTGGCGTCGGCGGCCTGGGGCACCGGCATCCGTACCCTCGCCCTGAACCACGGCGTCCCGCCGCACCCCTCGTACGCCAGGATCGCCGACGTCCTCGTGACCTTCGAGGGCACCTGGGACACGTACCGCACCGAACGCCCGCACCCCTTGCGGACCCCGGGGACCCGCCTGTGTCACCTCGTGTACGGCGTCCCGCCGGACGCCGATCCCGCAGCGGAGGCCAGAAGGCGGGGCGCCGACCTGCACTGCGCGGTCCCCGGCACCGGAGACCATCCGTGGGGCACCCTGCCCCACGCCGTGCCCGTGGCCTGAGCCGCTGAGCCCCTGAGCAGCCCTCAGCGCAACGACAGCACGACCAGTGCGGCCGTCGCGGACGTCTCCGCGAGGGCGCCGAAGACATCGCCGGTGACCCCGCCGAAACGGCGCGTGCAGCGCAGCAGGAGGCGTTCGGCGGCGGCGCAGCCCGCGATGACCGCGAAGGCGGTACGGACGATGTCGAACACTCCGAAGACCGCGCCGAAGCCGGCCGCCACGATCGTCACCAGGACCGCCACCAGCAGCGCCGAGCGGACCGATACCGTTCCGGCCACCGCCGCCCCCAGCCCCTCGGGCCGGGCGGGCGGCACGCCGGTACGGGCGGCCAGGGTGAGGGCCAGCCGGGCGGCGGTCGCCGAGACGACGGCGGCGAGGGCACCCCGGGCCCAGGAATCGCCGTACGCCTGTGCGAGCGCGGCCACCTGGGTCAGCAGCACGAACACGAGGGCGAGTACACCGAACGGGCCGATGTCCGACTGCTTCATGACGCGCAGCGCGTCCTCGGCGGGTTTGCCGCTGCCGAGTCCGTCGGCGGTGTCCGCGAGACCGTCGAGATGCAGGCCCCGGGTGAGGACGGCGGGCACGGCGGCCGTGGCGACGGCGGCGAGCAGCGCGCCGGCACCCAGGAACAGCAGAACCAGCCCGACCACGGCGGCACACACGCCGACGACCAGGCCCACCACCGGCGCCCACAGCATGCCGCCGCGCGCCGCGTCCCGGTCCCAGCGGATCACCCTGACCGGCAGCACGGTCAGCGTTCCGAAGGCGAACCGGAGCCCGGTGAGAGGGGTGAGAGGGTCGGACTGCGTGGGCTGGGGCGGAGGCGTGGACACCGGCGCAGAGTACCCGGCGGGATGGCAACTGCCCAGGTCGGCGGCGTACAAACAGCCGTTGACGGTCCATACCTGGATAAAGTGCGCTCATGGGTCATTGGCTGCATCGGAACATCGTCGAGCCGGGCAAGCTGCCGCTGCTCCTGGCGCTCGCCGCCTTCATGCTGACGTTCCTCATCACCCGGGTCGTCACCCGGATGATCCGCGCCGGCAAGGGACCGTTCGGGAACGTCAAGGCGGGAGGGATGCACATCCATCACGTCGTGCCCGGCGTCGTGCTGACCGTCGTGGGCGGCTTCGGGGCCGTGGCCAGCGGGCAGCACGGGTTCGGCGCGGGTCTGTGCGCGGTGCTGTTCGGGATGGGCGCCGGCCTGGTGCTCGACGAGTTCGCGCTGATCCTGCACCTGGACGACGTCTACTGGAGCGAGGCCGGCCGGCAGAGCGTCGAGGTGGTGGTGCTGACGGCGGCGCTGGTCGGCCTGGTCCTCCTGGGCTTCCTGCCGTTCGGGGTGAACGACCTCAGTGACCAGGACGTCCAGAACCGGGGCGAAGCCATGCTCAGCGTCGGCATCAACTTCATCTTCTCCCTCCTCGCCCTGAGCAAGGGCAAGGCCCGCACGGCGATCTTCGGTGTGATCGTCCCCTTCGTCGCGCTCCTCGGCGCCATCCGCCTGGCCCGCCCCGGCTCCCCCTGGGCGAAGCGCTTCTACGTCCGCCGACCGCGCGCCCGTTCCCGCTCCACCCTGCGCGCGTACCGCCACGACCGTCGCTGGGCCGGACCCCGACGCCGTATCGAGGAGCTGATCGGCGGCAAACCCGACCCCGAACCGGCCGGCTCTCCCGCCGTACGCCGGTGACGCAGCGCCGAGACCCCGCACAGGACGAATACGGCGGCGATGGCCGCCAGATGCTCCTTGCCGGCGAGGTTGTCCTTGAGGATCACCTCCACCACCATCGCGACGATCACCGCACCGGCGCTCACATACGCCCGGTAGCGCCACCCCAGGAACACGGCGAGGCCCACCACGGCCGCCGACGGGCCGGTGTCCACGACGTGCGCGTCCGTGCCGGGCAGCCCCAGGAAGCCCGCCGGGCCCACGGCGACGCCCATGCGCGCGTAGAGCGTGCCGGCGAGGGTGGCGACGTAGGCGATGGTGAGGGTGCGCCACCAGCCGAGGCAGATCTCGGCGAGGCCGAAGACGAGCAGGATCTGCGCGAGGGCGCCCCAGACCGGCAGGTCGGGGGCGGGCACGAAGAGGGAGAGCGGGGTGCGCAGAAGAGCGAGCCGTAGAGGGTCCTCGGCGCGGACGGCACCGACGTCCTGGACGAACCGATAACCCCAGGACTGGTTCTGCGTGAACTGGACGAGCGCGGTCAGACACACGACACCGAGCGTCATGGGCAGCGCCCGCCACCGCCGCCGGAGCAGGGGCCCTCTTACGGCGACGTACAGCGGCCCCCATTCGGACCGGGCCCAGCGGACGACCGTACTCATGTCCCGGCCCTCATCGGTTCGTGTCCATCTACGTGCTCATCTCTTCGACTCCAGGTGCCTGCGGTGCACCCACTTCGGCAGTCCCGGCGCCTCCAGGAAGCCCTCCGCGCGCGCCGCGGCGATGCCGATGCGCGGCAGGTCCGCGCTCTTCTCGAAGAGCAGGAACCGGGGCTCCCAGATGGGCCGGTACTTCGCGTTGGCGCGGTACAGCGACTCGATCTGCCACCAGCGGGAGAAGAAGCTGAGCAGCGAGCGCCACAGCCTCAGCACCGGCCCCGCGCCGATGCGCCCGCCACGTTCGAAGACGGAACGGAACATCGCGAAGTTGAGTGAGACCTGAGTGATCCCGATCTCCTGCGCCCGCTGGAGAAGTTCGATCACCATGAACTCCATCAGCCCGTTGTCGGAGTCGCGGTCGCGTCGCATGAGGTCGAGCGACAACCCGCGCGGCCCCCAGGGCACGAAGGAGAGCAGGGCCCTCAGCTCACCCTCGCCGTCAGCGCATTCGAGCATCACGCACTGTCCGTCCGCCGGATCGCCGAGCCGCCCCAGCGCCATGCTGAACCCGCGCTCGGTGGCACCGTCCCGCCAGTCGTCGGCGCGCTGGAGGAGGTACGTCATCTCGGCGGCCGGGATGACGGCGTGGCGCCGGATGCGCACGGTGTAACCGGCCCGCTTGACCCGGTTGTAGGCCTGCCGGACGGTGCGCATGGCCCGTCCGTCCAAGGTGAACTCGGCGGTCTCCACGAGAGCCTCGTCGCCGAGTTCGAGGGCGTCCAGGCCGTGCCGCGCGTACACCGTGCCGGCCTCTTCGCCCGCCCCCATCACGGCCGGGATCCAGCCGTGGGCGCGGGCCTCGGCGAGCCACGGTTCGATGGCGCCGGGCCAGGCCTCCGGGTCGCCGATCGGATCACCGGCGGCCAGGGAGACCCCGCCCAGAGCGCGGTAGGTGACGGCGGCCTTGCCGGTGGGGGACCAGATGACGCTCTTCTCGCGGCGCAGGGCGAAGTAGCCGAGGGAGTCGCGGTCGCCCTGCCGGTCCAGGAGGGCGCGCAGCCGGGCCTCGTCGTCCTCGGTGAGCGGGTCGACGGCACGACGGGAGCGGAAGGCGGCGTAGAAGACGGCGAGGATCAGCAGCGTACTGATGACGTTGATGCCGACGTCGACCCAGTTGGGCGTGGAGATCCCGGCGAAGCCCGAGTCGTCGGTGGCGACGGAGATCAGCCGCATCGCGCCGTAGCCCCAGCGTTCCAGGAACGTCGAACGGTGGGTGTCGTGCGCCTCGTTGGCGACGGTGACGAGGAGCGCCGCGAGGAGGGAGCAGACGAGCAGGCCGCCGACCGCGACGGCGGCGGCGAGCCGCGGGTTGGCCCGGTCGCCCTTGGCGTAGAACTCCCGCCGCCCCACGACGAGCGCGGCGACGAAGGCGGCGGTGAGGGCGAGCGAGATCCAGTTCTGCGCGTGCTGGCGGATCTCCGGGAAGAACATGGCCAGCCCGAACAGCAGCAGGAACAGCGAGCTGATCACGATGTTCAGGATCCAGGCGGCCCGTTTGCGGCGCTTCATGGTGATCGCGAGGAACATCGTGAACACACCGGAGGCGAAGCCGGCGGTCAGCAGGTAGGGGGTGAAGAAGTTCTCCTCGTTGTGCCGCCGTACGTCGTTGCCGAGGGAGACCCACACCGCGCTGAGCAGGTTGACGAAGGTGACGACCCGCAGATACCAGACGGCGAACGCGGCGGCTCGCCGCGAGGCGGTGGTACTGGCATTTCGCGGAACGTTCGGCGTGAGCCGGGTATCTCCCATGGAGAGTGATCCTATGGGGCATGTAATGCGACATGCCCCATATGCCCGCCGATGGTCAGACGGCCTCGGGCTCCTCGGGCTCCTCGGGCTTTTCCGGCTGCTCAGGCTTCTCCGGCAGCTCCGCGGCCAGTGCCGCCGCGGCCTGGACCAGGGGGAGGGCCAGCAGCGCCCCGGCTCCCTCGCCGACGGTCACGCCGTGGTCGAGCAGTGGCTCCAGTGCCATCCGGTCCAGGGCCTTCGCCTGGGCCGGCTCCCCGCTGCTGTGTCCGGCGAGCCACCAGTCCGGCGCCCGGAAGGCGACCCGCTGCCCGACCAGGGCACACGCGGCCGACACCACACCGTCCAGGATCACCGGCATCTTGCGTACCGCGCTCTGCAGCAGGAACCCGGTCATCGCGGCGAGGTCGGCGCCGCCCACCGTCGCCAGCAGCTGCAGCTGGTCCCCGAGCACCGGCCTGGCGCGCCGCAGCGCGTCGCGGATCGCGGCGCACTTGCGCATCCACGCCAGGTCGTCGATCGGCAGCCCGCCCCGCCCGGTGACGACGGACGCGTCCGTCCCGCACAGCGCGGCCACCAGCACCGACGCGGCCGTGGTTCCGCCCACGCTCACATCGCCCAGGACCACCAGATCCGTACCGGAGTCGGCCTCCTCGTCGGCCACGGCGACCCCCGCCAGGAAGGCGGCCTCCGCCTCTTCCAGGGTCAGCGCGTCCTCGACGTCGATCCGCCCGCTGCCACGCCGAGTGCGATGCCCCGCGACCTCGGCGGGAAGCGCGTCCGGCTCGCAGTCCAGGGCCATGTCGACGACCCGTACGGGCACCCCGAGCCGCCGCGCGAGTACGGCGACGGGGCTGGAGCCGTCCAGAATCGCCCGCACGGACTGCCCGGCACTGCCGGCGGGGCGCGCCGACACACCCTGCCCGGCGATCCCGTGATCCCCCGCGAACAGCACCACACGCGGTCGTTCGACCGGCCGTACCGGCACCGAGGACTGTGCCGCCGCCAGCCACTCACCCAGGTCGTCGAGGCGCCCGAGCGACCCGGGCGGCACGATCTGGCGCTCCCGGCGCGCCTCCGCGTCGCGGCGCACACCGCCGTCGGGGCGCTCGATCAGATCGGTGAAGTCGTCGAGATTAAGCGAGCTCATTCGCCGAACAGTACCGGCAGCGATCGAACAGGGCGCCGTCACGTTGGAGCCATGTCATTGCACCCGGGACGGCGATCCCCTACGTAACGTTTTGTTGCGTAATGTCGCACGGCGCTTCAGCGCACCGCAGCAGTGCACCGCTTCAGCAGGAGCCGCCCATGTCCCCCGCCCCGAAGGCGACCCTCCCACCGGAGACCGACGGGTTCCACGAGCCGCGCCGGGAGGACTGCCCCTGGTGCGGTTCCAAGCGGCTGCGCACCCGCCTGCGCTCGCCCGACCTACGGCAGCGCGGGCAGCGAGGCCCGGGCACGTTCGTCGTCGACGAGTGCCGTGACTGCGCCCACGCCTTCCAGAACCCGCGCCTCACCGCGGAGGGCCTCGCCCTCCACCACCAGGACCTGCCCGAGGCCCCCCACCCCGTCGCGCCCCGCAGGCACCGCGCGGCGGCCCGGGCGATGCTCGCCTTCCGTGAACCGGAGAGCTGGCTCGACGTCGGGACAGGCGAGGGTGCCTTCCCGGCGGCGGCGAAGCGCTGTTTCCCGTACACGGCCTTCGACGGCGTGGACACCAGCCGCCTCGTCCAGAAGGCCCGTACCGCAGGCCACATCGAGGAGGCGTACCGGGGCCGCCTCACCGACCCGGCCATCGTCAACCGACTGCGGGCCCGCTACGACGTCGTCAGCATGTTCCATCACCTGGAACACACCCCGGATCCTCGCGAGGAACTCCGGGCGGCCCTCAGCGCCCTGCGCCCCGGCGGCCACCTCCTGATCGAAGTCCCGGACCCGCACTGCGCGTTCGGCACCCTGCTGGGAAAGTGGTGGCCCTGGTACGCCCAGCCCCGCCACCTCCACCTCATGCCGCTGGCCAACCTGGTGGCGGAACTGGAGTCCCAGCACTGCACGATCATCGCGACGGACCGCCGAGAACCCCACATCCCGTACGACCTGACGGGCGCCCTCTCCCTGGCCCTCACCCGCGCCCTCCCGGCCCGCCGCACCCTTCTGCTCCGAGCGGCGATCCCGTTCCTGACGCTGGCCACAGCCCTGGACCACACCCTGGCCCCCGTCCTCCGCAGAACCCGCTTCGCGAACACCTACCGAATCATCGCGAGAAGAAACGAGACGACGAGATAGCGCAGAGCAGATGTGCGGGCCGGGGCCCCTCCCAGTGGCGCGGGGAACTGCTCGACCAGCCCCCACCGGGCCCGCAGTCGAACACAAGGTCGCATCCACGACCCACCTGCCTTCAGGGGCGCGGGGAACTGCGCGACCAGCCTCCACGGGCCCGCAGCCGAACACCACACCACAACCACACCCCCTCACCCCCGCAGCACAACGGCCTGCCCCGCCACCACCAACAGCACATGCTCACACTCCGCCCCGAACACCGAGTTCAGCCGCCCGAGCTCGTCCCGGTACCGCCGCCCGGACGCGGTGGCGGGCACGATCCCTGACCCCACCTCGTTCGACACGGTGACGACAGTCCGCCGCGTCGAGCGGACCGCCGCCGTCAACTCCCGTACCAGCCGCCGCAGCTCCCGCTCCCCGCCCCCCGCCCACTCCGCGTCGTCCCACGCCCCCACCCGGTCCATCGCGTCCGTCAGCCACAGCGACAGACAGTCGATGAGCAGCGGCGCCCCGTCGTCCTTCAGCAGCGGTACGAGGTCACAGGTCTCGGCGGTACGCCACGACCCCGGCCGCCGCTCCCGATGCGCGTGCACCCGCTCCGCCCACTCCCCGTCCCCGTTGCGCGTCCCGCCCGTGGCCACGTACAGCACGTCCGGGAACGCCTCCAACCGCCGCTCGGCCTCCACCGACTTCCCCGACCGGGCCCCGCCCAGCACCAGCGTCCGCCGCGGCACGTCGGGTACGTCCTCGTACACGCCGACCGTCAACGTCGTACCGTCCGGCACCGCCCGCGCGCCCGCCGCCGCGAGCCGGCGCCGCAACTCGGCACCCGGGGGCACGTCATGGTCCAGGTGAACGGCGACGACATCCGTGGCCGGGCCGAGCGCGCCCACCGCCCGCAGCCGGGCCAGGGCGTCCGGCCGTCCGACGACGTCCGCGAGGACCATGTCGTACGAGGGACCGTTCTCGTCGAGCCCGGCCGGCGCGGCGCCCGGCGGCAGATACAGCAGCCGCTGCCCGTCCGGACCGGTCACCGCGTATCCCGTACCCGGGCCGTCCATCGGCACCGCGCGCACCCGGTGCCCGGTCAGCAGCGCCAACTCCCGCCCGTCCGGCACCCGTCCGGGCTGCGGGAGGCCGGCCGGCACCTCTACGGCGGGCCCGTCGTGCGGATGCGACAGCAGCACCTGCCGTACGCCGCCCAGCGAGTGCCCGGCGCGGGCCGCCGCCAGTACGGCGCCAGGGGTGAGGTCGAGCAGCAGCGTGCCGTCCACGAGCAGCGCGGTGGCCGCCCGCGCGTTCACGCCGAGCGCGCCGGTACAGGCCGCGCACGCACAGTCGGGGCGGGGGAGACCCGCGGGGGCACCGGTGCCGAGCAGAGTGAGTTCCACAAACCTGATTTTCGCGTGTCCCCGCTGGTCTTGCGCGTCCGGCTAGGCTCGGACCAGCGGCCTGATCAAGATCCGGCCGCTGGTCTGCAGTGGTTCACATCTTGGAGGCGTACATGGCGGCATGGACGTGGCGGTTCGAGAAGACCGACGGGGCGGAGGTCCAGCCCGCGGTGGAGCCCGAGGAGTTCACGACGCAGGGGGACGCCGAGTCCTGGATCGGTGAGTACTGGAAGGACCTTCTCGCAGGCGGCGCGGACCAGGTGCACCTGTTCGAGGACACCACAAAGATCTACGGCCCGATGAGCCTACGCGAGGCCCAGGAAGCGTAGTGGGACAAAACTGCTCCCCGTGTGCCCCTAAGGGGCACACGGGGAGCAGTTTTAGGGGCGCGGGGAACTGCGCGACCAGCCCCCACGGGCCCGCAGCAAACCAACAACCGCTCAACCCCGAACCCCACAGAGGTGCAGCAACGCGGCCACCTGCCGATAAGGATCCGTGCGCCCGGCCCGTTCCTCCACCGCCAGCAGGGCATCCAGATCGCCGGGGGCCTCCGCCTCATCGGACGCGGTGTCCGTGAACACCCGCACCCCGTACCACGCGTGCAGCGGCGCCCCGATGCCCGCGAGCGTGCCGGTGAGGGTGGACAGCCGGTCGGCGCGCACATCGAGCCCGAGCCGGTTGGTGTAGGAGACGGTGTCGAAGGCGCCCAGCGCGCCCGCCCAGTCCCCGGCGAGTCCCGACCGCATCGCCAGCGCGTCGCCGTTGCGCACCAGGAGCGACAACAGCCCGCCCGGGGCCAGCATCCGCGCCAGCCCCGCCAGCAGCGCGTCCGGCAGTTCGACGTACATCAGTACGCCATGACAGAGCACGACATCGAAGCTGCCCGGCAGGAAGTGCACCCCCGTGTCGCGCCCGTCGCTCTCCATGAGCCGGACGCGCTCACGGATGCCCTCGGGCTCGGCGGCGAGAGCCTCACGCGCCGCGTCGAGCATCCTCGGGTCCTTCTCGACACCGGTGACGTGATGGCCGGCCCGGGCCAGCCGCAGCGCCTGCGTGCCCTGGCCCATACCGACGTCGAGCACCCGCAGCCGCTGCCCGACCGGGAACCGCCCGGCTATCTGCTCGTCGAGCTGCCGGGCCACCAGTTCCTGCCGTACGACATTCCGCAGCCCGCCCAGCTTGTCCAGCCAGGCATCCGCCGCACCCCCGGAGAACGACGTAGTGCTCAGGGCCGCTCTCCGCGCTTGACCTGCGGCTTCGGCAGCCGGAGGCGACGCATCTGGAGGGAGCGCATCAGCGCGTAGGCGACCGCGCCCTTCGTCCGCTCGTTCGGATAACGCGCGGCCAGCTGCTTCTTCATCCGGAACGCGATGAAGACCGAGTCGACGATGATCAGCACGATCACGAAGAGCCACAGCAGCAGCGCGATGCTCTGCAGGGCACCGACCCGCACCATGCTCAGTACGAGGATGATCACGGCCATCGGCAGGAAGAACTCGGCGACACAGAAGCGCGAGTCCACGAAATCGCGCGCGAAACGGCGCACCGGGCCCTTGTCGCGAGCGGGAAGATAACGCTCGTCCCCACTGGCGAGCGCCTGACGCTGTCGCTCCATGGCGGAACGGCGCTCGTCACGCTGTCGCTTGGCCCCCTCCTTACGCGTCGTCGGAGTACTGGCCACGCTGCGGCGCTGGGACTGGGCCTGACTCCGCTTGGGAGTGGGCCTGCCCTTCGGCGCCTGCGGGTCACGGGTCGCTTTGGAGTCGGTCACCAGCGCCTTGTCGGCGGGGGCCTTCTCTTCCTTGGCACGGCTACGGAACACAAAACCCAAGGGTAAGGGGTATCGGGGCATGGACCCCAGCCCAGTGGGGAACGATCCGGCAACACCGGTCGTCTGTAGAGACAGGCAGTAGGGGGTCACCTACTCCCTACGCCGGAGTGGGACAGATCGCAGTCGTCCTTGGGGATGAGCGCATCGGGCCCGGAACAGTGCGGTAATGGAGGCAGGGCCCGTACTGTTGGTCCTGTTGCAGGTGCTGGAACTGGAGTCCGTCAGAAGGGGGCGCGCGAAGCCCATGAGCGGTGTCATGAAGCGTATGGGGATGATCTTCCGCGCGAAGGCGAACAAGGCCCTTGACCGGGCCGAGGACCCGCGCGAAACCCTCGATTACTCGTACCAGAAACAGCTGGAGCTGCTCCAGAAGGTGCGCCGCGGAGTCGCCGACGTGGCGACCAGCCGCAAGCGCCTGGAACTGCAGCTCGCCCAGCTGAACAAGCAGTCCGCCACCCTGGAGGACCAGGGCCGCAAGGCGCTCGCGCTGGGCCGTGAGGACCTGGCCCGCGAGGCGCTCTCGCGTCGCGCCGCCCTCCAGCAGCAGGTGACGGATCTGGACACACAGCACCAGACCCTCCAGGGCGAGGAGGAGAAGCTCACCCTCGCGGCGCAGCGCCTCCAGGCCAAGGTCGATGCCTTCCGCACCAAGAAGGAGACGATCAAGGCGACGTACACCGCCGCCCAGGCCCAGACCCGGATCGGCGAGGCGTTCACCGGCATCTCCGAGGAGATGGGCGACGTGGGCCTGGCGATCCAGCGCGCCGAGGACAAGACACAACAGCTCCAGGCGCGGGCCGGCGCGATCGACGAGCTGCTCGCCTCGGGCGCCCTCGACGACCCCACGGGCATGGCGAAGGACGACATCCAGGCCGAGCTGGACCGCCTCTCCGGTGGTACGGATGTGGAGCTGGAACTGCAGCGCATGAAGGCGGAGCTGGCCGGAGGTTCGTCGTCGGGGCAGCAGGCCATCGAGGGCGGCGCGGGTCAGCAGCAGTCACAGCAGCAGCCGAAGGACGCCCCGCGTTTCGACAAGCAGTGACCACAGCGCGGTAACCACAGCGCGGTGACCCACAGCGGTGACCCGCAACAGTAGGCCACGCCTGAGGAGGGCGACATGATCGTACGGATCATGGGGGAGGGCCAGGTGAGGCTGGCGGACAGCCACCTCACCGAACTGAACAAGCTGGACGAGGTGCTCCTGGCGGAAATGGAGATCGGCGACGGCCCCGGCTTCCGCCGCACCCTCCATTCCCTCCTGGCCAAGGTGCGCGAACTGGGCGACCCCCTGCCCGACGACTCCCTGGAACCCTCGGAACTGATCCTCCCGTCCCCGGACGCGACGCTGGAGGAGGTCCGGGAACTGTTGAGCGACGACGGGCTGATCCCAGGGTGAGTCGCATCTTCAGCCCGTCCGGCGTTTGAGGACAAGGCCCGTTCAGGGCCGTAGCGGGGGCCTGGGGGCGCAGCCCCCAGCAACGCACACCGGGGGGCTACCTTGACAGACGTGACGACCCTCGAGCGCGCCCGGTGCCGACTAAAAGCACACCCCCTCGCGCTGGACGTCGCCCTCGCCGCAGCCGTCCTCTTCTGCATGCTGGGTGCCTCGTTCGTCGACCCCCACGGCCCGCACCGAGGCGGCTGGACCGCCCGCACCCCCGACCTGCTCAGCCTGGTCCTCATGGTGCTCGGCGCCGCGGCCCTCGTTCTCCGCCGCCGCGCCCCCATGAAGGTGCTCGCGTTCACGGCCACCGCCTCCCTCGTCGAGTCGGTCACCGCCGACCCCCGCGCCCCCGTCGCGATGTCCGCGGTGATCGCCCTCTACACCGTCGCGTCGACCACCGACCGCGTCACCAGCTGGCGTGTCGGCGTCCTCACGATGACCGTCCTCACCGGTTCCGCGATGCTGGCCGGCCCCCTGCCCTGGTACGCGCAGGAAAACCTCGGCATCTTCGCCTGGACCGGCATGGCCGCGACCGCCGGTGACGCTGTACGCAGCCGCCGCGCCTTCGTCGACGCCATAAGGGAGCGCGCCGAGCGAGCCGAACGCACCCGCGAGGAGGAGGCCCGCCGCCGCGTCGCCGAGGAGCGGCTGCGCATCGCCCGTGACCTGCACGACGTGGTCGCCCACCACATCGCCCTCGTCAACGTCCAGGCCGGAGTCGCCGCGCACGTCATGGACAAGCGCCCCGACCAGGCAAAGGAGGCACTCGCCCACGTACGGGAGGCCAGCCGCTCGGCGCTGAACGAGCTGCGCGCGACCGTCGGCCTGCTGCGCCAGTCCGGGGACCCGGCGGCGCCCACCGAACCCGCCCCCGGTCTGCACCGGCTCGACGAGCTGGTCGGCACCTTCCACAACGCCGGACTCCGGGTCGAGGTCGCCCGCGCCGACCAGGACACCGCCCTCCCCGCGGCCATCGACCTGGCCGCGTACCGGGTGATCCAGGAAGCCCTGACGAACGTACAGAAACACGCGGGACCGGAGGCGAAGGCCGAGGTCAGCGTCGTACGGGTGGGGCCGAACATCGAGATCACCGTGCTGGACAACGGGCCTGGGCGGGGCGCGGCCCAGGACGCTCCGGAGGAGGGCGGCGGACACGGGCTGCTCGGGATGCGGGAGCGGGTCACCGCGGTCGGCGGCGACTGCACCACCGGTCCCCGATACGGAGGCGGCTTCCGCGTACATGCGATCCTGCCGGTGAAGAGCAGCCCACGCGCCACGGACGGCGCGGTCGGCCCCGTACACAGAACCGCGCACATGTAGGCAGCCGAAGGCACATGCGGGCAGCTGTGAACGGCCGCACGACGATCCGCCGACTCAACGAGGACGACCGCCCATGACGATCCGTGTCCTGCTCGCCGACGACCAGGCACTGCTGCGCAGCGCCTTCCGCGTGCTCGTGGACTCGGAGGCCGACATGGAGGTGGTCGGGGAGGCGTCCGACGGGGCGGAGGCGGTGCGCCTCGCGCGCGAGCAGCGCGCTGACGTCGTGCTGATGGACATCCGGATGCCGGGCACCGACGGACTGGCCGCGACCCGGCTGATCAGCGCGGATCCGGGGCTCGCGCAGGTGCGGGTGGTGATGCTGACGACGTTCGAGGTCGACGAGTACGTGGTGCAGTCGCTGCGCGCGGGCGCGTCCGGGTTCCTCGGCAAGGGCGCCGAGCCGGACGAACTCCTCAACGCGATCCGGGTCGCCGCCGGGGGCGAGGCGCTGCTGTCGCCGGCCGCCACCAAGGGGCTGATCGCCCAGTTCCTCGCGCAGGGCGACGTGCTGGACGACGGCCGGGACCCCGCCCGCGCCGACCGGCTGGACGCGCTGACCGGGCGGGAGCGGGAGGTGCTGGTGCAGGTCGCCGGCGGACACTCCAACGACGAGATCGCGGAGCGCCTCGAGGTCAGCCCGCTGACGGTGAAGACGCACGTCAACCGGGCCATGGCGAAGCTGGGTGCCCGGGACAGGGCACAACTTGTCGTCATCGCCTACGAGTCGGGACTGGTACGTCCGAGGGTGGAGTGAGTTCCACGGGGCGTACTGCGGTCGGAGTAGGGACCGGGTAAGGAAACGGGACCTGGGGGCTAGGGAACGGGGGTGTTCCATGGCCCAGGGTGTAGGGGCGGGCGCTCATATGGGTGACATGCCTACGCAGACGCGTAGCTGTGTCACGTGCGTCCTTCCTCCGCTCAGGCCACAGAAGAGAGACGCTCACCCATGTCCTGGCTGTCCAGGTTCAGCCTCGCGCAACGGGCCCTGATAGGCCTGATGTCGATCGTCGCGATCGTCTTCGGAGCGATAGCGATACCGCAGCTCAAGCAACAGCTGCTGCCCACCATCGAACTCCCGGTGGTGTCCGTCCTGGCGCCGTACCAGGGTGCGTCCCCCGATGTGGTCGAGAAGCAGGTCGTCGAGCCGATCGAGGACAACCTCGAAGGTGTCGACGGCATCACCGGCGTCACCTCCACCGCCAGTGAGGGCAACGCCCTCATCACGGCGTCCTTCGACTACGGCAACGACACCAAGCAGCTCGTCGCCGATGTCCAGCAGGCCGTCAACCGGGCCCGCGTGCTCCTCCCTGACGGTGTGGACCCGCAGGTCGTCGCCGGTTCGACGGACGACATCCCGACCGTCGTCCTCGCCGTCACGTCCGACCAGGACCAGCAGGCCCTCGCCGACCGGCTCGACCGCACGGTGGTCCCCGACCTGCGCGCCATCGACGGCGTCGGCCAGGTCACGGTCGACGGCGTACGGGACGTCCAGGTCACCGTCACCCCGGACGACAGGAAGCTGACGGCGGCGGGTCTCACCTCAGCCGCCCTCGCCCAGGCACTCCAGGCGGGCGGCGCGACCGTCCCGGCGGGCTCGTTCGACGAGGCCGGCAGCAACCGTACGGTCCAGGTCGGCGGCGGCTTCACCTCGGTGGACCAGATCGCGGACCTGATGGTCGCGGGCGCGCCGGGCTCTCGGACCAAGCCGGTCCGCCTGGCCGACGTGGCGGCCGTCAAGCAGGAGTCCGCCAAGGCCGACTCGATCACGCGTACGGACGGCAAGCCCAGCCTCGCCGTCACCGTCACGATGGACAACGACGGCAGCGCGGTGTCGATCTCCGGCGCGGTCGAGGACAAACTCGCCGACATGCGCAAGGACCTGGGGACCGGCGCGACGATCACGGTGGTCAGCGACCAGGGCCCGGCGGTGGCGAAGTCCATCAAGGGTCTGACGACGGAGGGCGGCCTCGGTCTGCTCTTCGCGGTGATCGTCATCCTGGTCTTCCTGGCGTCGATCCGCTCCACCCTCGTGACGGCGGTCTCGATCCCCCTCTCGGTCGTCCTGGCCCTGATCGTCCTGTGGACCAGGGACCTGTCCCTGAACATGCTGACGCTGGGCGCGCTGACGATCGCGATCGGCCGGGTCGTCGACGACTCGATCGTGGTCCTGGAGAACATCAAGCGCCACCTCGGCTACGGCGAGGAGCGCCAGGAGGCGATCCTCAAGGCAGTCCGGGAGGTGGCGGGCGCGGTCACCTCGTCCACGCTCACCACGGTTGCCGTCTTCCTGCCGATCGGCCTGGTCGGCGGCATGGTCGGCCAGCTGTTCGGCGCGTTCAGCCTGACGGTGACGGCGGCCCTGCTGGCGTCACTCCTGGTCTCCCTCACGGTCGTCCCGGTCCTCTCCTACTGGTTCCTGCGCGCCCCGAAGGACACCCCGGACGACGCGGACGAGGCCCGCAGGCTGGCGGAGGATAAGGAGGCGAAGAGCAGGCTCCAGCGCGTGTACGTCCCTGTCCTGCGCTTCGCGACCCGTCGCCGTCTGACGAGCGTGGCCATCGCGGCGGTGGTCCTCATCGGCACCTTCGGCATGGCACCGCTCCTGAAGACGAACTTCTTCGACCAGGGCGAGCAGGAAGTCCTCACCGTCAAGCAGCAGTTGAAGCCGGGTACGAGCCTGGCGGCCACCGACGTCCAGGCGAAGAAGGTCGAGCAGCTGCTCGCGGACGTGAAGGGCGTCAAGGACTACCAGGTGACGATCGGCTCGTCCGGCTTCCTGGCGGCCTTCGGCGGCGGCACGGACACCAACCAGGCGTCCTACCAGGTCATGCTGGAGGACTCGGCGTCGGCGGACGACGTCCAAGGCAGCATCGAGGAAGGCCTGGCGAAACTCTCCGGCATCGGTACGACCACCATCGCGGCCGGTGACGGCTTCGGCAGCCAGGACCTGAAGGTGGTCGTGAAGGCGGCCGACGCGGCCACCCTGCGGAAGGCGGCGGACAAGGTACGCGACACCGTGGCGGGCCTGGACGACGTCACCGACGTCACCAGCAACCTGGCGCAGAGCGTGCCGCGCATCTCGGTGCGGGCCAACTCCGAGGCGGCGGCGGCCGGCTACAACCAGCAGACGCTGGGCGCGGCGGTGGCCGAGGCGGTCAAGGGCACGACGGCGGCCAAGGCGACCCTGGACGACACCGAGCGCGATGTCGTCATCAGGTCGGCGAAGCCGGCCGGGACCCTGGAAGAGCTGAAGGCGCTGCGGCTGGGCGCGGTGAAGCTCGGCGACATCGCTGACGTGCGACTGGTCGACGGCCCGGTCTCGATGACCCGGATCGACGGCCAGCGAGCCGCGACGATCACCGCTCGCCCGACCGGCGACAACACGGGCGCGGTCAGCGCGGACCTGACGACGAAGCTGGACGCCCTCAAGCTCCCCGCGGGTGCGACGGCGGAGATCGGCGGCGTCTCGTCCGACCAGGACGACGCGTTCAAGAACCTGGCCCTGGCGATGCTGGCGGCGATCGCGATCGTCTTCATGCTCCTGGTAGCCACGTTCCGCTCATTGATCCAGCCCCTGATCCTTCTGGTGTCGATCCCGTTCGCGGCAACGGGCGCGATCGGCCTGCTGGTCGCCACGGGCACCCCGATGGGCGTCCCGGCGATGATCGGCATGCTGATGCTGATCGGTATCGTGGTGACGAACGCGATCGTGCTGATCGACCTGATCAACCAGTACCGCAGCCAGGGCTACGGGGTCGTGGAAGCGGTGATCGAAGGCGGCCGTCACCGCCTCCGCCCGATCCTGATGACGGCCTTGGCGACCATCTTCGCCCTTCTCCCGATGGCCCTGGGTGTGACAGGCGAGGGCGGCTTCATCGCCCAGCCGCTGGCGGTGGTCGTCATCGGCGGCCTCATCACGTCAACGGCCCTGACCCTGCTGCTCGTTCCGACGCTGTACGCCCTCGTGGAACTGCGAAAGGAACGCCGAGCGAAGAAGAAGGCGGCGAAGCGGGAGCCGAAGCCGGAGGTGCTGGAGCCGGCGGGGGTCTGACCCGCTGACAGAGAGGAGGGGCGGCCCGGGTCACGTACGCGACCCGGCCCGCCCCTTGTTCTGTTCTACGCCCTCAGAGAGCTGACGAACGTGTCCCAGACGGCCGCTGGGACGACGAGCACGGGTCCTTGGGGGTTGGGGTTCTTGCTGTCCGAGTTGTGCGTCCGCGTACTCCCTCGTCTGCAACAGCCCAGGGACGACCAGTGGTTCGAAGTTCTCGATGACCTCCGCCTCCGCCTCGAAGTCCATGAACCGGCGGTACTGGTCCGGATGCGCATCACGCTTGGCCAGCTCGTACAGCCCGTGGAAGTGCTTGTCGGTGCCGAAGGCGGCGTCGAGCTGCGCGGGCAGGTCGGGTGGCGGCATCAACTCAGCCGTCTCCACGCTGCGACCGACAAGACCACGCCGGGCACCGAATAGGCCAGCGGGATCGTCGGCGCGGCTACGCCCCGCCGTACAGCCGCTCCAGGTCCACGAGGACGACCTCCCCGCGTTCCGCCGCCGCACGCAGCTCCGAGGAGAATCCGACGCCGCTGTAACAGGCGAGGCGGGTGTGGCTCGTGTCGATTCCCCGCGCCGTGAGGAGGCCGAGGATGTGGCGGAGGCGTTCGAGGTGGCTGACAGTCATCACCTTGTTCCACTTCACCTCGCCGATCGACAGCAGGATGCCGTGGTCCTGGCCGACGGCACCGCGTACGACGACATCGACCTCGTGGGAGGTCCGCGCGGCCGGATCGGGGACGGTTCCTGACGTGGCCTCGATCGGCAGGCCGCCGAACGTTTCGGGTTCCGCGTGCCAGGAGACCCACTCGCGGCACAGGTGCTCGAAGTGGGGGCCCACCACCTTGCTCAGGAACGTGTCCTGCGACAGCGTCCAGGCCGGCGCCGCGTAGTTGCGACGGGTGAGGCGGGCCTGGTTCGGGCGTACCACCGCGTGGTGGAACGTGATCAGCGGTTCGGCGATGCGGTACGCGCTGCGATTGCCGCGGAAGGCGTCCGGTTCCACGGTCAGGAGTCCGCAGCGCCTGAGTACCGTCAGCGGCTGGGAGATGTCCGTCGCCTTGCGGCCCACCGCGCTCGCGATGCCACCGCTGGTGTGGTTGCCGGCCGCGACCGCCGCGAGGACGGAGTGGTAGAGCGCGCGATCGCGTACGTCCGGTTCCGCGGCCAGCAGGAACTCCGCCTCGCCATAAAGAGGACGGGCCGGGTTGAGGGCCGTACGGCAGACCCAGTCGTCGAAGTCGTTCAGTCCGGTCGGCGCGTCGTCGTCCACGAACTCCCGTCGGTAGGCCGGGGTTCCGCCGACCACCGAGTGGGTGAGGACAGCGAGCCTCGGGTCGGTGATGTCCCAGAACCTGGCTGCTTCCCGGTAGCCGAGGGAGTGCACGACGAGGTCGAGTCCCGCGCGGCCGTACAGCGGGGACGTACCGGACAGCAGCCCGCCCATGAACGACATCGCGCTGCCGCAGAGGAGGATGCGGGGGTGGCGGCGCAGATGACGGCCCGCGCGGACCCCGTTGGCCCGCTGGAGGCGGGACGGGAGGGACGCGTCACCCCGGACCAGATAGGGGAACTCGTCGATGACGATCGGGACGGGGCGCTGCGCGGCCAGGTCGAAGAGGAGTTCCAGGGCTTCGGTCCAGTCCTGGGGGCGGGGTGGCACGGGAGCCTCGGTGAAGCGCGCGATCTCCTTGCCGAGCAACATCAGTGCCTCGGCTTGGGTGCCCTCGACTGCGGCGAAGTAGAAGCCATCGGTTTCCTTGGCGAGGGCTTCGAGCAAAAAGCTTTTCCCCTGGCGGCGACGCCCGGATACGACCGCGAGACGCGGTCCGGATTCCCCGTTTGAGGCGAACGCGGTCAGCTCGCTCCACTCCCAGTCGCGTTCAAAGATGTGGGATGGCTTGGGGATGTTGCGGTGGGGCGGTCGCGGCACGCTCAGTCACCTCGTTATTAGGGATGCACATCTAAGATGTACATCCCTAATAACGTGAGCGCACCCGAATGGACACGGCCAGCGCCGCCCACCATGCCTACGGCAGCGCCAGCATCCGCTCCAGCGCCAGTTTCGCGAACGCCTCTGTCTCGCGGTCCACCGAGATCTGGTTCACCAGTTTCCCGTCGGCCAGGGACTCCAGGGTCCAGACCAGGTGGGGGAGGTCGATGCGGTTCATCGTCGAGCAGAAGCAGACCGTCTTGTCGAGGAAGACGATCTCCTTGCCCTCGGGCGCGAAACGGTTCGCCAGGCGGCGTACCAGGTTCAGCTCCGTGCCGATGGCCCACTTGGAGCCGGCCGGGGCCGCCTCCAGTGCCTTGATGATGTACTCGGTCGAACCGACGTAGTCCGCCGCCTCGACCACCTCGTGCTTGCACTCCGGGTGGACCAGGACGTTCACGCCCGGTATGCGTGCGCGGACGTCGTTCACCGAGTCCAGCGAGAAGCGGCCGTGCACCGAGCAGTGGCCGCGCCAGAGGATCATCTTCGCGTCGCGCAGCTGCTCCGCCGTCAGGCCGCCGTTCGGCTTGTGCGGGTTGTAGAGGACGCAGTCGTCCAGCGACATCCCCATGTCCCGTACCGCCGTGTTGCGGCCGAGGTGCTGGTCCGGCAGGAACAGGACCTTCTCACCCTGCTCGAAGGCCCACTCGAGGGCGCGCTCGGCATTGGACGACGTACAGATCGTGCCGCCGTGCTTGCCCGTGAACGCCTTGATGTCAGCCGAGGAGTTCATGTAGGAGACGGGCACGACCTGGTCGGCCACCCCGGCCTCCGTCAGGACGTCCCAGCACTCGGCGACCTGCTCGGCCGTCGCCATGTCCGCCATCGAGCAGCCGGCGGCCAGGTCGGGCAGGACCACCTTCTGGTCGTCGCCGGTCAGGATGTCCGCGGACTCCGCCATGAAGTGGACACCGCAGAACACGATGTACTCCGCCTCCGGACGCGCCGCCGCGTCCCGGGCCAGCTTGAAGGAGTCGCCCGTGACGTCCGCGAACTGGATGACCTCGTCGCGCTGGTAGTGATGGCCGAGGACGAAGACCTTCTCGCCGAGCTTCTCCTTGGCGGCGCGGGCACGTGCCACCAGGTCCGGGTCGGAGGGGGAGGGCAGGTCCCCGGGGCAGTCCACGCCGCGCTCGCTCCTCGTGTCGGCCTCACGGCCGAGGAGCAGCAGGGCGAGGGGCGTCGGCTGTACGTCGAGGTCCTGCGTCTGGGCGGTGGTCACGACACGCACCCTTTCTGTTCTTCCGGTCACGCCTTTTCGTCGAATTGACGTTATCTATCGTAACCCCTTCACGTCACTTTGACGAGGTTCATAGCGTCGATGTGACATGAATCCCGGCGCGCGGCCCGAGAGCGACCCGAGCACGACCGGAGCCTGTCCACAGGGCGCTGTTCGCGCTTCCGCACGTGTGCGAGCATGGAGAGAAGGACGGAAAGAACAGACTCTCGGCCCGGAATGAATCCGCGGCCCCGCCGGTTGCAAACGTCGGCAGAAGTCTCCGTACAACCCGGGAGAGATGTAGATGTCCGTATCGGACGAGACCAGCACCGTCACCGACGGCATCATCCTGTCCGACGCCGCCGCGGCGAAGGTCAAGGCCCTGCTCGACCAGGAAGGCCGCGAGGACCTCGCCCTGCGTGTCGCGGTTCAGCCCGGCGGTTGCTCGGGTCTGCGCTACCAGCTGTTCTTCGACGAGCGTTCCCTCGACGGTGACGTCGTCAAGGACTTCGACGGCGTCAAGGTCGTCACCGACCGTATGAGCGCTCCCTACCTCGGCGGCGCCTCGATCGACTTCGTCGACACCATCGAGAAGCAGGGCTTCACGATCGACAACCCGAACGCGACGGGTTCCTGCGCCTGCGGTGACTCCTTCAGCTGAGCCCAGACTCAGAGACTCATACGCACGTCGTACGCGTGAAGGCGGCGCCCCCCTCCGACGGGGGCGCCGCCTTCACGCGTACCAGGGCCCACAGACGGCTACCTCTGCGCGAAATCGCCCTCGGGGATCGCCTGCCCGTCCGGACCCGCGACCTTCCGGTCACCCAGCGGCTGGTCCAACCGCACCGTCTCGTACGTCGCCTTGGCGAGCATGATGCAGATCTTGCCCTTCTTGGTCGTCGAGGTCACGGTCACCGTCACCTTCCCGTCCTCCTTCGCCGACGCCGCGTACGTGCTGCACACCCCGCCCCAGAAGCCCACGGTCAGCTCCTTGCCGTCGCCGGAGACCGTGTAGCCCTCGATCTTCATGTCCCGTGTCGTCGTCCCGGGCGTCGGCTCGTCGCCCGGCGCGGTCGGTGTGGCCGTCGGGGACGGCTCCACGCTCGTCCCGGAACCGGAACCGGCCAGATAGCGGGGGTCGACCGCCGGATACGTCACCGTGTGACCCTTCGCGGCACCCTGCGCCCGTACCTCGAACAGCCACGACGGCACCAGCGCCGGCCGCCCCGCCACGGAGTGCGAGGCCAGCCCGAACACCGCCTTGTCGACGGTGAGCGACTCCTTCTGCCCCGTCGTCCGCGTAGTCGTACCGCACGGCGCCTCCAGGCGGTCCTTCAGCGGTACGGGGCTGGCGCAGCCCCCTATACCCATGCGGTGCTCGGGAGTCGCCACCGCACCCGGCTCGTTGAGCAGGGCCAGAGTGGCCTTCGCGCCGAGCACCGGATACGTGTCGCCCTTCACCGGCGTCGACAACTGGCCGCTGCCGGACACCACTTCGCCCTGCGCGCTGATCTGGAGGCCGGTCGTCCAGCCGTAGGTGGGCAGCCCGCCGACCACCGGATCGGCGTTCACCACCCGCTGGGTGCCCACAACCTGGCTGAGGTCCAGCTTCGCGTCGTCCTGGCCGACCGCCTTCAGCACCGGCGCCGCGGCCTTCTTCGCCGCCGACTCGCTCACCGGATCGACGGTCGTCCCGTCGGCGGAGGATTTCTGCGCGCACATGGTCGTGCTCCCGCAGTTGTCTGGCCCGCCGAGCAGGTACCGGCTGAAGGACCAGGTCCCCGGCGCGTGCTTGTTCACCCGCAGGAAGGGACCGGTCCCGTCCTGCGCCGTGCCGACCAGCCAGTCCTCGGCCTTCGCCACCGGCTTCCCCACGACGCCGAGGGCCTTGGCCAGCCGGGTCACCTCGGCGGCCGTGATCTCTCCCTCGGCGTTCTTCGCCGTCGTGTACACCGGCGCCGACGCGGGCCCGGCGGGCAGCGTGCCGGTCGCCCGGTAGGTCACGCCGTTCGGATCGGGCTCGCCGGGCGCGATGCCGTTCGAGCCGCCGGTGCCACTCATGTCACCACCCTCGGGGTAACCGTCGAGGGCCAGCGGCGGGGGAGTGGTGCCGTCGCCGCCCGGCGCGGAGGCGCCCGTACGGTCGTCGTCGTTCGAGCCGCCGACCGCGCTGGTGGCGAGGTACGCCCCGCCGCCCCCGACGAGCAGCACCGCGGCGGCGACCGAGGCGACGAGCACCGGGGACCGGCGCCGGGCCGGGCGCTCGGCACCGCTCTCCTCCGGCGCGGGCCCGGCGGTGCCCTCCGTGGTGCCGCCGCTGCCGACCCCGGTGGTCGCCTTCCCGGCGTCGTCGCCGGCATCGTCGTCGTGATCGGGTCGCTCGGTGTTCACCGCATCGCTCCTTCGGCTCCCAGCTGTCCCGGCTGTCCCGACCGGCCCAGCCCTGTCACCGACAGGCACCGACGGGTCGTACACCGTGTCCTCTTTACGGGGGACAGCGATGGGACGCGGCGGGGGAGCGCACGGTTCCCGTCGAGCGCTGGTCGACGGAGTGCTGTCGCTCCCGGCCCGTCAGTCGCCGTACTCCGGCATCGCGTCCACCAGCCGCGCCGAGGCGGGCGGGACGGTCACCCCGTGGATACGGGACGGGGAGACGGGCGAGGCGGTGATCCGGTCCGGGGCCGTCCAGTGCGGGGCCATCCGCGCGCAGTCGCCACGCAGGGAGGCCAGATCCCCTTCGAGGTCGTGCGGGGCGGCACCCGGTCCCGAGTGCACCTGCTGGACCTGAAGGGCCTGATGGACCTTGAAGTTCGTCATACCGGAACCGTATGCACCGCATCCCGGCCGAGAAAGATCTACTATCGGGTAGTTTTGCCGCTACAGCGGACGCGGGCCGACCGGGTAGCGTGAACTGTCAATCACCCTTCCCCTCGCAGGAGAGTGTCCTCGCCGTGCGTATCGCAGTCACCGGCTCCATCGCAACCGACCACCTCATGACCTTCCCCGGCCGTTTCGCCGACCAGCTCGTCGCGGACCAGCTGCACACGGTCTCGCTCTCCTTCCTGGTCGACAACCTCGACGTACGCCGGGGTGGCGTGGGCGCGAACATCGCCTTCGGCATGGGCCAGCTCGGCACCAAGCCGATCCTGGTCGGGGCCGCCGGCGCCGACTTCGACGAGTACCGCGCCTGGCTCGACCGCCACGGAGTGGACACCGAATCGGTGCGGATCTCCGAGACGCTGCACACCGCCCGTTTCGTGTGCACCAACGACGCCGACCACAACCAGATCGGCTCCTTCTACACCGGCGCCATGAGCGAGGCCCGGCTGATCGAGCTGAAGACCGTCGCCGACCGCGTCGGCGGCCTCGACCTGGTCTCGATCGGCGCGGACGACCCGGAGGCGATGCTCCGCCACACCGAGGAGTGCCGCGCGCGGTCCATCCCGTTCGCCGCCGACTTCTCCCAGCAGATCGCCCGTATGGGCGGCGACGACATCAAGGTCCTGCTGGAAGGCGCCGCGTACCTCTTCTCGAACGAGTACGAGAAGGGCCTCATCGAGTCGAAGACCGGCTGGTCCGACGCCGAGATCCTCACCAAGGTCGGCACCCGGGTGACCACCCTCGGTGCCCGTGGCGTACGCATCGAGCGGGTCGGCGAGGAGCCGATCGAGGTCGGCTGCCCGGACGAGGAGGCCAAGGTCGAGCCCACGGGCGTCGGCGACGCGTTCCGCGCGGGGTTCCTGTCGGGCCTGGCCTGGGGCGTCTCGCTGGAGCGGGCGGCGCAGGTCGGCTGCATGCTGGCGACTCTCGTCATCGAGACGGTGGGTACGCAGGAGTACACCCTCCGGCGCGCCAACTTCATGGACCGTTTCCGTAAGGCGTACGGGGATGAGGCCGCGGTGGAGGTTCAGGGGCATCTGGGCTGATTCGTAGTCCGCGGGCGTGTGGGGGCTGGTCGCGCAGTTCCCCGCGCCCCTGGAAGCAGGTGGGTCAGCTCAGTCGGCGGACCACAAAGGCCGCGCCTCGGTCCGCCGGCTCCTCGCCCACGTACTCCTGTCCCCGCATCTCGCACCACGCCGGGATGTCCAGACGGGCCGCCTCGTCGTCCGAGAGGACGCGGATCGTGGCGCCCACCGGGACGTCGTCCATGACCTTCGCGAGCTCGATCACCGGGATCGGGCACCGCTTGCCCAGGGCGTCCACGATGAGCGCGCCCTCCTCCCGTACCGTCACCGGAGCCGGCGCGCCCAGTTTCTCCCGTACGGTCGCCACCGCGCCCGGCAGTGCGGAGAGGAACCGGTCGACCTCCTCGGCCGGGGTCCCGACGGGCAAGGACACCCGCACGTTGCCCTCGCTCAGCACCCCCATCGCCCTCAGCACATGGCTCGGCGTCAACGTGCTGCTCGTACAGGACGACCCGGAGGAAACGGAGAAACCGGCGCGGTCCAGCTCGTGCAGCAGTGTCTCCCCGTCGACATAGAGACAGGAGAAGGTGACGACACCGGGCAGCCGCCGCACCGGATCGCCGACCACCTCCACGTCCGCCACCAGTTGGGGCACCCGCGCCCGGATCCGTTCCGTCAGCTCCCGCAGCCGCACCGCCTCCTGGGCCGCCTCGGCCCGCACCGCACGCAACGAGGCCGCCGCCGCGACGATCGCCGGCAGGTTCTCGAACCCGGCCGCTCGTCCCGACTCCCGCTCGTCCGAGGGCCCTTGCGCGGCGAACCGCACCCCTTTGCGGACTGCGAGCAGTCCGACCCCGGACGGCCCACCCCATTTATGGGCGCTCGCGGCGAGCAGCGACCAGGATCCCGGAACAGCCGCCCACCCGAGCGACTGCGCCGCGTCCACCAGCAACGGCACCCCGGCCGCCCGGCACACCTCGGCCACCTCCGCCACCGGCTGCTCGGTCCCCACCTCGTGGTTGGCCGACTGGAGACACGCCAACGCCGTGTCGGGCCGTACGGCGGCCTCGTACGCCTCGACGGCCACGGCACCGGTGCGATCCACCGCCACGGTCGTCACCTCGCCGCCCGCCGCCTCCCACTCCTCCGCCGAATGGAGCACAGACGAGTGTTCGACCGCTGACACGATCAGGTGACGTCCGACGCGCCGGCGCCCCGCGAGAGCGCCCGCCATACCGGTGTGAACCGCCCGCGTACCCGACGACGTGAACGTCAGCTCATCGGAACGACACCCGACCGCCTCGGCGGCGGCCTCCCGAGCGGCATCCAACAACATCCGAGCCCGCCGCCCCTCCCTGTACAAACGTGCGGGATCCGCCCACCCCTCATCGAGCGAGGCCAGCAGAGCCTGCCGGGCAACAGGGTGGAGCGGAGCTGAGGATGCGGCATCGAAGTAGGACACACCCCAACGCTAAGTCCTCACCAAGGGGTACGTGGTCCCACCAAAGGGGCGCGGGGAACTGCGCGATCAGCCACACACGACCCGCACCCGCCAACTGACAGAACCTCCCACCCCATTAGGCGCCCACGCGCTCATCAACCCCCTTCGGGGTGACCCCCGGCGCGTTGGGGACCCTCCCCGCGCGACCCCAAATTGCGTCCAGTAGGGTTTGGTCCGCATAAACATCCAAACCCCTGCCCGACGCAGGGCGGCGACCGACCACCGAGTAGGCAGGCCGCAGCCAATCCGCGCGGGCGAGACTCTCGGGAAGGCGCTACGTGAGTCCCAACGGCTCCGACCTCCCCCACGCCCTGGGGGGCGCGGGCGGTACCCCCACGCCGCGGCGCCCGTTGCGGCGGAAGCTGCTGCAGGCATTGACTGCGGGCCTGGTCCTCGCGACCGCGACCGGTTGCACATACAAGGACTTCCCCCGCCTTGGTATGCCCACCCCGACCACGGAAGAGGCTCCGCGGATCCTCTCCCTGTGGCAGGGATCCTGGGCAGCCGCGCTCGCCACCGGCGTGCTGGTCTGGGGCCTGATCCTGTGGAGCGCCATGTTCCACCGGCGCAGCCGCACCAAGGTCGAAGTACCTCCGCAGACCCGGTACAACATGCCCATCGAGGCGCTGTACACCGTGGTTCCGCTGATCATCGTCTCGGTGCTCTTCTACTTCACGGCACGTGACGAGTCGAAGCTCCTCGACACCTCCAAGAAGCCCGACCTCACGGTCAACGTCGTGGGCTTCCAGTGGAGCTGGGGCTTCAACTACATCGAGAACGTCCCGGGTTCCACCGGAAACGCGAACACCGACGCGAACCTGGCCGCCATTCCGGACCGGTTCAAGAAGGACTTCCCGGCCAACGCGGGTGGCGTCTACGACGTCGGCACGCCTGGCACGAAGGATCCGGACACGCACAACCCCGGTCCGACTCTCTGGCTCCCCAAGGGCAAGACGGTCCGCTTCGTCCTCACCTCGCGTGACGTCATCCACTCCTTCTGGGTGGTGCCGTTCCTGATGAAGCAGGACGTCATCCCGGGCCACACCAACGCCTTCCAGGTGACCCCCAACAAGGAGGGCACCTTCATGGGCAAGTGCGCGGAGCTCTGCGGCGTCGACCACTCCCGGATGCTGTTCAACGTGAAGGTCGTCTCCCCCGAGCTCTACGAGAAGCACCTCAAGGACCTCGCGAAGAAGGGGCAGACCGGTTACATTCCCGCCGGCATCGCGCAGACGAGCCACGAGAAGAACCGGGAGACGACAAACCTGTGAGCATCACCAACGAACCCCAGGGTGCCGCCGCAGCTGAGGACTCGTACGAGAACGAGCTGCCGGTACGGCGCAAGCAGCCCGGCAACGTGGTCATCAAGTGGCTCACCACCACTGACCACAAGACGATCGGCACGCTGTATCTGGTGACGTCGTTCGCGTTCTTCTGCATCGGTGGCGTGATGGCGCTGTTCATGCGCGCCGAGCTGGCCCGGCCGGGTCTGCAGATCATGTCGAACGAGCAGTTCAACCAGGCGTTCACGATGCACGGCACGATCATGCTGCTGATGTTCGCGACGCCGCTGTTCGCCGGTTTCACCAACTGGATCATGCCGCTGCAGATCGGCGCCCCCGACGTCGCGTTCCCGCGGCTGAACATGTTCGCCTACTGGCTGTACCTGTTCGGCTCGACCATCGCGGTCGGCGGGTTCCTCACCCCCTCGGGTGCTGCCGACTTCGGCTGGTTCGCCTACTCGCCGCTCTCCGACGCCGTGCGCTCCCCGGGCATCGGCGCCGACCTGTGGATCATGGGGCTGGCCTTCTCCGGCTTCGGTACCATCCTCGGCGCGGTCAACTTCATCACCACGATCATCTGCATGCGCGCACCGGGCATGACCATGTTCCGTATGCCGATCTTCGTGTGGAACGTGCTGCTGACCGCGGTCCTGGTCCTGCTGGCCTTCCCCGTTCTCGCCGCCGCGCTGTTCGCGCTGGAGGCGGATCGGAAATTCGGCGCACACATCTTCGATGCCGCGAACGGTGGTGCCCTCTTGTGGCAGCACCTGTTCTGGTTCTTCGGGCATCCAGAGGTGTACATCATCGCGCTGCCGTTCTTCGGCATCATCTCCGAGGTCATCCCGGTCTTCTCCCGCAAGCCGATGTTCGGCTACATGGGCCTGATCGGCGCGACCATCGCCATCGCGGGTCTGTCCGTGACGGTGTGGGCCCACCACATGTACGTCACCGGCGGAGTCCTCCTGCCGTTCTTCTCCTTCATGACGTTCCTCATCGCCGTACCGACGGGCGTGAAGTTCTTCAACTGGATCGGAACGATGTGGAAGGGGTCACTGAGTTTCGAGACCCCGATGCTGTGGGCCACCGGCTTCCTGATCACCTTCACCTTCGGTGGTCTGACCGGTGTCATCCTGGCGTCGCCGCCGATGGACTTCCACGTCTCGGACTCCTACTTCGTGGTGGCGCACTTCCACTACGTGGTGTTCGGTACGGTCGTGTTCGCGATGTTCTCCGGCTTCCACTTCTGGTGGCCGAAGATGACCGGCAAGATGCTCGACGAACGCCTCGGCAAGATCACGTTCTGGACCCTGTTCATCGGCTTCCACGGCACCTTCCTCGTCCAGCACTGGCTGGGCGCCGAGGGTATGCCGCGCCGGTACGCGGACTACCTCGCGGCGGACGGTTTCACCGCGCTGAACACGATCTCGACGATCAGCTCGTTCCTGCTCGGTCTGTCCGTGCTCCCGTTCCTCTACAACGTGTGGAAGACCGCGAAGTACGGCAAGAAGGTCGAGGTCGACGACCCGTGGGGTTACGGCCGTTCGCTGGAGTGGGCCACCTCTTGCCCGCCCCCGCGGCACAACTTCCTCACCCTGCCGCGGATCCGCAGCGAATCCCCGGCGTTCGACCTGCACCACCCTGAGATCGCAGCGCTGGACCAGCTGGAGAACGCCGGTCACGGCGAGAAGGCTCTCGCCGGCGGCAAGGAGGCGGGCAAGTGAAGGTCCAGGGCAAGATGTTCATCTGGCTCGCCGTCTTCGTCCTCGCCATGGCGATCGTCTACGGCGTGTGGTCGAAGGAGCCGGCGGGCACCACGGCGCTCTTCCTGGCCTTCGGCCTGTGCATCATGGTCGGCTACTACCTGGCCTTCACGGCCCGGCGGGTCGACGTGGGCGCGCAGGACAACAAGGAGGCGGACGTCGCGGACGACGCCGGCGAGGTCGGGTTCTTCAGCCCGCACAGCTGGCAGCCGCTCGCGCTGGGCATCGGTGGCGCGCTCCTGTTCCTGAGCGTCGCGATCGGCTGGTGGCTGGCGTTCTTCTCGGCCCCCATGCTCCTGATCGGCCTGTGGGGCTGGGTCTTCGAGTACTACCGCGGTGAGAACCGCACCCAGTAACACGCTCGGCGCTCAGGGGAGCCCGGACACTCCGTCAGGAGGGTCCGGGCTCCCTCTTTTGCCACACCCTCGTTCCCTCGCACGGATCACCCGCCGCGCCGAGGACGACGCACGTTCTTAGCGTGAGGGCATGAGGCACTCACCGCGTAACCGTACGGTCGTCAGCTGCACCCTCCTGGTGGCCGCCCTGGGCGCGTCCGCCACCGCCTGCGGCTCCGACGGCCACCCCCTCTCGGCGGAGCCGTACGACGCCGCTGAGCAGATCTCCTTCGGCGGTTCCGTCGGCGACGGCAAGAAGGCCGACCCCGACAAACCCCTGGAGGTCACCTCCGACGACTCGGACGACCGCATCACGGACGTCACGGCCGTCGACGCCGCAGGACGCTACGTGGCGGGCGAACTCTCCGCCGACGGCAGCCGCTGGCACAGCACCTCCCCGCTGGCCGCAGGAGCCCGCTACACGGTCCGGGTGAGCACGGAGGACGAGGACGGCGCCCCCGGCCGCGATACGCGCACCTTCGACACCAGCAGGCCGACCACCAAGAAGCGCCTGAACGTCACGTTCGGCCCCAAGGCGGGCACCTATGGCGTGGGCCAGCCAGTGACCGCCCAACTCAGCGAACCCGTACGGGGAAAGGCGCAGCGCGCGATAGTCGAGCGCGCCCTCAAGGTGGACTCGACCCCCACCACCGAGGGCGCGTGGCACTGGGTGGACGACAAGGAACTCCACTACCGGCCCAAGGAGTACTGGCCCGCCAAGGCCACCGTCCAGGTGCACAGCAACCTGCCCGGCCTCAAGATCGCCGACCGGCTCTGGGGCGGCACGGCCAAGCCCCTGAGGTTCACCACCGGCGACCGGCTCATCGCCGTAACGGACGCGTCGTCCCACGAGATGACCGTCTACAAGAACGACAAGGTGATCAACACCATCCCGGTCACCACGGGCAAGCCCGGCTTCGACACCCGCAACGGCGTCAAGGTCGTACTCGGCAAGGAGTACTTCGTACGCATGCGCGGCACCAGCATCGGCATAGCCGAGGGCAGCGCCGACTCGTACGACCTGCCCGTCTACTACGCCACCCGGGTCACCTGGAGCGGCGAGTACGTCCACGCCGCCCCCTGGTCCGAGGGCTCCCAGGGCTCCGCCAACGTCAGCCACGGGTGCACCGGCATGAGCACCGGCAACGCCGAGTGGTTCTACGACAACGTCCGCGAGGGCGACGTCGTCAAGGTCGTCAACTCCGCCGGCGACACCATGGAGACCTTCGGCAACGGCTTCGGCGACTGGAACCTGGACTGGAAGAAGTGGCAGGTGGGCAGCGCCCTCACAACCACTTCTCCAGAGGGCGCGGATCCCGCCAAGCAGGTACGCCTGACCCCGGAGAGCATCTGACGAGGGCCGCGGGTCCCCCTAAGGGGCGCGGGGAACTGCGCGACAAGCCACAGCGGCCCCGCACCCGCCGAACAACCGCACCCCAGCCGCCGCTAGGCGCTCAATGCCCTCTTCGACCGCAACAAAGAAGCCAACGCCGACGCGAACTCCACCGGATCCACCGGCAAGGTGACCGCCGCGTCGGCCCGACTCCACGTCGCCAGCCACGCGTCCTGCGGCCGCCCGATCAGCAACAGCACCGGCGGACACTCGAAGATCTCGTCCTTGATCTGCCGGCACACCCCCATGCCCCCCATGGGCACGGCCTCCCCGTCCAGCACACAGAGGTCGATCCCGCCCTTGTCCAGCTCCTTCAGGACGGCGGCGGGCGTCGCGCACTCGAGGAACTCGACCAGGGGAACGTCGGGAGCGGGTCGCCGCCCCGTCGCCAACCGCACCTGCTCGCGGGTGTTGGAGTCGTCGCTGTAGACCAGCACCGTGGCGGTCGGCTGCATTGTTCCTCCGAGACATCAGCGTCGTACGGACAGACGGACCGGGTCCGTTGGGCCGGATGCTACTCCTTCGGACCCTCCGTCTGAACACCGCTTCAACGGCTGTCCGATGGGCCATACGGGCTGGACACACCCCACAGACACCCCGAACGGCACCCCCCGGCGTGAGGGCGGGATAAGCGACCGACATAATGTCGGTCGTGGCGACAGCAACGACAGTAGAAACCGGGCACGCGCACCCGTCGGTCAACCGGCCGAACCTCACCAGCGTCGGAACCATCATCTGGCTGAGTTCCGAGCTGATGTTCTTCGCGGCCCTCTTCGCGATGTACTTCACCCTGCGATCGGTGACCGGTCCGGATCACTGGAAGGAGATGGCGTCAAGCCTGAACTTCCCGTTCTCCGCGGCGAACACCACGATCCTGGTGCTCTCCTCCCTCACCTGCCAGCTCGGCGTGTTCGCCGCCGAGCGCGGTGACGTGAAGAAGCTCCGGATGTGGTTCATCGTCACCTTTGTCATGGGTGCGATCTTCATCGGCGGCCAGGTCTTCGAGTACACCGAGCTGGTCAAGAAGGACGGGCTCTCGCTCTCCTCCGACCCGTACGGCTCGGTGTTCTATCTGACCACCGGCTTCCACGGTATGCACGTGACGGGCGGTCTCATCGCTTTCCTGTTCGTCCTCGGCAGGACGTACGCGGCGAAAAGGTTCACCCATGAACAGGCGACCGCCGCGATCGTCGTGTCCTACTACTGGCACTTCGTCGACGTCGTCTGGATCGGGCTCTTCGCCACGATCTACATGATCAAGTAGCCGGGCCCGCCCGATCCTCACATCGGGTCCGCCCGATACCTCCCAGACTCGACGCTGAAGATCCTGACACCGGGGTAATCCGTGAAAAAGCTCTCCGCACGACGACGCCATCCGCTGGCGGCGGTCGTCGTCCTACTCATCGCGCTGGCGGCCGTCGGGGGGCTGTACGGCACGCTCGAACCCACGAGCAAGGCAGTGGCCGATGAGACCGCCCAGTCCCTCACCATCACCGAGGGACAGAGGCTGTACTCCGTGGGCTGCGCAAGCTGCCACGGCACCGGCGGTCAGGGGTCCTCCGACGGTCCGAGCCTGGTGGGTGTCGGCGCCGCGGCGGTCGACTTCCAGGTGGCGACCGGCCGCATGCCGGCCGCGACCTCGCAGGGCGCGCAGATCCCGAAGAAGAAGAACATCTACTCGCAGGCGCAGATCGACCAGCTCGCGACGTACATCGCGTCGCTGGGCAGCGGTCCCTCCGTGCCGACCGCGGAGCAGTACGGCCCCGACGGGGCGGACATCGCCAAGGGTGGCGAGCTGTTCCGCACCAACTGCGCCCAGTGCCACAACTTCACCGGCAAGGGCGGTGCGCTCACGCACGGCAAGTTCGCCCCGGACCTTGAGGGTGTGGCCCCGAAGCACATCTACGAGGCCATGCAGAGCGGCCCGCAGAACATGCCGTCCTTCCCCGACACGACGCTGTCGGAGAAGAACAAGAAGGACATCATCGCGTACCTCGACGCGGTCAACGGCGAGGACACCGTGGAGCCCGGCGGCCTCGGCCTGGGCGGTCTCGGACCGGTCAGTGAAGGTCTGTTCGCCTGGATCTTCGGCCTCGGAGCGCTCATCGCGGTCGCCGTTTGGGTCGCCGCTCGGACCGCAAAGGCCAAGAAGTCATGAGTAGCCAAGACATTCCAGAGAAGAACCTGCCCGCAGTGCAGGAAACCGAGCACGGTGCCGTGGGCGTCGCGGACGAGAAGAACCCGTTCGCGGACCCGGGGCTGCCGCCCCACGAACACCGCGTCCAGGACATCGACGAGCGGGCCGCCAAGCGGTCCGAGCGTGCGGTCGCCTTCCTGTTCACGCTGTCGATGCTGGCCACCGTCGCCTTCATCGTCTCGTACGTGGCGATCCCGTCGGACAAGTCGATCTACGTCTTCCCGATCGGGCACCTCAGCGCGCTGAACTTCGCGCTGGGCCTGTCCCTCGGGATCGCGCTCTTCATGATCGGCGCGGGGGCGGTCCACTGGGCCCGCACCCTGATGTCCGACGAGGAGCTCATCGCCGAGCGTCACGAGATCGCGGCACCGCCCGAGGTCAGGGCGCAGGTCATGGCCGACTTCAAGCAGGGCGCCAAGGAGTCCGCGATCGGCCGGCGCAAGCTGGTCCGCAACACGATGTTCGGCGCGATGGCCCTGTTCCCGCTCTCCGGCGTCATGCTGCTGCGCGACCTCGGCCCGCTGCCCGGGACCAAGCTGCGCCACACCCTGTGGTCCAAGGGCAAGCTGCTCGTCAACATGAACACGAACGAGCCGCTGCGGCCCTCGGACGTCGCGGTCGGTTCGCTCACCTTCGCCAAGCCCGAGGGCCTGGAGGAGCACGACGAGGAGTTCCAGACCGAGATCGCCAAGGCCGCCCTGATGATCGTCCGCATCCAGCCGGACAACATCAAGGACAAGCGCGAGCTCGCGTGGTCCCACGAGGGAATCGTGGCGTACTCGAAGATCTGCACCCACGTCGGTTGCCCGATCTCCCTGTACGAGCAGCAGACGCACCACGTGCTCTGCCCCTGCCACCAGTCCACCTTCGACCTCTCCGACGGCGCCCGGGTGATCTTCGGCCCCGCCGGTCACGCTCTGCCGCAGCTGCGCATCGGCGTGAACGACGACGGCTACCTTGAGGCGCTCGGCGACTTCTCCGAGCCCGTCGGTCCTGCCTTCTGGGAGCGCGGATGAGTACTACGGCAAACACGGACCCGCGTTCGTCGCGCGAGAAGGCACCCGCCGGTGAGCGCGTCGCCGACTGGGCCGACGGCCGGCTGGGGATCTACTCCCTGGCCAAGGCCAACATGCGCAAGATCTTCCCCGACCACTGGTCGTTCATGCTCGGTGAAGTCTGCATGTACAGCTTCATCATCATCATCCTCACGGGTGTGTATCTGACGCTGTTCTTCCACCCGTCGATGAACGAGGTGGAGTACCACGGCAGCTACATCCCGCTGCAGGGCCAGCTGATGTCCGAGGCGTTCAACTCGACCATGCACATCTCGTTCGATGTGCGCGGTGGTCTGCTGATCCGGCAGATCCACCACTGGGCGGCGCTGATCTTCCTCGCCGGCATGTTCGTGCACATGATGCGCGTCTTCTTCACGGGTGCGTTCCGCAAGCCCCGTGAGGTCAACTGGCTCTTCGGGTTCCTGCTGTTCGTCCTGGGCATGTTCACCGGGTTCACCGGCTACTCGCTCCCGGACGACCTGCTCTCCGGCACCGGTGTGCGCTTCATGGAGGGCGCGATCCTGTCTGTGCCGGTCGTGGGCACGTACATGTCGTTCTTCCTCTTCGGCGGCGAGTTCCCGGGCGGCGACTTCGTGGCCCGCTTCTACTCGATCCACATCCTGGTGCTGCCGGGCATCATGCTCGGGCTGATGGTGGCCCACCTGATCCTGGTCTTCTACCACAAGCACACGCAGTTCGCGGGCCCCGGAAAGACCAACAACAACGTCGTCGGTATGCCGTTGCTGCCGGTCTACATGGCGAAGGCCGGAGGCTTCTTCTTCCTGGTCTTCGGTGTCATCGCGGTCATCGCGGCCATCGCCTCGATCAACCCGATCTGGGCCATGGGCCCCTACCGGCCGGACCAGGTGTCGACCGGCGCCCAGCCCGACTGGTACATGGGCTTCTCCGAGGGGCTGATCCGTGTCATGCCGGGCTGGGAGTTCAACGTCTGGGGCCACACGTTCGCCCCGGGTGTGTTCATCCCGCTGACGATCGTCTTCCCGCTGGTCCTGGTCGCGATCGCGGTCTACCCGTTCATCGAGTCCTGGGTCACCGGCGACAAGAACGAGCACCACATCCTGGACCGCCCGCGCAACGCGCCGACGCGTACGGCGTTCGGTGTCGCGTGGATCACCTGGTACATGGTGCTGCTGATCGGTGGTGGGAACGACCTCTGGGCCACCCACTTCCACCTGTCGATCAACGCCATCACCTGGTTCGTCCGGGTCGCGTTCTTCGTCGGACCGGTCATCGCGTTCATCGTCACCAAGCGGATCTGCCTCGGCCTCCAGCGCCGCGACAAGGACAAGGTGCTGCACGGCCGCGAGTCGGGCATCATCAAGCGCCTGCCGCACGGTGAGTTCATCGAGGTGCACGAGCCGCTCAGCCAGGAGGCTCTGCACACGCTCACCGCGCACGAGCAGTACGAGCCGGCCATGATCGGCGCGACGGTCGACGAGAACGGCGTGGAGCGCAAGGTGAAGGGCGTGGAGAAGCTGCGCGTCAAGCTCAGCAAGTCCTACTACGGCGAGGACAACCAGATCGCCAAGCCCACCGCCGAGGAGTACAAGGAGATCACGAGCGGCCACGGCCACCACTGATCACCTCGCTTCGCCACACACGGCACAAGGGCCCCGTCCGTACCTCGGACGGGGCCCTTCGCCGTGTCGCCGGGCTGGATAGGGTGTCCCCATTCCCACCAGGAGTCCCGCGGAGTTCCGCCGGACTGACCCAGGAGCGGCAGATGAGCGCTGTGAACCCCGCCGGAGGCGACACCGCGGCGGCCCGTTCCTGGCCCCGCGTGCTGAACGGCCTGCTCGACGGCCATGACCTGACCGCCGCCGACACCGCCTGGGCGATGAACCTGATCATGCGCGGCGAGGCGACCGACGCCCAGATCGCCGGGTTCGTGGTGGCGTTGCGGGCCAAGGGCGAGACCGTCCAGGAGATCGCCGGGTTCGTCGAGGCGATGTACGAGCATGCCAACGTCATCGAGGTGCCGGGGCCGACCGTCGACATCGTCGGCACCGGCGGCGACGGTGCCAACACGGTCAACATCTCCACCATGTCGGCGATCGTCATCGCCGGTACGGGCGCCAAGGTCGTCAAACACGGCAACCGGGCGGCCTCCTCGGCCTCCGGCGCGTCAGACGTGCTGGGACAGCTCGGGGTCAACCTGGAGCTGACGCCGAAGCGGGTGGCCGAGGTCGCCGAGGAGGCCGGGATCACCTTCTGCTTCGCGGCCAAGTTCCATCCGGCGATGCGTCATGTCGGTGCCGCGCGCGGCCAGTTGGGCATCCGGACCGTCTTCAACATCCTGGGTCCGCTGACCAACCCGGCCAAGGTCAGGGCGCAGGCGGTCGGGGTCGCCGACCCCCGGATGGCACCCATCGTCGCCGGAGTCTTCGCCGAGCGCGGCAACTCGTCCCTGGTGTTCCGGGGCGACGACGGCCTCGACGAGCTGACGATCACCGCCACGTCCCACGTATGGGTCGTCCGGGACGGCAAGGTGACGGAGGAGACCTTCGACCCACGCGACGTCGGCATCGAACTGGTCCCGGTGGAGGCCCTGCGCGGCGGTGACGCCTCGTACAACGCGGCGGTCGCCCGGCGGCTCCTCGACGGCGAGACCGGGCCCGTACGGGATGCCGTGCTGCTCAACTCGGCGGCGGCGCTGGTGGCGCTGGACCCGGGTCCGGGCTCCCTGGCCGAGCAGATCGGCGCCGGGATGGCGAAGGCCGCTCAGGCCATCGACTCGGGGGCGGCGAAGAAGACACTGGAGCGGTGGTCGGCGGCCAGCAACGCGTAGCCGTCGCACAGCGGTTCCCTGGTGAGGAGCGTCCCGCGATCCGGACACGGGTTGCGGGACGCCGATCACCTCCGTTACGTTCTGTACCAGGTCATGAGTGACAGTCATGAGGCCCCGGCCGACTGTCCGGCAACCCTCCGTCCGTGGCGGGGTGCCCCGGGATGAAGACCAGGCCGTAGGCAGCAAGGCTTACGGCAAGCGCGGGCCCCTCTCGACACCAGGGGTCCTGGTCGTTCGAGGGAGTCTTCCGTGAGCAAGCGAATGCGATAGGGCTGCCGAGCCCCGCCTCCGCGCACCCCTTCCTTCCTTTTCCTGTGCTGAGCCATGTCCGCTCGCACAGCGATTCCTCTTGTCCTCACGGGAGTTCGCCATGTCTGTCTCCACCGTTGCCGCCGACCAGGTCGTTTGTGCCCCCCTGTCCGTTCTGGGCCGCGATGTCACCGTCCCGCTCGTCACCGGCGGCGAAGTCACCTACGCCGCGCTCGACTACGCCGCCAGCGCCCCCGCGCTCCAGCGGGTCTGGGACGACGTGGCCGCGTACGCGCCCTACTACGGCAGCGTGCACCGGGGTGCCGGCTACCTCTCCCAGCTGTCGACGGACCTCTTCGAGAACGCCCGCAGGACGGTCAGGGAGTTCCTGGACTGCCGCGCCGACGACCAGCTGATCTTCACCCGGTCCACCACCGACTCCCTGAACCTGCTCGCCGCCGCCCTCCCCGACGGCTGCCAGGTCTTCGTCTTCGAGACCGAGCATCACGCCTCGCTGCTGCCCTGGCGGGACGCCCAGGTCACCTACCTCAACGCCCCGCGCACCCCCGGGCAGGCCGTCACCACCCTGCGGGAGGCCCTCGCCGCCCGAGACCCCGAGGGCCCGGCCCTCGTCTGCGTCACCGGCGCCTCGAACGTCACCGGCGAGCTGTGGCCCGTACGGGAGCTGGCCGGCGTCGCCCATGCCCACGGCGCCCGGATCGTCCTGGACGCCGCCCAGCTCGCCCCGCACCACCCGGTCTCCGTCCAGGACCTCGACGTCGACTGGGTCGCCTTCTCCGGTCACAAGCTGTACGCGCCCTTCGGCTCCGGTGTCCTGGCCGGCCGCGCCGACTGGCTGCGCGAGGCCGACCCGTACCTCGCCGGTGGCGGCGCCAGCCGCAAGGTCACGCGGCGCACGGACGGGGGAGTGGACGTGGAGTGGCACGACACCGCCGCCCGGCACGAGGCCGGCTCGCCGAACGTCATCGGCGCCTACTCGATCGCCGCCGCCTGCAAGGCCCTCACGGAGGCCGGCTTCGAGTCGCTGGTGGCCCGGGAGCAGCGGCTGATCGACACCGTGCGGGCGGGACTGGCCGAGGTGCCCGAGGTCAGGGTTCTCTCGCTCTTCGGCGACGACGCCCCGCGCGTGGGCGTCATCTCGTTCGTCGTCGAGGGCTGGAACAGCTCGCACTTCGCCGCGGCGCTCTCCGCGGAGTACGGGATCGGGGTCCGGGACGGGCTGTTCTGCGCGCATCCGCTGGTGCGGACGCTGCTGGGCAGTGACCCGCAGACGCAGGGGGAGTGCGGCGCCCCCGAGGCCGCTCCCGGTGAGAAGTCGCTCAACGCGATCCGGGTGAGCTTCGGGGCGGGGACGCCGGACGAGCATGTGGAGCGGTTCGTGGGCGCGGTGAAGGAGCTTGTGCGGGACGGGGCCCGGTGGCAGTACCGGACGGAGGACGGCCGCTGCGTCCCGGCGGTGTGACCGCCCCCGCCGCCCTCACCCGTCCCATCCCTGGGGGCTGCCGCCCCCAGACCCCCGATCATCGGCCTGCACGGCCTCGTCCTCAAGCGCCGGACGGGCTGAATAGTGCTCTGTGCGACGAGCCACAGGCAACCCGCACCCGCCGACGGACCTCAGGAATCGAGTCCGATGGCGAACGCCGCCTCCAGGTCGTGCTGGGAGTACGTCCGGAACGCCACGTGGGTGTCCGTTCCCTCCACGCCCGGGATCTTGCTGATGCTGCCGGGGATGATCTCCGCCAGGTCCTCGTGGGCCTTGACGCGGACCATCGCGATGAGGTCGTACGTGCCGGTGACCGAGAAGACCTCGCTCACGCTGTCCAGTGCGGCGATCGACTCCGCGATCTCGGGGATCCGGTCCACGCTGGTCTTGATGAGCACGATCGCGGTGATCACGGCTGGTTCTCTCCCTCGGTGGCCGTCGCTGGGGCGGGCCTCACTCTAGTCGTACGGCGATATCGCACCCACGCGTAGGCGAAGCCCAGCCCGAACCCCACCACGTGCGCCAGGTACGCCACCCCGGGCCCGGACGACGCCCGGCCCGCCGCCATCCACTGGAGGGTCGCCCAGAACGGCAGGGTCAGCCAGGCCGGGAAGCGCAGCGGGAGGAAGAAGAGGAAGGGCAGGAGGCTCGTGACGCGGGCGCCGGGGAACAGGTAGAGGAACGCGCCCAGGATCGCCGAGATCGCGCCGGACGCCCCCACCAGCGTCTGCTGCGAGCCGGCGTTGGCGGCGGCGTACCCCAGCAGGGCGAGATAGCCGCAGCCCACGTAGAAGAGGGCGAACTCCAGATGGCCGAGACGTTCCTCGGTCATCGCGCCGAAGACGTAGAGGAAGAGCATGTTGCCCAGCAGGTGGACCCAGCTGCCGTGCACGAACAGTGCCGTGGCGGGGGTGAGGGTGGCTCGCGGGGCGCCGGTGAAGAGGTCGGCGGGGACCACGCCCCAGCGGCGGAAGTAGGCCCGCTGGGCGGCCAGCAGGGCGTCCCCGGTGCCGTAGCCCGGGTTGAGGCCCGAGGCGGGGCCGATGACGAAGAGCAGACAGCAGACGGCGATCAGCCCGTACGTCACCGGCGCCGACCGGGCGCGGACCGAGCTACGGACCGTCGTACGCCACTTTTCGAACTCGCCGATCATGGACACAGAGCATGACGTAACGGGACCTAACAGCGCAGACCGCCTCGCCGCTGTGGACGGACGGGCGGTGGATACCCGCCAGGCCTTAGGGTTACGAGCCACACGCTCCAGGGAATCTGGCGCAGCACGGATACTAGAAGGAAAGCGAACATATCCACGATGACGGTTCCTCTGCCGACCGACACGACCCGGTGGCGCTGTGCGCTCTGCGGCAACCTCACGCGTTTCGACGTGACCCGCTCCTCGAAGGTCGTGGAGTACGTGCACCTCGACCTCGCGGGAGATCCCACGGTGGAGGAGCGCGAGGTGGTCAGTGAGACCATCGAGTCGGTGCGCTGCCGTTGGTGCAACGCCGTGGATCAGGTGGAACTCGTGGACAGGCCGGGCGCCGGCTCCTGACAGGAGCAGGCCCCGCACCGGAATCGGTTGGGGTGACGGATGGTGGAGACCACAGGCGGGGAGCCGGGCGACGGCGCCGCCGAGGTGCTCGACCGCCCGCTGCCCGACGGCGTGCGCAGGCGCGTCGTGCAGATCGTCTCCGACGGGTTCGGCGGACTCACCGTCGCCGAACTGCCCGCCCAGTTGCGGCAGTACGCGCGGTTCGCGCCCAACCGGCGGGCCAAGTTCGCCGGCAACGCGATGGCCGCCGCGCTGGAGACCGACACGCTGTTCCGGCAGCGCATCGGGGAGAAGCTGAGGGAGGCCCAGCCGGAGCTGGCGGGTGCTCTCGACGCCGGTTCGCCGCCCCCGGCCGCCGATCCGCTGGACGTGGCCGCCGCGGCCTATGTGCTGCGCCCCACGGGCTGGGTGAAGCTCGTCACCGCGGCCGGCGAGGAGGCGCAGCGCGCCGACGCCGAGCGGGCCGACGACGAGAGCCGGGCCGAACTGGAGCGGCTGCGCGAGGAACTGGCCGTAGCCCGGGGGCACACCCGCACCGAGACCGAGCGGCTGCGTACGGAGCTGGAGTCGGCCAAGAAGGAAGCCGAGTCGCTGCACCGCAAGCTGCGCGCCGCCCTCAGTGACGTCAAGCGCGGCGAGGCGGCCCTGCGCAAGGTGCACGCCGAGATGGATTCCGTACGCACCGACGGGCACACGCAGGTCTCCGCTGCGGAGAGCGAGGCGCGGCGGCTCAAGGGGCGGCTGACCGAGGTCGAGGCCGCGTTGGAGGCCAGCAGACGCGCCGCCCGGGAAGGGCGCAGCGTCGAGGACATGCGCGTACGACTGCTGCTGGACACCGTGCTCGACGCGGCCCAGGGGCTGCGGCGGGAGCTGGCGCTGCCGCCGGTGTCGGTGCGTCCCGCCGAGACCGTGGACGCGGTCGAGCCGGGGCGGATGACGCCGAAGGACATCGCCGCCCGGGCGCTGTCCGAGAACGATCCGGCGATTCTCGACCAGCTGCTCGCGCTGCCGCAGGCGCATCTGGTCGTCGACGGCTACAACGTGACGAAGACCGGCTATCCGCAGATGCCGTTGGAGAAGCAGCGGCTTCGGCTGCTGGGGCAGCTGTCGCAGCTCGCCGCGCAGACCGGGGCCGAGATGACCTGTGTCTTCGACGGGGCCGAACTGGCTGCTCCGGTGCTGCTGGCGCCGCCGCGCGGGGTGCGCGTCCTGTTTTCCAAGGCCGGTGTCACCGCCGACGAGTTGATCCGTCAGCTGGTGCGCGCGGAGCCGCCCGGCAGGCCGGTCATCGTCGTGTCCACGGACCGTGAGGTGGCCGACGGGATCGCCAAGGCCGGTGCCCGGCCGGTGGCTTCGGTGGTGCTGCTGAAGCGGTTCTCGGGCGGCTGACAACATAAGCGCCGAATGCCCGAATTGGTGGAACTGTCACGCAACGTAGTGTCAATCGGGCATTACCGCACGTGAGTTGTACGTAAAGAATGCACGGTGTGACAAACATTTTTCACCTCAGGATTTGAAGTGATCACAAGAAGGTCACTAAGGTCAGGCCTCGAACCTCCGCTCGGGTGATCGCTCAAAGGGAGTGACGGCGGGAGAAGAAGGAGTTCGCCTCCGTGGCGTCCCATCGTCGACCGAAGCAGCCGAGCCGCACCCGCGTGACCGTGCTCACCACCGCCGCGGCAGCCGCCGTGGCCCTCAGTGCCAACGCCGCCAACGCCGCGCCGACTGAGAAGCCGAGCAAGGACGAGGTCAAGGCCAAGGTCGACAAGCTCTACGAGCAGGCGGAGCAGGCCACCGAGAAGCTCAACGGGGCCGAGGAGAAGCAGAGCCGGCTGGAGAAGGAGATCTCCGCCCTCCAGGACAACGTCGCCCGCGGCCAGGCGGACCTCAACGACCTGCGCGACGGCCTCGGACTCGCCGCCGCCGCCCAGTACCGCTCCGGTGGCATCGACCCCTCCGTGCAGCTCTTCCTCTCCGCCGACCCGGACGACTACCTCGACAAGGCGTCCACGATGGACCAGCTGAGCGCTCAGCAGGTCGAGTCGCTCAAGAAGGTCCAGGAGAAGCAGCGCGCGCTCGCGCAGCAGCGCTCCGAGGCCAGTGAGAAGCTCGGGGACCTCGCGGACACCCGCACCGAGCTGGCCAGGAAGAAGAAGGAAGTCCAGGGCAGGCTCGCGGAGGCGCAGAAGCTCCTCAACTCCATGACGGCCGCGGAGAAGGCGGCCCTGGCCGCCGCCGACGCCCGCGCCAGCCGCGCCAGCGAGCGCTCCGCCCTCGACGACTCGGGCGGCGGCGCCGTCACGGGCCGCGCCGGTTCCGCGTACGCCGCCGCGCAGAGCGTGATCGGCTCGCCGTACGTCTACGGCGCCTCGGGACCCGGCTCCTTCGACTGCTCGGGCCTCACCTCGTGGGCGTTCGCCCAGGCCGGCATCCAGATCCCGCGGACCTCGCAGGAACAGGCCAACGCCGGTACGCGCATCTACTCGCAGAGCGATCTGCAGGTCGGTGACCTGGTCATCTTCTACAGCGACCACCACCACGTCGGCTTCTACGCCGGCAACGGCCAGGTCCTGCACGCGCCGCGCACCGGCACGGTCGTGCGGTACGAGTCGATCGACAACATGCCCTTCCAGTTCGGCGTACGGATCTGATCCTCTCGTCGCCGGATCGGATCGTCGTACTCCTTCCGGGTCTGTTCAAGATCAGGACACGTTGACGCCCGAACGGGCGAATCCCGACACCTTTCGCTGACCCCGCGCCCCGCCGATGACCTGCGTCATAGGCGGGGCGTCACTGTGTGTGGCCGTCGAGGTCGTTGGTCCGCGTGTGGTCGCCCGGCTACTGTCTGCCGCGCCCCCAACACCGGGGGAACACATGCGTCCGCCAGCGGAAGGAGTGCGGCTTCTCGTGGGGTTCCATCGCCGCCTTGCACCGTCCGGGTTCGACCGGGGAGCCAGCGCCGCACTCTGCGTGCTGTCCGCCGCAGCCGCGGCTCTCGGCGCGGCCGTGCCCTCGGCCACCGCCGCGCCGACCGACCACACCCGGGCCGAGGTGGACCGGCTCTACACGGAGGCCGAGGAAGCCACCGAGTCCTACAACCGGGCCGACGAGCGCGCCGACGCGCTGCGCGAGCGGGTGACCCGGGCCCAGGACCGGATCGCCCGGCAGCAGCTGCGCGTCAACACCATGCGGGAGACGCTCGGTTCGCTCGCGGGCGCCCAGTACCGGGCCGGGGGCCTCGACCCCTCGCTCGCACTGCTGTTCTCCGACGACCCGGACGAGTACCTGGCGAAGGCCGCCGCCCTCGACCGGATCAACGTCCACCAGGCCGCTGAGCTGAGGGAACTCCAGGCGGCCATGCGGGAAGTCGCCCAGGAGCGGGCGGAGGCCGCCGGCGAGCTCACCGAGCTGGACCGGAGCCGCAAGGCCGTCGCCGCACACAAGCGGACCGTCGAACAGAAGCTGGCGAAGGCGCGGGCGCTGCTCAACTCGCTGCCGTCCGCCGACCGGGCCGCCTACGACCGGGCCTCGCGTTCCGACCGCGCCGACCTGCCTGACCCCGGCAACGCCGTCGCGCCGAGCGGCCGGGCGGCAGCCGCCGTCGCCGCGGCCCGTGCCGCGCTGGGCAGTCCGTACGTCTGGGGCTCCAACGGGCCCTCCGGCTTCGACTGTTCGGGCCTGATGCAGTGGTCGTACGCGAAGGCCGGGGTCTCCCTGCCGCGCACCTCGCAGGCCCAGCGGTACGCCGGGCACCAGGTCCCGCTCTCCCAGGCCCAGCCCGGCGACCTGGTCACCTACCGGGCCGATGCCAGCCATGTCGGCATGTACGTGGGCAACGGCCAGGTCATCCACGCCCCCTATCCGGGCGCGCAGGTGCGGTACGACCCGGTGGGCATGATGCCGGTCTCGTCGGTCACCAGGGTCTGAGCGTCCGGAACGTCACCGCTTCCGGGACTTCCCGGCCGTATCGGCTTCCCGACAATCGGGCCGTACGATCGTCGGCGTGGCTGGTCGAAGGCGTGCGTGGGGTGCGTGGCGGGTCCGGGTCGTGGCGCTCTGGCTGCTGCTCGGCTCGCTGGTCGCCCTCGTGGCGTGCGGCGCCGGCCGGCCGGGAACCGACACCGCGTCCGCCGACGTACGACGGCTGCTGGACCGGCGCTCGGCGGCCGTCCTCGCCGGTGACGCGGCGGCGTACGGGCGCACCGGCACGTCGGCACGGTTCACGCGGCTGCGCGCGCTCCCGCTGGCGGCCTGGTCGTACCGTCTGATCGCCCTGCACCGCACCGCGGGTGACGAGGCCACCGCCGACGTGGAGCTGAGCTACCGCGTCCGGGGCATCGACAAGGCCCCCGTGAAGGCCGGGCGCACGCTGCGCCTCACCGAGCGGGACGGCGGCCGGTGGTACGTCGACGACGACGAGCCCGCGCGCAGGACGGGCCAGCAGCTGTGGGACCAGGGGACCGTGGAGGCCGTACGCGGGGTGCACAGCCTCGTACTGGGGGTCGGGCAGCCGTCGGACCTGCTGCGCCGGTACGCGGGCCTCGCCGACCGTGCCGTGCCGGCGGTGACGGACGCGTGGGGCGGGGCGTGGACGAAGCGGGTCGTGGTCCTCGTACCGAAGTCGCTGGAGGGGATGGCGGGGCTGCTCGGGTCGCCGTCCTCCGCGTACCGGGGGATCGCGGCGGTCACCACCGGGGAGGCGGGAGGGCCGGCGACGGCGCCCGCGGACCGGATCATCGTCAACCCCGAGGCGTACGGCGTGCTCGGCGGTTTCGGCAAGCAGGTCGTGCTCACCCACGAGACCACGCACGTGGCGACCCGTACGGCCACCACGGCCGCCACACCCCTGTGGCTCTCCGAGGGGTACGCGGACTGGGTCGGCTACCGCTCCACGGGCCGTACGGCCGTCCAGGCGGCGCCCGAACTGGCCCGCGCCGTGGCCGCGGACGAGGTGCCCGACGCGCTTCCCGTGGACGCGGCCTTCGGCTTCGGCGGGGACGCGGCGAAGCTGGCCCAGGCGTACGAGGGCGGCTGGCTGGCGTGCCGGCTGATCGCCGACCGGTGGGGCGAGGTGCGGCTCGGCGAGTTCTACCGGGCCGTGGGGTCGCACGGGAAGCGGGCGGGGGCCGTCGAGGGGGCGCTGGCGAAGGTGCTGGGGACGACGCCGGGGGAGTTCACGGGCCTGTGGCGGGAGTACCTCCGCGCTCAGCTCGGCTGAGTCTCCCGGGCGCGAACGGCCCGGTCGGGCAGCGGCGGGAGCTCTGCCCGGCGCGGGACCGTCGTGCGCCACAGCCGCAGGGCCGCCGTGAGGGCGGCGGCGATCAGGAGGCCGTTGCGGGTGAACAGCAGGGTCATGCCGTAGGTGTCGCTCGCGACCACGTGCCCGAAGCCGACGGGGAACTCCAGGACCGTCACCAGACAGGCGACGACGACCAGGGCGGCGGGCAGGACCATGCTGGTGGCGCGGAAGCAGAGGCAGACGGCGGCGAGGCCGACCAGCCACACAAGGTACTGCGGGCTGATCACCCGGCTGGTCACCGTGAACAGCAGCACCGCCACGAAGGCCGCCTCCGCGAGGGTGTGCGGAAGGAAGCGGGTGGCGCGCAGCCGCCACAGCAGCAGCCAGCCGAAGGCGAGGACGGTCAGCAGCAGAGCGACCGTGGTCACCGTCCCCACGAACGGGCCGAGGAACTCGATGGAGCCGTAGTTCAGCGCCACCCGGCCCTCCCAGCCGAACTGCCGCCCGACATGGAAGACGAGGGCGCCCACCGACTCCACCTCGGTGCCCCGGTCGCCCTGGAAGGTCAGGAAGGCGAAGGCACCGGGCATGGTCGCCGCGAACACGGACACCAGCGCGGCCACGGTGAGGGCGGCCCAGGCCCATGCCCGCCGCCCTGTGGCCCCCACGAGCAGCAGAGCGGGCCAGACCTTCAACAGCGCCCCGAAGGCCGCCAGGGCACCCATGAGGCGCGGATGCCGGGCGCCCGCGAGCAGCGCGGCCACCGCCACCGCGGTCACCATGACGTCGTACCGGGCGTACACGGTCGGGCCCAGCAGCGGTACGCCCACCACCCACACCCGGGCGCCGCGCGGCGACCGGCCGGGGCGCCCGCCCGCGTACAGGAGGAGCGACAGGACGACGAGGTCGGCGAGACAGGCCAGGACGAAGAACGCCGACGCGTAGTCCAGGAACGGCAGGGCGCCGGGGGAGAGGATCGCCAGGGCGGCGGCGGGCGGGTACTGCCAGGTGACGTCGGCCAGCGGGAAGGTGCCGTGGCTCAGCACCTCGTACCAGCCGTGGTAGATCACCGAGACGTCGCTCGTGACGTCCGGGCCGGGGAAGACGACCACCTTGAACACGAACAGCAGCAGGAGCAGCCGGCTCACGCCCCAGGTGCCCAGCAGCGCCACGGGGAGCCGCGGTCGTCCTCTGCGCGCGATGTCCACCTGCACCCCTGTTCGTGCCACCGTGCCGCCGAGCAGGCGCGGACGTGTCGGTTCAGGCCCGGGGACCTGTCAACCGGTGAGCGGCCATGATCTCCCGAGCGGCTGTGCGAATGCCATCAAACGGGGCCGGACACCTGTGAGGGTTCTGGGAGGGTGCGGGAGACGGTTCGGTAGGGTCGGCCGCGTGCACAAGACCCTGATCGTGACGAACGACTTCCCGCCCCGGCCGGGCGGTATCCAGGCCTTCCTGCACAACATGGCGCTGCGGCTCGACCCCGACCGGCTCGTCGTCTACGCCTCCACGTGGAAGCGCGGCCCCGAGGGTGCCCGGGCCACGGCCGCCTTCGACGCCGAGCAGCCCTTCACCGTCGTACGGGACCGGACGACGATGCTGCTGCCGACGCCCGCGGTCACCGGGCGGGCCGTCGGGCTGCTGCGTGAACACGGGTGTACGTCGGTGTGGTTCGGGGCCGCCGCGCCGCTCGGGCTGATGGCGCCGGCCCTGCGGAAGGCGGGCGCCGAGCGGCTGGTGGCGACCACCCACGGTCATGAGGCCGGGTGGGCGCAGCTGCCGGCGGCGCGTCAACTGCTGCGCAGGATCGGCGAGTCGACGGACACGATCACCTACCTGGGTGAGTACACGCGGTCGCGGATCGCCACCGCGCTGACCCCGAGGGCGGCCCGGCGGATGGTCCAACTGCCGCCCGGGGTCGACGAGAAGGCCTTTCACCCGGGGTCTGGGGGCGAGGCGGTCCGCGCCCGGCTCGGGCTCACCGATCGGCCCGTGGTCGTGTGCGTCTCGCGGCTGGTCCCGCGCAAGGGGCAGGACACGCTGATCCTGGCGATGCCCCGCATCCTCGCGGTCGAGCCGGAGACGGTGCTGCTGATCGTCGGCGGCGGCCCCTACGCGCGGGAGCTGCACAAGCTCGCGCACGAGACCGGCGTCGCCGACTCGGTCCGCTTCACCGGGCCGGTGCCCTGGGCCGAGCTGCCCGCCCACTACGGCGCCGGTGACGTCTTCGCGATGCCGTGCCGGACGCGCCGGGGCGGTCTCGACGTCGAGGGGCTCGGAATCGTCTACCTGGAGGCGTCCGCGACGGGGCTGCCGGTGGTCGCCGGTGACTCGGGAGGCGCGCCGGACGCCGTCCTGGACGGTGAGACCGGCTGGGTGGTGCGCGGCACTTCCGTGGAGGAGGCCGCCGACCGGATCACCGTCCTGCTCGGCGACGCGGAGCTGCGCGCCCGGATGGGGGCGCGGGGGCGGGCCTGGGTCGAGGAGAAGTGGCGCTGGGATCTGCTCGCGGAGGAGCTGAAGGCGCTGCTGTGACGGCAGAGGTCCGCGCGGCCGGCAAAGGTGAATACATATAGGTACGCACCTACTAGGCGGAAGTCGAAATTCCGCCGATGCTGCGCTCATGACAGAAAAACTGATACACCGTCAGTTGATGCAGCATCAGCTGACGAGACGTCAAATACTGGGCATGGCCGCCTTCCAGACGGCCGCCGCCCTCGGCTTCACCCGCGTCGGCCTCCAGTCCGCCCAGGCCGTCGAACCCGCCGCCGTCGAGTCCGCCCCCGCGATCGTCATCGGCTCCGGCTACGGCGGCGCGGTCGCCGCGCTCCGCCTCGGCCAGGCCGGCATCCGCACCCTCGTGATCGAGATGGGCCGCCTCTGGAACACCACGGGCTCCGACGGCAAGATCTTCTGTTCCACCGCCGCCCCCGACAAGCGCTCCATGTGGTTCAAGACCCGCACCGAGGCACCCCTGGCCAGCTTCCTGTGGCTGGACCTCGTCAACAGGGACATCACCCCCTACCCCGGCGCCCTGGACCGCGTGCACTACAACGACATGTCCGTGTTCCTCGGCCGCGGGGTCGGCGGCGGTTCCCTGGTCAACGGGAGCATGGCCGTCACCCCGCTCCAGTCCTACTTCGCCGAGCAGTTCCCCGGCGTCGACTCCACGGAGATGTACGGGACCTACTTCCCGCGGGCCCGCGCGATGCTCGGCGTCAACAACGTCGACCCCGCCTGGTTCGAGTCCACGGAGTGGTACCGCTTCACCCGGGTATCCCGCAAGCACGCCGAGAAGGCAGGCCTGAAGACCACCTTCGTACCGAGCGTCTACGACTTCGACTACATGCAGCGAGAGGCGGCCGGCACGGCGACCAGGTCGGCGCTGGGGCAGGAGGTCATCTACGGCAACAACTACGGCAAGCGCAGCCTCGACAAGACGTACCTCGCCTCCGCGCTGGGCACGGGCAACGTCACCATCACCACCATGGAGCGCGTCAGGGCGATCACCAGGGCCGCCGACGGGACGTACGTCCTGACCGCCGACCGGATCGACGACACCGGCGCGGTCGTCCAGACGAAACAGTACGGGTGCACCTATCTGTTCCTGGGCGGCGGCAGCATCGGGACCACCGAACTCCTCGTCCGGGCCCGGGAGACGGGCGCGCTCCCCGCGCTCAACGCCGACGTGGGCACCGGGTGGGGGACCAACGGCAACGTGATGCTCGGGCGCGCCAACCACCTGTGGGACACGGTCGGGGCGAACCAGTCGACGATGCCGGTGATGGGCATCGACGACTGGGCCAACACCGACAACCCCGTCTTCGCCGAGATCGCCCCGCTGCCCATGGGGCTGGAGCACTGGGTGAGCCTCTATCTGGCGATCACCAAGAACCCGCAGCGGGCCTCGTTCACCTACGACGCGACGACCGACTCGGCGCGGCTCGGCTGGAGCGCCGCCCAGAGCGCGGTGTCCGTCGCCATGGCCAAGAAGCTGTTCGACCGGATCAACGCGGCCAACTCCACCATCTACCGGTACGACCTGTTCGGCTCCGGCAACAAGGTGTTCGCCGACGACTTCACCTACCACCCGCTGGGCGGCTGCGTGTTGGGCAAGGCGACCGACAACTACGGGCGGGTGAAGGGGTATTCGAAGCTGTACATCACCGACGGCTCGCTGGTGCCCGGCTCGATCGGGGTGAACCCGTTCGTGACGATCACGGCGCTCGCGGAACGCACGATGGCGCGGGTCCTCGCCGAGGACACCGCGCCATGAGCCAGATCCGGCACCGACTCCCGCACCGACTCCTGTACTAACTCTGGTAGATCGCCTCGATCTCGTCCGCGTAGTCCTTCGCCACCACATTGCGCTTGAGCTTCAGGGACGGCGTCAGGTGGCCCGACTCCTCGGTGAACTGGGAGGCCAGAATGCGGAACTTCCGCACCGATTCCGCTTTCGACACCGCGGCGTTGCCGTCGTCGACCGCGCCCTGGATCACCGCGAGGAGATCCGGGTCATGGGCGAGCGACGCCGCGGTGGACCCGGCCGGCTTGCCGTGCTCGTCGGCCCAACGCCCCAGGAACTCCTCGTCGATGGTGACCAGCGCGCCCACGAACGGCCGCCCGTCACCCACCACCATGCACTCCCCGACCAGCGCGTGCGCGCGGATACGGTCCTCGATCACGGCCGGGGCGACGTTCTTGCCGCCCGCCGTGACGATGATCTCCTTCTTGCGGCCGGTGATGCTCAGGAAGCCGTCCTCGTCGAGCGTGCCGATGTCGCCGGTGTGGAACCAGCCGTCGGCCAGCGCCTCCTCGGTCGCACCCGGGTTGTTCCAGTACTCCTTGAAGAGGTGCTCGCCGTGCAGCAGCACCTCGCCGTCGTCGGCGATGCGCACGACCGAGCCGGGCAGCGGCTGGCCGACCGAGCCGATCTTCTGCCGGTCCCACGGGTTGAACGCGGTGGCCGCACAGGACTCCGTCAGGCCGTAGCCCTCCAGCACCGTGAAGCCGATCCCGCGGAAGAAGTGCCCGAGCCGCTCACCGAGCGGGGCGCCGCCGGAGATGGCGTACTCGCCCTTGCCGCCGAGGACCGCGCGCAGCTTGCTGTAGACGAGCTTGTCGAACGTCTTGTACTTGATCTTCAGGCCGAGGGACGGACCCGACGGGGTGTCCAGCGCCCGGCTGTACAGGATCGCCGTGTCGGCGGCCTTGTCGAAGATCTTGCCCTTGCCGTCCGCCTGCGCCTTGGCACGCGCCGAGTTGTAGACCTTCTCGAAGACACGCGGCACACCGAGGATCAACGTCGGCCGGAACGAGGCCAGTTCGTCGGTGAGGTTCTTGATGTCCGGGACCATGCCCAGTTTGATCGGCGCCATCATCGGCGCGATCTGCACCAGCCGCCCGAAGACGTGCGCGAGCGGCAGGAAGAGGAGGACCGAGCACTCGCCGGTCCGGAACAGGGGCCGCAGCCGCTCGACGACGTTGCCGCACTCGGCGAAGAAGCTGCGGTGCGTCAGCACACAGCCCTTGGGCCGGCCGGTCGTACCGCTCGTGTACACGATGGTCGCCGGGTCGTCGGCCTTCGTCCGCGCACCGCGTTCCTCGACGGCCGCGTCGCTGACGTCCTGGCCCGCCCGCCCCAGCTCCTCCACCGCGCCCGTGTCGATCTGCCAGACGTGCTTCAGCCCAGGCAGCCGGTCACGCACCGACTCGACGGAGGCGGCGTGGCCGTCCAGCTCCACGATGACCGCGGTGGCCCCGGAGTCACCGAGGATCCACTGCACCTGCTCGCTGGAGCTGGTCTCGTACACCGGTACGGTCACCGCGCCCGCGCACCAGATCGCGAAGTCGAACAGGGTCCACTCGTAGCGCGTACGGGACATCAGGGCGACCCGGTCGCCCTGCGCGACCCCGGAGGCGATGAGGCCCTTCGCGACGGTGAGCACCTCGGCGAGGAAGGTCGTGGAAGTCACGTCCTGCCAGACGCCGTCCACCTTGCGGGCGATGACGGCGACATCCGGATGCTGCGCGGCGTTTCGGCGGACGATGTCGGTCAGATTTCCGTCCGCGGGGACCTCGTACAAAGCCGGAAGGCTGAACTCGCGCAAGACTGCTGCTCCTCATAGGGCGCCGGCGCCACGACGTTGTGCGATGCGACGGTGCGGTCCATGGCTCGGGCAAGTACTCGCGGATCCCGTAGTCGAAATCCTGAGTACGACTGGACTGCCCGGACGTTACCCGCCGGTATGGCTTCTACGACAGGGGGGACCGGCGAGATGTTCGCGGCGTCACACGGGTTGGTGTCTTTTACGCACAGTAGTGCACGGTTTTCTTGACTGACCAGTAACCGTGAGCGACCCCCCTCTTCTGTTCACCCGTACCGCACACGCCTACCCTTGATCGCCATGGCACCCACACCGCGGGGCAACCCACAGGCGAAGAGGACGCGCGTCCACGTGGTCAGCGACGTGCACGGCAACGTGCGCGACCTGGCCGCGGCCGGTGCGGGCGCGGACGCCCTGATCTGCCTGGGCGACCTGGTCCTCTTCCTCGACTACGCCGACCACTCGCGCGGCATCTTCCCCGACCTCTTCGGTGCCGAGAACGCGAGCCGCCTCGTGGCGCTGCGCACGGCCCGCCGCTTCGAGGAGGCACGCGAACTCGGGGCCCGGCTGTGGGCCGGCGTCGGCGCGGACCGGGCGACGGTGATCGAGAAAGCGGTGCGCAGGCAGTACGCCGAACTGTTCGCCGCGCTCCCGACCCCGACGTACGCCACCTACGGCAACGTCGACATGCCGACACTGTGGCCGGAGTACGCCGGACCGGGCACCCGGGTCCTGGACGGGGAGCGGGTGGAGATCGGCGGCCGGACCTTCGGCTTCGTCGGCGGCGGCCTCAGGACGCAGATGCGCACGCCGTACGAGATCAGCGACGAGGAGTACGCGGCGAAGATCGAGGCGGTCGGCGAGGTCGACGTGCTGTGCACGCACATTCCGCCGGAGGTCCCGGAGTTGGTGTACGACACGGTCGCGCGCCGCTTCGAACGCGGCAGCCGCGCGCTGCTCGACGCGATCCGGCGCACGCGCCCCCGGTACGCCCTGTTCGGCCACGTCCACCAGCCGCTGGCCCGGCGGATGCGGATCGGCGGCACGGAGTGCGTGAACGTGGGGCACTTCGCGGGGAGCGGGCAGCCGTGGGTACTCGAATGGTGACCGGGTCCGGGTGACAACGGCCCGCTCTGCGCGGGGTAGCCTTCACGCTGCACGTACGTGCGCACCAACCCTCCCTCACCGGACCGCATCTGGAGGAGCCACTTCGATGGCGGAATTCACCAGTTCGAGCATCACGATCGAGGCGGCACCGAACGAGGTGATGGCGGTGATCGCCGACTTCGCCCGTTACCCGGACTGGACCGGCGAGGTGAAGGAGGCGGACGTCCTGAAGACCGACGCCCAGGGCCGCGCCGAGCAGGTCCGCCTCGTCATGGACGCCGGCGCGATCAAGGACGACCAGACCCTCGGCTACACCTGGACCGGCGACAACGAGGTCTCGTGGACCCTGGTCAAGTCGCAGATGCTGCGTGCCCTGGACGGCTCGTACATCCTGAAGCCGGCGGGCGCCGGGGCGACCGAGGTCACCTACCAGCTGACGGTGGACGTCAAGATCCCGATGCTGGGCATGATCAAGCGCAAGGCGGAGAAGGTCATCATCGACCGCGCGCTGGCGGGGTTGAAGAAGCGGGTGGAGGAACCCAAGTAGTTTCGCGCCCCCGCCGCCCCTACCCGTCCCATCCTCGGGGACTCCGCCCCCGAACCCCCGCTCCTCAAACGCCGGAGGGGGCTGAATTTCCCCGGCCGGTGCCGACATTTTCAGCGCCGCTCAGGTGATTTCAGCCCGTCCGGCGTTTGAGGACGAGGCCCGTTCAGGGCCGTAGGGGGGTCTGGGGGCGCAGCCCCCCGGGGGTGCGTGACAACACCGGTACCGTTCACCCACATGCGCACAATCCTCCTCACCGGCCCAGGCGGCTCGGGCCGCACCACCCTCGCCGCGGCCACCGCACTGACCGCGGCGCGCGACGGCACACCCACCCTCGTCCTCAGCACCGACCGCACCGACACCCTCGGCGCCGCCCTCGGCACCCCCACGGGCCCCACCCCCGTATCCGTACCGGGCACCCCCCACCTCACCGCCTGGCGCCCCGACGCGGCGGAACGCTTCCGCGGCGACCTCACCGCCTTCCAGGACCGCGGCGCCAACGTCCTCGACTTCCTCGGCGCCTCCCGGCTCGACCCCGAGGAAGTCACCCCCCTCCCCGGCGCCGAGGAACTCGCCCTGCTGCGCGCCCTGCGCGACGCCGCGCTCTCGGAGGCGTACGACCTCCTCGTCGTCGACCTCCCACCCACCCCGCAGGCCCTCGCCCTCCTCGCCCTGCCCGACGAACTCCGCCGCTATCTGCGCCGCCTCCTCCCGGCCGAACGCCAGGCCGCCCGCGCCCTGCGCCCCGTACTCGGCCGCCTCGCCGGCGTCCCGATGCCCACGGAGTGGCTGTACGAGGCCGCCGCCCGCTGGGACGTGGAACTGGCCGCCGTCACCGCGGTCGTCGAGGACCGGGACACCGTCGTACGCCTGGTCGCCGAACCCGGCCCGGCCGGCGCCGACGCCGTACGCTCCGCCACCGTGGGACTCGCCCTGCGCGGCCTGCGCGCGGACGCGCTGATCGCCAACCGCGTCCTGCCGGAACCCTCGACCGACCCCTGGCTCGCCTCCGTGACCGCCCAGCAGCGCAAGACCCTGGAGGAGTGGCAGGAGACGTACGCCCTCCACCAGGTACCGCATCTCGGACACGACCCGCGCGGCGCCGGCGACCTGGCCGCCCTGCGCGCCCCCGCCGTCAACCGGACCCCCGCCACCGTCGAGTGGCCTGTGACCGACCACCTCGCCGACGACGGTGTGCTCGTCTGGCACATCCCGCTGCCCGGCGCGATACGCGACGAGCTCGACCTGGTCCGGCGCGGCGACGAACTCGTCCTCACCGTAGGCCCGTTCCGCCGTATCGTCGCGCTGCCCTCGGCGCTGCGCCGCTGCTCGGTGGCTGGCGCCGCCCTGCGCGACGGCGAGCTGAGGATCCGTTTCGCGCCGGACCCGGATCTCTGGCCGCAGACACGATGAACCGCGTACGTCCATTCGGGTACCGTCGTAGAGACGAACCGTAGTCAGGAGTCCGCCATGAGCGAAGAGCGCCCCACATTCGACGCCGCTCGGGGGGACGCGGCCGACGAGGCACCGTACGAGAAGCCCGACACCGACGCCGACGCGTGGGCGAAGGCCTGCGCCGAGGACCTCGAAGCGGAGAAGGCCCGCCGCCGAGCCCAGTACGGCCCGCAGCCCGGCTCCGCCGCCGAGGAGCTGCGCAAGCTCGTCGACGCCGTCTCGGACAAGCTGTCGTCCCTCCAGTCACCCCTGCTCGGCGCGGTCGCCCAGGGCACCGCCCAGCAGGTGGTGCGACAGGTCGTCCAGCAGGCCAAGGCCGCCGTCGAACCGATGATCGAACGCAACCCGGACGTCTTCGACCACCTGGCAGCCGCGGGCAACGAACTGCTGGCCGCCTACCGCTCTGCCGCCGAGTCCCAGGAACGCCGCTGGACGACCGGGGAGGCCGAGCGCGCGAGGAACCGGGGCGAGGACGGCGGCGAGGGCACCGGCTCCGGCCCCGGCGAACGCATCGACCTCGACTGACATCCCACCGGAACCGGAACCGGCACCGCCGCTGACACGCCACTGACACCCCTCAGTCACGTCCCGCCGGGCCCGCCCACCGTACGGACGACGGGAACCCGGCGACAGTGCCTCGGGTACCGTTGCCCGTAGCGGGGCTCGACCGAAACTGAGGGATTCATGGGACTCACCATCGGCGTCGACATCGGCGGCACGAAGATCGCGGCCGGCGTGGTCGACGAGGAAGGCAACATCCTCTCGACCCACAAGGTGCCGACCCCGGGCACGCCCGAGGGCATCGTGGACGCCATCGCCGCCGCCGTCGAGGGCGCGCGCGCCGGGCACGAGATCGTGGGCGTCGGCATCGGCGCCGCCGGATACGTGAACCGCCAGCGATCCACGGTCTACTTCGCGCCCAACATCGACTGGCGCGAGGAACCGCTGAAGGACAAGGTCGAGGCACGCGTGGGCCTGCCGGTCGTCGTCGAGAACGACGCGAACGCGGCGGCATGGGGCGAGTACAAGTTCGGCGCGGGCAAGGGCCACCGCAACGTCATCTGCATCACCCTGGGCACCGGCCTCGGCGGCGGCATCATCATCGGCAACAAGCTGCGCCGCGGCCACTTCGGCGTGGCCGCGGAGTTCGGCCACATCCGCGTGGTCCCGGACGGGCTGCTGTGCGGCTGCGGCAGCCAGGGCTGCTGGGAGCAGTACGCGTCGGGACGCGCCCTCGTCCGGTACGCCAAGCAGCGCGCCAACGCGACCCCGGAGAACGCCGAACTGCTGCTCTCCCTCGGCGACGGCAGCCCCGAGGGCATCGAGGGCAAGCACATCTCGATGGCCGCGAGACAGGGCGACCCCGTCGCCGTCGACTCGTACCGCGAACTGGCCCGCTGGGCCGGCTCGGGCCTCGCCGACCTGGCCTCCCTCTTCGACCCCTCCGCCTTCATCGTCGGCGGCGGCCTCTCGGACGAGGGCGAACTGGTCCTCGATCCCATCCGCAGGTCCTACAAGCGCTGGCTGGTGGGCGGCAACTGGCGCCCGGTCGCCGAGGTCATCGCCGCCCAACTGGGCAACAAGGCAGGCATGGTGGGCGCGGCAGACCTGGCCCGGGAACCCGACCCGATCATGTAGGACACGCCCATACCTGTAGTTGCTCGCCGCCCCCCTTCGCCGGAGGGCGGCGAGCTGTTCCACCTAGGGGCGCGGGGAACTGCGCGACAAGCCCCCACCGGTCGCCACCGCGCCAACTACCGCACCTCTCACGGCGAGTTCCCGGTATCTCTCCCAACCCGCGTCCGTATCTTGACCCCCATGGCGACGAACCCCCCACTCCCCAACTCCCACACGAACCCCGACGGTTCCGCCGTCATCCGAGTCCTCAGCTACAACATCCGCTCGATGCGCGACGACACCACCGCCCTCGCCCGAGTCATCACCGCCTGCGCCCCCGACCTCGTCCTCATCCAGGAAGCCCCCCGTTTCTTCCGCTGGCGCAAGAAACTCGCCCGCCTCGCAGCCGCCTCCGGTCAGGTACTCCTCACCGGCGGCGCCACCGCAGCCGGCCCCGCCGTCCTCTGCTCCCTGCGCGCGACCGTCGAACACACCGAGGACGTTCTGCTCCCCCTCACGCCCGGCCACCACCGGCGCGGCTTCGCGACGGCGGTCGTCCGCTTCGGGGACGCCCGGCTCGGCGTACTGAGCTGCCACCTCAGCCTGCAGAAGGACGAGCGGTACGAGCAGTCGGGCCTGCTCCTCGACCGCCTCGCCGCGATGGACGTACCGCACGCCGTCGCAGGCGGCGACCTCAACGAACGCCCCACCGGCCGCAGCTTCCGGCGCCTGGCAGCCGGCCTCCAGGACTGCTGGACCACGGCCCCCTGGGGTACGGAGTTCACCTCGACGCCCGCCGACCCCCACCAGCGGATCGACGCGATCCTGGCCACGCCCGGCATCGAGGTCCTCGGCTGCGGGGTGCCGATGGGACACCCCGGCGTACTGGCCTCGGACCTGACGGCAGCGACGGATCACCTGCCGGTCCTGGCGGCGTTGCGTGTACCGGCGTCCTGAGCCCACCCGGTCCACCGCGCGGAGCCGGCAGTCGGCGGTGAGAGGAGCTGCCTGAGGGCGGCGACGGATCACCTGCCGGTCCTGGCGGCGTTGCGTGTACCGGCGTCCTGAGCCCACCCGGTCCACCGCGCGGAGCCGGCAGTCGGCGGTGAGAGGAGCTGCCTGAGGGCGGCCACGGACCACCTGTCGGTCCTGGCCGCCCTCAGTATCCCCGCGTCTCGGACCTCCTGGAACGTCCCCCGAGCAGGACAGTGAGCCGACGGTGGTCGTCAGACGGTGGCCGTCAGACCACCGCGCCCCGCCCCGGATCCTGCTCGTCGTCCTCGTCGCCCTTCATGCGCATCACCAGCGTCGCGAACCCGCCGAGGAACCCGCCGATGGCCAGCGTCGTCAGCCACCAGGTCATGTCCCAGCTCAGCAGCACGGCGAGCAGCAGCAGCACCGGACCGCCGAGCACCGCCAGCCAGGCGAACCGGGCGGTCGTGTCGGAGGCCGGCAGCGGAGGCGGCTCCGGCGGCACGAAGTGGCCCTCGTCGTCATCGTCGAAGTCGTCCTCCGACGCGTCCGGCGCCGCGTAGTCGCGCGGGCCGCCGACACCCGGAGCGAAGGCGACAGAGCTGCCCAGCGGCTTCGCGGGCTGACTGTCGCCCTTGGCCACCTTGTCGGCGTTGCCCTTCGGGTCGGGGTCGACCGAGTCCCCGGTGTCGTCGTTGGTGTCCGGTTCGAGCAGCGCCAGATCCTCGACGGACTTGAACGGCTTGGCGCCCGGCGGGTCCGGCGGCTCGTCGCCGTACGCCTCCACGATCGCGGCCCACGCGGCCGCCTCGTCGAAGGGCACACCCTTCTCCTCCGGCTCGCGGTCGGAGTCGTGCTCAGCCACCCGTGGCCGTCCCTTCCTGCTGCCCCACTTGGTCTCCCTGCCGGCTCTGGCGCGGCACCCGCGCATCGCCGGTACCCGGCCCGACCGAGCCCTCTGTGTCCTTCGTGTCCTTGGACTCCTCGCCGGCCGCGGTCGCGAGCCGGAGGACGAACGCGTGGCTCTCCTCGAAGATCCGGTCCGCATCATGGTCCAACGTCGCGACGTGGTAGCTCTGTTCCAGCACGATCTCCGCCACGTCCGTGGACGACACCCGGCTCAGCACCCGCGCCGAGTCCGCCGCCGGCACCACATGGTCCGCCCGGCTGCGCAGCAGCAGCATCGGCTGGGTGACCTGGGGCAGCTCGCCGTCGACCAGGCGGTAGAACGTGCGCATCGAGTGCGCCGCGTGCAGCGGAACCCTGGGGTAGCCGACCTCCGCGACGCCCTCCTTCTTGATGTCGCTCACGATGCCGGGAACCGAGGGCACGAGATGACGCACCACCGGAAGGGCGTACGCGGCAAGACCGTGGACCTTGTTCGCCGGGTTGACGACCACGATGCCGCTGATCCGGTCGCCGTACCGCGCGGCGAGCCGCAGGGTCAGCGCGCCGCCCATCGACAGGCCGAAGACGAACACCTGGGCGCAGCGCTCCAGCAAGGCGCGCAGCTCGCGGTCCACCTCCGCGTACCAGTCCTGCCAGCCGGTGAGCTGCATGTCCTCCCAGCGCGTGCCGTGCCCGGGCAGCAGCGGCAGCGAGACGGTCAGCCCGCGCTCGGCGAGGTACTCCGCCCAGGGGCGCAGCGACTGCGGGGAACCGGTGAAACCGTGACAGAGCAGGACTCCGACCTCCCCGCCCTCATGGCGGTACGGCTCGGCTCCAGGAAGGACCGGCACCATCGGTCTCCTGTTCATGGGGTGGGTGACTGGGGTGGGTGATCACGCAGGGAAGCCACGAGGCTTCGAGGCGTACTTCACCGTACGCGACCGCACTGACACCGACCAGGGCCGTCGGGCTCTTTGACAGTGCTGCGGGTTAAGGTCTGATCTACAGACACAGGAGGCAGTCGGTTGTTGTACGGCGCGATGAAGGTTTCCGTCGGGGTGCCACTGAAGGTCGCCTTCAGGCCCTGGGTGGAAGGCCTGGAGAACGTTCCGGCCGACGGCCCGGCGATCCTGGCGAGCAACCATCTGTCCTTCTCCGACTCGTTCTTCCTCCCCGCGGTCCTCGACCGCAAGGTCACCTTCATCGCGAAGGCCGAGTACTTCACGACACCGGGTCTCAAGGGCCGGCTGACCGCCGCCTTCTTCAAGGGCGTCGGCCAGCTCCCCGTGGACCGCTCCGGGGCGCGCGGCGCGGGCGAGGCGGCCATCAGGAGCGGGGTCGAAGTCATCGAGCGCGGTGAGCTGTTCGGCATCTATCCGGAGGGCACGCGCTCGCCGGACGGCCGCCTCTACCGGGGCAAGCCCGGCGGCCTCGCGCGCGTGGCACTGGCCACCGGGGCGCCGGTCATCCCCGTGGCGATGATCGACACCGAGAAGATCCAGCCGCCGGGCAAGGTGATGCCCAAGCTGATGCGCCCCGGCATCCGCATCGGTAAGCCCCTCGACTTCAGCCGGTACAGCGGCATGGAGAACGACCGCTTCGTACTCCGGGCCGTGACCGACGAGGTCATGTACGAGATCATGAAGCTCTCCGGCCAGGAGTACGTCGACATCTACGCGTCGGCCGCCAAGCGCCAGATCTCGGAAGCGGCGAAGGCGGAGAAACAAGCGGAGAAGCAGGCGCAGAAGGCCCTGGAGAAGGAACGGTCAGGCACCAGATAGCGGTACCAGGGGGCGGGTTCGGGGTGGGGAACATGGCCGTACGTGAGAGAGCCGGGCGTCCGAAGATCATGCGGATGTCGGTCGAGCAGCCGCTGTGGCGTGCGCTCAGCGGATACCGCGTCCTGACGATGCTGTACGCGATCGGGTTCGCCGCCAACGGGTACGAGGGGTTCGTCCGGCCCTGGGTCGCCGTCGCCTACTTCGTCGTGCTGTTCGTCTGGACCCTCGCGACCCTGCCCAGGGTGGCCAACGCGGCCAGCTGCACGAAGCGTTTCCTCGCCGCCGACCTCACCGTCGCGCTCACCGGGATCCTCCTCACGCCCCTCGCCGACGCCCACGAGAGAGTCGCCTCGGGCGGTCCCACGCTGCCGTCGATATGGACGGCCGGTTCCGTGCTGGCCTTCGCGATCAAGGGCGGCTGGCGCTGGGCGGCCTTCGCCTCGACGCTGGTCGCCGTCGTGAACCTGATCGAGCGCGGCACCCCGGCCCGCGACACCGTCCACAACGTGGTCCTGGTGTGGGTCGCCTCCATCGCCATCGGGTACGTCGTCGAGGTCGCCCGCGCCTCCGAGCGCACCCTCGCCCGCGCCCTGGAGATCGAGGCCGCGACCCGCGAACGGGAGCGGCTCGCCCGGGACATCCACGACAGCGTCCTCCAGGTACTGGCGATGGTGCAGCGGCGCGGTGCCGTGCTCGGCGGCGAGGCGGGTGAACTGGGCAGGATGGCCGGCGAGCAGGAGGTCGCGCTGCGCGCTCTCGTCTCCGGTGGCCTCGTACCGGAGTCAGGGGCGCCGCCGTACGCGGGATCCGGGGCGACAGGCGCCGCCGTACACACGGCGGGGGAGTCCCAGCCTGACGCGCCGGACCCGGTGGACCTGCGCACCCTGCTCGTGCCGTACGCCACCTCGACGATCACGCTCTCCGAGCCCGGCGCCCCTGTCCCGCTCGCCCGGGCCGCCGCGAAGGAGCTGGCCGCCGCGGTCGGCGCCGCCCTGGACAACGTACGGAAGCATGCCGGGGAGGGTGCCCGGGCCTGGATCCTCGTCGAGGACGAGCCGGACTCGGTCGTCGTGACCGTGCGCGACGACGGGCCGGGCATCCCGGACGGGCGGCTCGCGCAGGCCGAGGGCGAGGGGCGGCTCGGTGTGGCCCAGTCGATCCGCGGCCGGCTGCGCGACCTCGGCGGCGACGCCGAACTGATCTCCGTGCCGGGGCAAGGCACCGAGGTCGAACTGACGGTACCGAAGGACACCAGACCGGCACGGGGGAAGGCGGAGCGGCGATGACGGACACCGCGAACGAGAACGAGGACATGCGGGGGAACACGGAGGGAAGCCAGGGCCCCCTCCGGGTCATGGTCGTGGACGACCACCCCATGTGGCGCGACGCGGTCGCCCGCGACCTGGCCGAGTCCGGGTTCGACGTGGTCGCCACGGCGGGCGACGGCGAACAGGCCGTACGCCGCGCCCGCGCCGTCACACCCGACGTGCTCGTGCTCGACCTGAACCTGCCCGCCAAGCCCGGCGTCCAGGTCTGCAAGGATCTCGTCGGGTTCAACCCCGCCCTGCGCGTCCTGGTCCTCTCGGCGAGCGGCGAGCACGCGGACGTCCTGGAGGCGGTGAAGTCGGGCGCGACCGGCTATCTGCTGAAGTCGGCCTCGACCGAGGAACTGGTCGACGCGGTGCGCCGTACGGCGGTCGGCGACCCCGTGTTCACCCCGGGGCTGGCCGGTCTGGTCCTCGGTGAGTACCGCCGCCTGGCCTCCGACCCGGAGCCGGCGGCGGGCGCCGACGAGCCCAGGGCTCCGCAGCTCACCGACCGCGAGACGGAGGTGCTGCGGCTGGTGGCCAAGGGCCTCAGCTACAAGCAGATCGCCGAACGCCTGGTCATCTCCCACCGCACGGTCCAGAACCACGTCCAGAACACCCTGGGCAAGCTGCAGCTGCACAACAGGGTGGAACTGGTGCGGTACGCCATACAGCGCGGCCTGGACGACGACGAATAGGTCGCGTAGGGCGCGCCGCACCCCGTACGCCGGTTCGACCGAGATCAACTACCGCACAATTCACCGGAATTGACCTTCCCGCCCATCCCAAAGTGACCTGCATCACCATTAGCGTGAGGTTGGCAGGCATCCGCGGCGAAGGGACATTTCCATGCGCGTCGGAGTACTCACCGGAGGCGGCGACTGCCCCGGGCTCAACGCCGTCATCCGGGCCGTCGTCCGCAAGGGCGTACAGGAGTACGAGTACGAGTTCGTCGGCTTCCGGGACGGCTGGCGAGGTCCGCTGGAGGGCGCCAGCGCGCGCCTCGACATCCCCGCCGTGCGCGGCATCCTCCCGCGCGGCGGCACCATCCTCGGCTCCTCCAGGACCAATCCCCTCAAGCAGGAGAACGGCATAGCCCGCATCCGGGAGAACCTCGCCGCGATGGGCGTCGACGCGCTCATCGCGATCGGCGGTGAGGACACCCTCGGAGTCGCGGGCCGTCTCACCGACGAGTACGGAGTACCGGTCGTCGCCGTACCGAAGACGATCGACAACGACCTGTCCGCCACCGACTACACCTTCGGCTTCGACACCGCGGTCGGCATCGCGACGGAGGCGATCGACCGCCTGCACACCACCGCCGAATCGCACATGCGCGTCCTCGTCTGCGAGGTGATGGGCCGCCACGCCGGCTGGATCGCCCTCCACTCGGGCCTCGCCGGCGGCGCCAACGTCATCCTCATCCCCGAACAGCGCTTCGACACCGAGCAGGTGTGCGCCTGGGTGACCTCGCGCTTCAGGTCCTCGTACGCCCCGATCGTGGTCGTCGCGGAGGGCGCCATGCCCAAGGACGGCGACATGGTGCTGAAGGACCAGACCCTCGACTCCTTCGGGCATGTGCGCCTGTCCGGCGTCGGCGAATGGCTGGCCAAGGAGATCGAGAAGCGGACGGGCAAGGAGGCGCGCACCACGGTGCTCGGCCACATCCAGCGCGGTGGCACCCCCAGCGCCTTCGACCGCTGGCTCGCCACCCGCTTCGGCCTGCACGCCATCGAGGCGGTCCGCGACGGCGACTTCGGCAAGATGGTCGCCCTGCGCGGCACGGACATCGTCCGCGTCCCGATCGCGGAGGCCACGGCGCAGCTGAAGACGGTCGACCCGAAGCTGTACGAGGAGGCCGGCGTCTTCTTCGGCTGACGGTGGTGGGTGGTTGCGCGCGCGGTTCCCCGCGCCCTGAAAAGCAGGGGCTGTGCCCCGTGCTTGTCATCTTTTAGGGGCGCGGGGAACTGCGCGACAAGCCCCCACCGGCCCGCAGACGAACGACCTACCGCGCCCGCAGGGACTGAACCCCCGCCACCAACTCCCCTACGACAGCGGGCCCGTTGAGCGTCAGCACCGACTCCGGATGGAACTGCACACCCGCGAACCCGGGCCCCCGCAGCGCGTGCACCTCACCGCTCGTACTCCGGCTGACCTCCACCTCGCGCGCCGCCAGCTCTCCGGCGGCCTCGTCGTCGCAGTGCGCCACGAAGCTGTTGTAGAAGCCGACGGTCTCCGCGCGCCCGAACAGATCGATCTCCGTCTGCGCGCCCTGGTAGGGGACCTCCTTCCGGACGATCCCCAGCCCCAGCTCCGCCGCGATCAGCTCGTGCCCGAGACAGACCCCGAGGACACCGTGCCGGTGGTCCCGCACGACCTCGGCGGTCAGTTCACGCAGGAACCGCATCTTCGGATCGGCCAGGTCGCCCGGATCACCGGGGCCGGGCCCGAGCACCAACGGCCCCTGGTGCTGTACGACGGCCTCGCGCAGCCCCGGTTCGTCGTAGCGCCGCACGGTCACCTCCAGACCCGACGAGCGCAGGACGTGGGCGAGCATCGCGGTGAAGGTGTCCTCGGCGTCGACGACCAGGGCGTGCCCGGTCAGCTCCTGGGTCCGCTCCCGCATCCGCAGCCAGAACGGCGCCAGCGAGGCCCGCCGCCCGTCCAGCGCGGCCCGCACCCGCGGATCGTCCATGAGCCGCGGCCGTACGCCCTCCTCCCGGGCCCTTCCCGGTACGACACCCAGCGCGGCCAGCACCCCGGCCGCCTTGGCGTGGGTCTCGGCGACCTCGCCCGCCGGGTCCGAGCCGCGGACGAGCGTGGCGCCGACCGGCACCCGCAGCCGCCCGTCCGGCGCGATGTCGGCGGTCCGGATGAGGATCGGCGAGTCGAGGGTCTGGGCACCGCCCGCGTCCCGCCCGACCAGCGCCAACGCCCCCGCGTAGTACCCGCGCCCGCCGATCTCGTGCCGCTCGATCACCCGGCAGGCGTTCTGCACGGGCGACCCGGTCACGGTCGCCGCGAACATGGTCTCCTTCAGGACCTCCCGCACATCCAGCGAGGACCGCCCCCGCAACTCGTACTCCGTGTGCGCGAGATGGGCCATCTCCTTCAGCCGGGGCCCCACCACGACCCCGCCCATGTCGCCGACGGTGCACATCATCTTGAGCTCCTCGTCGACGACCATCGACAGCTCCTCGATCTCCTTGCCGTCGGCGAGGAAGGAGAGCAGATGCTCGGGGGTCGGCCCCTCGACCGGATAGCGGTACGTCCCGCTGATCGGGTTCATGACCACGGTCCCGCCGGACATCCGGACATGCACCTCGGGGCTCGCGCCCACCAGCGTCCGCTCGCCGGTATGCACGACGAACGTCCAGTACGCGCCCCGCTCACCGACCAGCAGCCGCCGGAACAGGGCGAGGGCGTCGGCGCGTCCGAACCCCGGGATCTCACCCTCGTACGTCCGCCGGATGACGAAGTTCGCCCCCTCGCCCCGCCCGATCTCCTCCCGCAGCACCCGCCCGACGATGTCCGCGTACTCCTCGTCACCGACGTCGAAGCCACCGCCCTCGACCCGCACCTCATGCGCGGGGAGCTGGGCCAGAGCCTCCGCCAGCGGGAGTTCGTGACGCTCCTCGGGCGTGAGCACCGAGAGGGGAGTGCCGTCGTCGCGGACGTCGAAGCCGCGCTCGCGGATCTGGCGGAAGGGGATGAGGGCGAGTCCCTCCTCGGGGATGTCGGCGAGCCGCTCGTACGTGGTCACCGGGCCGAGCAGCAGCTCGACCACATCGTGGTCGTGGCCCGGAGTGCGGCGGCGGAGCAGGGCGAACGGGCGGTTGTCGTGCAGGAGCCGGTCGAGTCGCATCGTTCTTCGTTCCTCTTCCATCGATCGATGACTGGATCAGTGATCGGGAGGAACGGCCCGGCGAGGGAAGTCCGCGGAAGTCCGCGAAAACACCGAAGGCCGCCCCTCGGGCGGCCTTCGCGAAGTCTGCGTACGCGCAGTCAGTGGGCCGCCGGGTGAGCGGGCCACCACCAGTTCTGGTTCTGGGTCGAGTGCGCGAACATGCGACGGACCATACACCAGAGGACACGGGCAGATCATGAACCGGCGCGCGGACCGGCCATTCCGCCCACCGGACCCGAACGAGCGAACCCCGTCTCACTTGATGAGCAGACGGATGGACGCCCGACACGACCCCGTAATGTTGGGGCCGTGACCGTGAACGCTAAGACCAGCGCGAGCGCTGGCAACACCTGGCGAGACCTGCCCGCGGCGCAGCAGCCCGAGTACCCCGACACCGAGGCTCTGCGCGCAGTCGTTGCGGAGCTCGAGTCGTATCCGCCGCTCGTCTTCGCGGGCGAGTGCGACCAGCTGCGCGCCCGGATGGCGGCCGTCGCCAAGGGAGAGGCGTTCCTCCTCCAGGGCGGCGACTGCGCCGAGTCCTTCGACGCCGTGGGCGCCGAGCACATCCGCGCCAAGCTGAAGACCCTCCTCCAGATGGGCGCCGTCCTCACGTACGCGGCCTCCGTGCCGGTCGTGAAGGTCGGCCGGATCGCCGGCCAGTACTCGAAGCCGCGCTCCAAGGGCACCGAGACCCGTGACGGCGTGACCCTGCCGACGTACCGCGGTGACTCGGTCAACGGCTTCGACTTCGACGAGGCGTCCCGGATCCCGGACCCCGAGCGGCTGAAGCGGATGTACAACGCGTCCGCCTCCACGCTCAACCTGGTCCGCGCCTTCACCACCGGCGGCTACGCCGACCTGCGCCAGGTGCACGCCTGGAACCAGGACTTCGTGAAGTCGTCCCCGTCCGGCCAGCGGTACGAGCAGCTGGCCCGCGAGATCGACAACGCGCTGAACTTCATGCGTGCCTGCGGGACGGACCCGGCCGAGTTCCAGACGGTCGAGTTCTACTCCTCGCACGAGGCGCTGCTGCTGGACTACGAGTCGGCGCTGACCCGCGTCGACTCCCGCACCGGACGGCTGTACGACGTCTCGGCGCACATGGTGTGGATCGGTGAGCGCACCCGGCAGCTGGACGGCGCGCACATCGAGTTCGCCTCCCAGATCCGCAACCCGATCGGCATCAAGCTCGGCCCGACGACGACGGCCGAGGAGGCGCTGCAGTACATCGAGCGTCTCGACCCGGACCGTGAGCCGGGCCGGCTGACCTTCATCGTCCGTATGGGCGCCGACAAGGTCCGCGACAAGCTGCCCGAGCTGGTCGAGAAGGTCACCGCCTCGGGCGCGACCGTCGCCTGGATCACCGACCCGATGCACGGCAACACCTACGAGGCGGCCTCCGGTCACAAGACCCGCCGCTTCGACGACGTGCTCGACGAGGTCAAGGGCTTCTTCGAGGTCCACAAGGAGCTGGGTACGCACCCCGGCGGTATCCATGTGGAGCTGACGGGCGACGACGTCACCGAGTGCGTGGGCGGCGGCGACGAGATCTTCGTCGACGACCTGCACCACCGCTACGAGACGGCCTGCGACCCCCGGCTGAACCGCAGCCAGTCGCTCGACCTGGCGTTCCTCGTCGCGGAGATGTACCGGGACCAGTAGCGGACCAGCCGTAGCAGATCATCATCTGGTGCGCCTGTTACCGGCGCGTGCCATGGGGCGCGGATCACATACGATCCGCGCCCCGCACCACTTTTCGACCCCCTGCGATCCGGGTAAGGTTAGGTTTGCCTCACCGATCAAGTGGACGTCTGCGGACATCCTCGGTCTCGGTACGGCACGGCCTTTGTACCCCGTCGGGAGGTGACCCGCGTGTTCGTCTGCAACTGCTTCGGAGTGACCGAGGCGCAGGTCAAGAAGCATGCGGCGGACGGCGCCTGCACTCCCCGGCAGATAGCGTCGGCCTGTAAGGCGGGCACGGACTGCGGCTCGTGCGTACGACGTATCCAGGCGCTGCTGGGCAGGGGGGCCTACCCGACCCGTGGGCTCGTGGGTGAGGGCGCGCCGGTCGTGGCCGAACAGCTGGACGAGGCGGCCTGACCCCTTCGGGGCGGCGCTTTCGGCGCCTTCTCAGCTCTCCGGCTGCTCGATCAGCTGCGCGATGTAGAGCGCCTCACCGAGCTTCTCCACCAGCTCCAGCTGGGTGTCCAGGTAGTCGATGTGGTGCTCCTCGTCCGCGAGGATCGACTCGAAGATGTTCGCTGACGTGATGTCGCCCTTGGCGCGCATGACCTCGACCCCGCGCTTGAGGCGGTCGATCGCCTCGACCTCGACCTGTCGGTCCGCCTGGAACATCTCCGTGAGGGTCTGTCCCACCCGCACATGGAAGAGCCGCTGGTAGTTCGGCAGGCCCTCCAGGAACAGGATGCGGTCGGTGAGGATCTCCGCGTGCTTCATCTCGTCGATCGACTCGTGCCGCGTGTACTTCGCGAGCTTCGTCCAACCGAAGTTCTCCTGCATTTTCGCGTGCAGGAAGTACTGGTTGATCGCCGTGAGTTCGGCGGTCAGCTGCTCGTTGAGGAATTCGATGACCTCGGGGTCGCCCTGCATCGCAGAGGCTCCTTCCAAGCGGGGAACTGGGGAGGTTGCCGCCGAATGATCGCATCGCCAACGAAGATCGTCCAGTAAGTGCGCACTTAGTAAGTAAGGGCATGCTTAGTCCAAGTTATCCGGACTTGCTGGGCTCTGGACGGCCCGGTCATGCGCACTCTTCGTGGTCTGTCAGGATGGAGTCATGGGTCAGCCGGTGGAAAGTGAATCGGGAGAGCGCGATTCAGGAGGTGCGGTGCAGCCCGAATTGCCGCCGGGGCAGCGCATGCAGCGCGGCTGGCCGGTCACCCATTACGGCCCGGTTCCCAAATTCCGCCCCGAGCGCTGGGAGTTCAGGGTTTTCGGCGCCACCGCCGACGGCGAGAAGCACTGCTGGAACCACGCGGAGTTCACGGCCCTTCCGTACGCCTCCGTCATGGCCGATCTGCACTGCGTCACGAAGTTCAGCATGCTCGGCGCGGAGTGGGGCGGAATTCCGGCGCGGACGATCATCGAGGCCGCTCCGCCCGCGGCCGAGGTCACGCACGTCATGGTCTGGGCGGAATACGGCTTCAGCTCGAATCTCCGACTGGCCGACTTCGTCTCCGACCGCACGATCTTCGCCACCCACAAGGACGGCGAACTCCTCACCGCGGAACACGGCTTCCCCCTCCGGCTGGTGGTGCCCCACCTGTACGCCTGGAAGGGCCCGAAGTGGGTGCGCGGGGTCGAGTACATGACCGCCGATCGCCGCGGCTTCTGGGAGGAGCGCGGCTACCACAATGTCGGCGACCCCTGGCGTGAGCAGCGCTACTCGTACCAGGAGGAGCCGGGGGACGGCCCCGAGCTCTGAGGCTCTGAATCCCTGGGGTCAGTGGTGGTACTGGTGCACCACCGCGTGACCCTTGCCGCGGCCGATCGTCCACTTGTTGACCGGCGTGGTGACGACGAAGGCGATGGTTAGCGAGATCGCCAGCGCGCCCCAGAACAGCAGGTCGTCGAGGTGCGCGTCCATCGCGCCCGGCCACAGCACGATCACGCCGTTGTCGACCAGCTCCATCACGGCGATCGACAGGGTGTCCGCGGCCAACGCCACCCGGACGGCCGTACGGAGGTCGACGCCGGCCCTCAGGACGCCGCGCAGCGTGAGCGAGTAGCCGAAGACGAAGGCCAGCACGATCGCCAGCACCGTGGTGGGCAGGTTCCCCCAGCCGAACGCCGTGCCGACGACCATGCCGAGCACCTCGCCGATGGCGCAGCCGGTGAGGCAGTGCAGGGTGGCCTGGACGGCCACGGCCCAGGATGCGGCCGGTGTGTGCTGGGTGTGCTGGTGTGCGTGTGTCTCGTGTTCCATGGGTACCCCCGGTGTCACGTGGTCACGGTTGCCTGCACTCGCCAGCAATATACCCCCTGGGGGTATTCCCATGTCCGCTACGCGCCCCGGAGTTTCTTCAGCCGCTCCACGTCCGCCGCGTGCCCCTCCTTCCCGCCGGGCGTCTCGATGATCAGCGGTACGCCCTCGGTCGCGGGGTGCGTCATCAGCGCGCGGAACGGGTCCTCACCGATATGACCCGCGCCGATGTTCTCGTGCCGGTCCTTGTGCGCGCCGACCACGTCCTTGGAGTCGTTGGCGTGGATCAGTCTGAGCCGCCCCTCGCCGACGGTGTCCACGAGCAGGTCGAGGGTCTGGTGCATACCGCTGGGCCCGGTCAGGTCGTGCCCGGCGGCGAAGATGTGGCAGGTGTCGAGACAGACGCCGAGCCTGGGATGGGCGTCGAGCGCATCGAAGCACGGCCCGAAGTCCCAGGTGCGCGAGCAGAGGGACGAGCCCTGCCCGGCGGTCGACTCCAGGAGCAGATACGGGTCGTCGTCATGGGTGAGCTCGTCGAGCAGCGGCAGCAGATGTTCCCTCACCTGCTTCAGGGCCACGGACCGCTCCCGCCCGCCGGTCGCGCTCCCGGTGTGCACCACCACGCCCAGCGCGCCGATCTCCCGCCCGCGCCGCAGCGAGTGCCGCAGCGACTCCACCGACCGCTCGACGGTCGCCTCGGTGTGAGAGCCGAAGTTGATCAGGTAAGGGGCATGGACGTACGCCGGGATCGAGCGCTCGGCGCAGGCCGCCCGGAACTCCTCGTCCTGCCGGGGATTGCCGACGGGTGTCGCCCAGCCGCGCGGGTTGGCGACGAAGACCTGCACGGTCTCGGCCAGGAGATCACGGGCGTAGGAAAGGCCGACGGAGTTCAGACCGCCGGCCACGGGAACATGGCCGCCGACGGGGTTACGGAGCTGCTTGCTGGTCACCCTTTCAGGGTGTCACGCGGCGCTCCGCGTCCCGTCTGCGGACGTCGATGCCCGCCGAGCCTCCTACGGCCCGCCGGGGTCAGCGGATCGTGATGGTGATGCTCGACCCCTTCGGGGCGCTGTCCCCGCCGTCCACCGACTGCTTCTTCACCGTGTCGCCGAAGAGCCCGAGAATACCCCGGTCCTCGTCGACTGTGAACCCGGCCCCCTCCAGAGCCGCCTTCGCGTCGTCGACGCTGTCACCCACGACATCCGGGACCTCGATCATCTCGGGGCCCTTGGAGACCGTCAGCGTGACCGTGTCGCCCTCGGCCGCCTCGCTGCCGCCCGCCGGAGACTGGACGGCGACCTGGCCCTGCTCGAAGTCGTCCGAGGTGACGGTCTTGGTGGCGACCTTGACCTTGAGCCCTGCCTGCTCCAGCTCGGCCTGCGCGTCGGCGAGACCGGTGCCGGTGACGTCGGAGACCTCCACCGGGCTGCCCTTGCTGACGACGAGGGCGACCGCGGAACCCGCGCGCCGCTCGGTGCCGGGATCCGGGGTCGTGCTGATCACGGAACCCCGGGGCACCTCCTCGCTGAACTCGCGGGTGACCATCCCCGGCTCCAGACCGTCGCGCTTCAGCGCGGCCCTGGCCTTGTCGAGGCGGTAACCCGCGAGCTGGGGCACCGGCACGGTCTCCGGCCCCCGGGAGATGGTGAGCGTCACGGTGTCGTGGTCCCGGATGCGCTCGTTGACGCCCGGGTCGGTGCTGATGACGGCGCCGCGCTTCACCGTGTCGCTGTACTCCAACTCGATCTTGGATTCGAGCCCGGCGGCCGACAGGCGGCCCTCGGCCACAGCCCGGTCCTGCGACAGCACCGCCGGGACCTGCGTGAACTGTCCGGAGTTGATGTACCAGACGCCTGCCCCGACACCGAGGACGAGCAGCACGGCGGCGACGAGGATGGCGAGCGGCGCCCGACGCCTCGGACCGCGTGCGGCCCTCCGGGAGACCGGAGCGGTCTCCGGGGCGGCGACGGCACCCAGCACGCTCGTCCGATTGGTCCGGCCGGTCCGGTTGAACTGCCGCTCGGCACCCGGACGTTCGTCCTCGTTGACGGGCAGGGGCCGCGCGACGGCCAACGTGCGCGGGATGACGCTCGTCAGGTCCTCGGCGTTGTCGTGCGCCGAGGCGACGGCCTGCGGCGGTACGGCGTCCAGCTGCTCGGCGTCGAGTGACCCGCGCGTCTCCAGGACCTGGGAGAGCAGTGCCACGGCGTCGTACGGGCGGATGTCGGCGTTGCGCGCGGTGGCCGAGGCGACCAGCGCGTCCAGCTCGAAGGCCAGCCCCGGAACGAGGGACGAGGGCGGCGGCACGTCCTCGTGCAGGTGCTTGTAGAGCACCAGCGCGGGGGAGTCGCCGTAGTGCGGCTGGTCGCCGGTCAGCATCTCGTAGAGAACGATGCCGCAGGCGTACACGTCGACCCGGGGATCGGCGGTGCCGCTCTCGATCTGCTCGGGCGCGAGGTAGGAGACGGTGCCGAGGACGGAGCCCGTCGTGTTGGTGACCGTGTCCACGGCCCGCACGAGCCCGAAGTCGGCGACCTTGACCCGTCCGTCGTCCCCTATCAGCACGTTCTCGGGCTTCATGTCGCGGTGCACGAACCCGGCCCGGTGCGCGGCGCCGAGTGCGGCGAGCACGGGCTCCAGGATGTCGAGCGCGGCCCTCGGCTGGAGCGCGCCGCGCTCGCGCAGCACGTCACGCAGGGTGCAGCCGGCGATGTACTCCATGGCGAGATAGACGTACGACCCGTCTGCGCCCTGGTCGAAGACCTGTACGACGTTGGGGTGTGCGAGCCGGGCCACGGACTTCGCTTCCCGGATGAACCGCTCGACGAAGGACGCGTCGGCGGCGAGCGTCGGATGCATCACCTTGAGGGCGAGCACACGGTCGAGGCGGGTGTCCACGGCCCGGTAGACCGTGGCCATCCCGCCGACCGCGATCCGCGCGTCGACGCGATAGCGGCCGTCGAGCACCTGCCCGACGAGAGGGTCCTGAAGGGTCGTATCCACGCAGGTGAGTGTACGAGCCGCCGCTGACAAGGCCGCAGTTTCGGCCAGGAATGCACAGGAAAGCAGCGGGACTGAAGCCGACCTGTGACGCAGATCGCAAGGGGAGGCCGCCGACGGCGAGGAAGCCCCACGGGAGGGGCCCACCTGCAAACGGACTGTAAACGGGGGTGCGTGGGTGGGAGATCGAGCGCGGGACAGCGCAGGGTGCCTAGAAAGCGGGCCGCTCAGGATCCAACCGCGCGATCCCGTCCACAGGTGACGACGCCGTGGCAAAGTGCCGCCGGGGTATCCGACCCGCCCTGTATGCCAATCGGCCCGCCCTTACCCCGCTCCGCATGGCGGCAGCCATCAGCACGGGCTCCTGCGCCCGGGTGACCGCCGACGCCAGCATCACCCCCGCACACCCCAACTCCATCGCCAACGCCACATCCGACGCCGTCCCCGCCCCCGCGTCCAGAATCACCGGCACACGCGCGTGCTCCACGATCAGCTGGAAGTTGTGCGGGTTGCGAATCCCCAGCCCCGACCCGATCGGCGACCCCAGCGGCATGACCGCGGCGCACCCCACGTCCTCCAGCTTCCGCGCCAGCACAGGGTCGTCGTTCGTGTACGGCAACACCGTGAACCCGTCCTCCACCAGCACCTCCGCCGCGTCCAGCAGTTCGACCGGATCCGGCAGCAGCGTCCGCTCGTCGGCGATGACCTCCAGTTTCACCACGTCCGTACCGAGCGCCTCCCGGGCCAGCCGAGCCGTGAGCACGGCCTCCCCGGCGGTGAAGCACCCCGCGGTGTTGGGCAGCACCTGGATGCCGAGCCGTTCCAGCACCGACAGCACCGACCCGTGCACCGACGGATCGACGCGCCGCATCGCGACCGTCGTCAGCTCTGTGCCGGAGGCCACCAGCGCCCGCTCCAGCACGTCCAGGCTGGGCGCACCCCCCGTACCCATGATCAGCCGGGACGTGAAGGTCGTACCACCGAGGACGAAGGGATCGTCAGCCATGGCTCAGCCTCCCTGGACGGCGGTGAGGACTTCGACGCGGTCTCCCTCGGAGAGGGGGGTCGCCGACCACCGCGCGCGCGGGACGACGGTTTCGTTGAGCGCGGCGGCCACCCCGGAGGCCGCCGGGGTGAGGGTCCGCACCAGAGTGTCGAGCGCGGTGTCCGAGGAGACCTCGCGCTGTCGGCCGTTCACCAGGATGTTCATACGAGCTGCTCCATGCGTACGGTGTCGAACCGGCGGGGCGTGAAGGCCCGGGCCTCGTCGGGCAGTTCACCCGTGGCCAGGGCGGTGGCCAGCGCGTCTCCCGTGACCGGTGTCAGCAGCACGCCGTTCCGGTAGTGGCCCGTGGCCAGCAGGAGTCCCTCCAGCGCGGTCGGGCCGAGCAGGGGCGCGTTGTCGGGGGAGCAGGGGCGCAGTCCGGCCCGCGTCTCCGTCAAGGGCAGCTCGGTGATCCCGGGGACGAGTTCATGGGCGTCGCGCAGGAGTTCGTACACGCCGCCCGCCGTGACCGTCGTGTCCCAGCCCAACTCCTCGCTCGTCGCTCCGACGACCAGCTCCCCGTTCTCGCGCGGTACGAGATAGACCTGGCTGCCCCGCACCACGGCCCGGACGGTCCGGCTCAGGAACGGCGCGTACCGCTCCGGCACGGCCACCCGGACCACCTGCCCCTTCACGGGTCGTACGGGCGGCAGAACGGCCTCCGGGACCCCTGCGAGGCGTCCGCTGAGGCTGCCCCCGGCCAGCACGATCGATCCGGCGGCCAGTTCGTCGCCGGCGGAGTCGGTGACCGCGACGGCCCGCCCCCGCCGAACGTCGAGCCGCTCGGCCCACGTCCGGCGCAGCACCACGCCCGCACGCTCGCAGACGTCCACCAGCGCCCCGGCCAGCCGTCGCGGGTCGATCTGGTGGTCGCCGTCCACCCGGAGCCCCCCGCGCACGCCCGGCGCGAGCATCGGCTCCAGGCGTCGGCATTCGCGCCCCGAGAGCCACTCCGACTCCAGGCCCGACCGCTGCTGCAGGGCGTGCAGTTCGCGCAGTTCGGCGCGGTCGTCGGCGTCGAGCGCGACGGCGAGCGTGCCGCAGCGGCGGTAGCCGAGGTCGCGGCCGGTCAGCTCGGTGAGCTCGGCCACGAAGTCCGGATAGCGGCGGGCGGACTCCAGGTTGAGCCCGAGCAGGGTCTGCTCGCCGTGGTGCAGCTCCGTGACGGCGGCCAGCATCCCGGCCGCCACCTGCGCGGCCCCGCCGCCCGGCACGGGATCCACGACGGTCGTGGCGAGCCCGCGCTGGGCGGCCCGCCAGGCCGTCACCAGCCCGATGATCCCGCCGCCGACGACAACGACGTCCGAGGTGTGCGTACGCGACATGGGCGTCCAGCCCCTCCCTTCGCCGGCATGACCCGGATCAGGTTCGTACGGTCGGAGGCCGCCCAGCCTCCCTCTCAGCCCGGTGCGTCCGGGCTCCCGCGAGTGCTTACGCTGATCAGCCTAGCCCGCAGAGCAACGCACATGTAAGGGAGCCTCAGCCCATGCCCCGCTCGCTCGACGGCCTCGTCCTCGCCCCGGTCGCGGACCAGGCGCCAGGTCAGGTGGGTACGCGCACCCGGTTCACCTACCACGAGCGGGACGGTGAGATCTGGGCCGAGTACACGGGCGGAGATGTCGTACGCGGTCATCTCGTGGGTACGCGGGAGGGGGACCGTCTTGACTTCCGGTACGTGCAGCTGAAGCACGACGGGACGACCTCCTGCGGTCACTGTGTCTCCGAGGTGACCGAACTGCCGGACGGGCGGGTGCGGTTGGCGGAGACCTGGGAGTGGGAGTCGCAGCCGGGCAGCGGGACGAGCGTGGTGGAACAGGTCGAACAGGGCGAACGGGTCGGGGACGTGGGTGTGCAGTAGGTCACTCACCGCGCCCACTGACTGACAATTTGTCAGTTGTCTATGGTGATCGAGTGAGTGAGCAGACGCAGGCACAGGGCACAGAGGGCGGCTCTCGGCAGCGACGCGTGGTCGTCGTGGGCGCGGGCATGGCCGGGGTGCAGACCGCGGTCGCGCTGCGGGAGCAGGGGTTCACCGGCACCGTCACGATCCTCGGCGCGGAACCCCATCAACCGTACGACCGGCCGCCGTTGTCCAAGGCCGTCCTGCTCGGCAAGGCGGAGGGCTCCGCCTTCGACGTCGACTTCGAGGCCCTCGACATCGAACTGCTGCTCGGGCGCGAGGTGCTGGGCGTCCGCGCCGCCGAACACGAACTGGACACCGCCGAGGGACCTGTCCCGTACGACGTCCTGGTGCTCGCGGCCGGCGCCGAACCGATCCGGCTGCCGGGCACCGAGGGTGTCCCCGGTGTGCATCTGCTGCGCACCCTCGACGACGCCGAGCGGCTGCGGCCCGTTATCGCACGCCAGCACGACATCGTGGTCGTCGGGGCCGGCTGGATCGGCGCCGAGTTCGCCACCGCCGCGCGCGAGGCGGGCTGCGCCGTCACCGTCGTCGAGGCCGCCGACCGGCCGCTCGCGGGTGCCCTGCCCGCCGAGGTGGCCGCGCCGATGGCCGCCTGGTACGCCGACAGCGGCGCCTCGTTGCGCACCCACGCGCGCGTGGCACGCGTCGAGCCCGGCGCGGTGGTGCTGGACGACGGCTCACGGCTGCCCGCGGGTGCCGTCGTCGTCGGCATCGGCGCCCGCCCGGCCACCGCCTGGCTCGCGGGTTCGGGAATCGCCCTGGGCGACCACCGGGAAGTCGTCGCCGACGACCATCTGCGCACCTCCGCGGCGGACGTCTACGCGGTCGGCGACTGCGCCTCCTTCCCTTCGGGAAGGTACGGCCGGCGTCTTCTGGTCCACCACTGGGACAACGCCCTCCAGGGACCCCGGACGGTCGCCGCGAACATCATCGGGGAGTCCCCGGCGGCCTACGACCCGGTCCCGTACTTCTGGTCGGAGCAGTTCGGCCGGTTCGTCCAGTACGTCGGCCACCACCAGTCCGCCGACATCACCCTGTGGCGCGGTGACCCGTCCGGCCCCGCCTGGACGGTCTGCTGGCTGCGGGAGGGCCGCCTGGTCGCCCTGCTGGCCGTGGGCCGCCCCCGCGACCTGGCCCAGGGGCGCCGGCTGGTCGAGGCGGGCTCCCTGATGGACGCCGAGGCGCTGACCGACCCGTCCAGGCCGCTGAAGGCGGCCACGGCGTAGTCCGAGGGGGCTCGACGCGGCCTCGACGCCACCGTAACGGCCCAGGTCGCAGGGGTCCGGCTTCCGACTGTCAGTGCGGGATGGCACGCTTGTCCCGTGACCGAGATTGACGCAAAGATCGATGCTCTCGTCCCTGCCTGGCTCACGCTGCCCGACATCGCGGAAATCCTCGACATCGAGGTGACGCGCGTTCGGCAGCTGCTCAAGGAGGGCCAAGTGATCGCCGTACGCCGTGGCGAGAACCGTGCGCTGCACGTCCCCGCCGCATTTATCGACGGGGCCGAGCAGAAGGTCGTCAAGGGCCTCACCGGCACCCTGACGCTCCTGCGGGACGACGGCTTCTCCGACGAAGAGATGCTGGAGTGGCTCTTCACTCCCGACCCGAGCCTGCCCGGCACCCCCGCGCAGGCCCTCAGTGAGAATCGCGGCACGGAGGTGAAGCGCCGCGCCCAGGCGCTCGCCGTCTGATCCGACCAGCCGTTCGGTGTGCGGTCCGCAGGCCGCGATCCGCGCACCGCCACACCACGCAGGGGCGCGCCCGGGAGAACACCCCGTGGGCGCGCCCACGGGGGGACACACGTATGCCCGAGACGACCGACGCCGTGCCCGGGGCGACCGCCGACACCAGCACCGCCCGCGCCCGGCTCGCCGACGCCCGGGTATACCTCTGCACGGACGCCCGCAGACGGCAGGGCGACCTCGTCGAGTTCCTCGACGCCGTCCTGGCCGGCGGTGTCGACATCGTGCAGCTGCGCGACAAGGGCATGGAGGCGGCCGAGGAACTGGACCACCTCCAGATCTTCGCCGACGCCTGCGCCCGGCACGGCAGACTCCTCGCGGTCAACGACCGCGCGGACGTCGCCCACGCGGCCCGCGCGGACGTCCTGCACCTCGGCCAGGGCGACCTGCCCGTCCCGGCGGCCCGCGCGATCCTCGGCCCTGACGTGCTCATCGGCCGTTCCACCCACGCCGAGTCCGAGGCGGCGGCAGCCGCCGTCCAGGAGGGTGTCGACTACTTCTGCACGGGCCCCTGCTGGCCGACCCCCACCAAGCCGGGCCGCCACGCGCCCGGCCTCGACCTGGTCCGGTACACGGCCGGGCTCGCCACCGAGCGACCCTGGTTCGCCATCGGCGGTGTCGACCTGGGCAACCTGGACGAGGTGCTCGCGGCGGGCGCCCGTCGGGTCGTCGTCGTACGGGCGATAACCGAGGCCGACGACCCGGGCGCGGCGGCGGCGGAGTTCGCCGAGCGGCTGCGATCCCGGTAAGCGGACGGCGGGAGACCGCCGAGGCCCAGCCGCAGCTGTCCGAAGCGTGGACAACAAGTCGACATTCCGGGGCAAAATTCCGCCATCCGGTTGGGAGACCGCCACCCCCTGACTAACCTGCGGGTATGGCCCTCGGAACCGCGTCCACCCGAACCGACCACGCGCGCACTGTGCGTGACATGCTCGCGACCGGCAAAACCACGTACTCCTTCGAGTTCTCGGCGCCGAAGACCCCCAAGGGTGAGCGGAACCTGTGGAACGCGCTCAGGAGGGTCGAGGCGGTCGCGCCGGACTTCGTGTCCGTGACGTACGGCGCCGGCGGGTCGACGCGCGCCGGCACGGTCAAGGAGACCCAGCAGATCGTCTCCGACACGACGCTCACCCCGGTCGCCCACCTCACCGCGGTCAACCACTCCATCGCCGAACTGCGCAACATCATCGGCCAGTACGCCGACGCGGGCATCCGTAACATCCTGGCCGTGCGCGGAGACCCGCCCGGCGATCCGATGGCCGAGTGGGTACCGCACCCGAGCGGGCTGACGTACGCCGCCGAACTCGTGCGTCTCATCAAGGAGTCGGGTGACTTCTGCGTAGGTGTCGCCGCCTTCCCCGAGACCCACCCCCGCTCCCCGGACGGGGACACGGACGTCACGCACTTCGTCGACAAGTGCCGGGCCGGCGCTGACTACGCGATCACCCAGATGTTCTTCCACCCGGAGTCGTATCTGCGGCTGCGTGACGCGGTCGCGGCGGCGGGCTGCCCCACCCCGGTCATCCCCGAGGTCATGCCCGTGACCAGCGTGCGGATGCTGGAGCGGCTGCCGCAGCTCAGCAACGCGGCCATCCCTTCCACCCTGAAAGAGCGGATCCTCACAGCCAAAGACGACGCGGCGGCTGTACGCTCCATTGGCATCGAGTTCGCCACGGAGTTCTGCGCGCGACTGCTGGCCGAGGGAATCCCCGGACTGCACTTCATCACGCTGAACAACTCCACGGCCTCGCTGGAAATCTACGAGAACCTGGGTCTGCACCACCCACAGCGGGCCTAGACCGGCCGCACGGGCGTACGACACACTGCGTAGCGGCCACTGGGAGAGGGGCGTACATGGGCTGGACGGTCCTCTACATCGCGTTTGGCGTCGTCGCGTTGTGGCTGCTCGGCGAGGTTCTGCTGCAGTACAAGGCACGGCTGCGCTGGCGGCTCCTCGCCTTCGCCGGGTTCCTCTGTGTGGTTTTCGGCGTGCTCATCCCGAACGTGTTGGTCATCGGCCTGGGGGCCGCGGCCTTCGCGGTCGGGCAGACGTACGTCACCCTGTCGTTCCGCAGCGGCTTCTCGGCCGGCTGGGCCGTCGCCGGCCGCCCGGGCTTCCTCTCCCGGTTCGGCAAGGGCCGCGGCGACGGAGAGCACAAGGACCCGACGCTGGAGGTCTCCGACCTGGAGGCGTCCGAGGCCGCGTACGCATCGGGCAACGGCGCCGACGCGGGCTTCGGCGACGACTCCGCCGACGGCGCGGGCCACGACGCCTACGACACCGGTGCCGGAACGTACCAGCAGGGCAACGACTTCGACCGTGACTACGACCGGGACGACGTCTTCACCCCGGCCCGTTCCGTCCGGCCCGCGGGCGCCGAGGGTGGGGCCGTCTACGAACCTCAGCCCCTGCCCGACGACACCGGCTCCTACGGCATATACAGCGACGCCGCGTACGCGGCGGCGACCGGCCAGGACCAGTCGTACGCGGGCGCGGGGCAGGACCAGTCGTACGCCGGTGCCACCCAGGGCGCCGACCAGAACTACGGGTACGACGGCTACACCGGCTACGACCAGCAGCAGTACGGCTACGACGCCTCGGGCCAGCAGCAGTACGCCGCCTACTCCGACCCGTACATCGGCCAGGGCTACGGCGGCACCTCGTACGACTCCGGCTACGACCAGCAGCAGTACGGCCAGCAGGGCTACGGTCAGGAGCAGTACGGCACCGGCGGCTACGGCGAGACCCCGGCGAGCGGTGTCTGGGTCCCGCAGCAGCGCAACACCGACGACCCGCTGTTCGGCGGCGAACTCCCGCCGGAGCAGCAGTATCCCTACCAGGACAACGGCAACGGCCAGAACAACGGGCAGGGCAACGGCAACGGTCAGACTCCCGGGAACGGGTACGACGAGCAGTACCGCTTCTAGCCGCGCCGCTGCTGAGGACCGCCGCTCAGCCCGGCCACCCCGGGGTTCACTGCGAACCCCGGAAGTCCGGCCCCTCCACGATCAGTCCGGCGACCAGCGCGCCCGACATGCCCGCGTGCGCCAGTCCGCCCCCGGGGTGCGACCAGCCGCCCACGCGAGAGAGCCCCGGCAGCCGGGTGGTGTTGGCGGGATGCAGGAAGTCCCCCTTCGCGCCCGCGAGCGACGGCGCCGACACGCCTCCGCAGAAGGCGCCGGTCTCGTCCGCGCTGCGCCCGGGCGTGCGTATCTCCCGCCACAGAACCCGCTCACGCAGCCCGGGAACCGCGGCGTCGGCCGCCTCTGACATCAGGGTCGCGAACCGGTCCGCGACCCCGTCCGCCGCCCAGTCGCCCCGGGGTGGTGCCGCCGCAGTCAGGACCACGGACTCGTGCTCCTCGTCGGGCCGCAGCGTGGGATCGTCCGGCCGCAGCACGGTCACCGTGGGCCGCACCGGGCCGTCTCCCTCCCCGCTCACCCAGTCCAACTCGGCGTCCCGGTCCGGCGTGTGCACGACCGTGCGATGCGCGACGCCCGCCGCACGGCCCCCGCGCAGGGCCAGCAGCACGGTGAACCGGCCCGGCGACGGCGTCGACGCGTCGGGCAGCACGTCACCCTCCGCGTCGAGCGCGTGCTCCGTCAGCCCTCTCAGCCGTACGGGATCCACGCCCGCGACGACATGATCGGCCTCCGTGACGGTGCCGTCGGACAGCTCCAGCCCCGCCGCCCGGCCGTCCTTCTCGACGATCCCCGTGACCTCGGCGCCGAAGACGAACTCGACCCGCCGGGCCACGCACCTCTCGTACACCGCGCGCGCCAACTCCCGGACGCCGCCCCGGACATACCAGGTGCCGAAGGCGTGCTCCATGTACGGCAGCACGGCCGCGCTCGCCGGGGTGTCCCGGGGATCGAGGCCGTAGGCAAGGGTGTGGCTGTCGAGCAGGGCGGTCAGACGCCGGTCGCGCAGTTCCCAGGCGGCGACCTCGGCCAGCGTGCCGGCCCGACGGGCGCGCAGCAGCCGCTTGTGGGGGACCGCCGGATAGGGCTCACGCTCGGCCAGCACCCGCCAGTCGGTCCACAGCGGCTCCTCCAGGAGCGGTCTGCGGGTGCGGTCCCAGGTTTCGCGGGCCCTGACCAGGAAGTCGCCCCAGCGGTCGCCCGCCCCGGCCCCGAGAGCCGTCTCCAGAGCCTCGACCACGCCCGCGCGGGACGCGTTCGGCAGGGCGACCTCCGTGCCGTCCGCGAAGACGTGCCGCGAGGACGGGTCGACCTGGACAAGCTCGACGCACTCCTCCAGGGGCTGCTTGCCGGTCTTGACGAACAGATCGCGGTAGACCGCGGGCAGGGTGAGCAGCCCGGGGCCCGTGTCGAACGAGAAGCCGTCGCGCTCGAAGCGGCGCACCGCTCCGCCGTACGTCTCCCCACGCTCGTACACCGCCACCCGGTGGCCCGCGACGGCCAGCCGGGCAGCGGCCGCCATCGCGCCCATGCCGGCGCCGATCACCGCAATCCGTGCCATGCGAGGGACTTTATCGGCCCCCACTGACAGTCGGGTCACGCGCCTGTGACCAGGGAGTTCACGGGAACACGGGTGGCCTGGCTCAGCCCGGCGGCCACCCTGTCCGCCCCGCGAGCCGTTTCTCCTCGCGCCGTTGGGCCCGGCGCCGCAGGAACCGTCTGATCCGGGAGACCAGGAAGTACAGCACGACCAGGCCGGCGAGCAGCAGCGTGCCCGCGGTGATCGCCGCCGCCTGTGGGTGGAACATCGCGAACGTCACGATGCCGCCGACCCCGAGATCCTCGGCGAGGCTCAGGAGCACGTTGCTGAAGGGCTCCGGCGAGGTGTTGACCGCCATCCGCGTCCCGGCCTTGACCACATGGCTGGCCAGCGCCGTCGAACCGCCGATCGCGCCTGCCGCGAGGTCGGGCAGCGAACCGCTCTGCCCGGCCAGCAGCGCCCCGACGACGGCCCCGGAGACCGGCCGGATCACCGTGTGCACCGCGTCCCACGCCGAGTCCACGTACGGGATCTTGTCGGCGACCGCCTCGCACAGGAACAGCACGCCCGCCACGACGAGCACCTCGGGGCGCTGCAACGACTCGGGCACCTCGTCGCTCAGCCCGGTCGCGCCGAAGACGCCGAGGAGCAGCACCACCGCGTAGGCGTTGATGCCGCTGGCCCAGCCGCTGGTGAAGACCAAAGGGAGTACGGACACGGACGCGATCGTAACCAGTCGGCAACGGCGCGTCCTGGGGGTGAGTGCGCAGGGCTGAGTACGCGTACCTAGGACGAGAGATGAGTAGGCGCACGGATGAGCGGCGACCTGCGGGAACGAGAGAGTGGAGACACGGAAAAGGGCACGGCTCCGGTACCGCCGACACGGGGCGGCGGAACGGTGCCGGCGCCCTGGACCGCTCCTTCCGTCGATCCGTCGGCGGGAGCGAGGCACGGGGGGACCCTGGGGAACGACCGCACGGGGGAACGGGGAAGACGGGGGAGGGGAACGGGGGAGCAGGAAGGAAGCGCCGGTTCGAGGTGGCCCGCGGGGGACGCGGCCACCTCGGACCGGCGCTTTCCTGTGCGCCCTGCCCCGCCCGCCCTAGCGGTTACCGCCGACCCGCCCCTGGAGCAGCCGGGACAGGGCCGAGTGGACGTCGTCCAGGGAACGTTCGGGCTGGAAGGACTGCCAGTCCAGGGCGGCGACCAGGACCATGCCGACCAGGGCCGCCGCGGTCAGCGGGATGTCGATCTCGTCGCTGAGTTCGCCGCCCGTCACCGCCTCGCGCAGGACGTCCTCGATGACCGCCACCGCCTGCTGTCTGACCACCATCAGGGTGGACTGCCAGGTCCGGTTGGTGCGCCACAGTTCGGCCACGTAGAGCTGGGTGAAGGCCGGGTAGCGGCTGATGAAGACGAGCCCGGCCCGGATCATCGCGTCCAGGGCGTCGACCTTGGTACCGCCTTCCCGGTCGGTCCGCTCGGCCGCCTCCCGAAGGGAGGCGGCGAGGAGTTCCACACCGTGCCGCAGCAACTCCTCGAAGAGGACCGACTTGCTCGCGAAGTTGTAGTAGACCGTGCCCTTGGCGACTCCGGCCCGCTCGGCGATCTCGTCCACCGTGGTGGCGGAGAAGCCCTGTTCCGCGATGAGGGTGACGGCGGCCTCGTAGAGCTTCTGCCGGGTGGCCTCGCGGCGGGGACTGCCGCCCGACGGGGTGCTGCTGCGTTCCATGGCCCTGATTCTCACAGGAACACCGGGCCCACGCTGACGAGACGTCACAGGCTCAACTCCGGATGCAGCCCACGGACAGCCCCAGCGCCTCCAGCCGCTCCAGATCGCGTACGGCGGTCCGGGAGCCCTTGGGCGGTGCCTCGCGGTCGAGACCGGCGGCCGCCGACGCGGGCGTCGACTCGCTGCTCCGTCGCGGCCACCCGCTCCGCCCGTGGCCGCGGCAGCCCGCGCAGGGAATCGCCGAACCGGCGCTCCAGCAGCGCCCGTTCGCGCAGGTGCTCCCCGACGGTCAGGGCGGGGTCGAGGTCGGTGATGCCGGGCACGTGCGCGAGCGCGAGCAGCAGGCAGGTGCGTCCCGATCCGGACGGCGCGAGGCCCCTTGAGCCCGAAGGCCTTGAACTGACTGGTCAGTGCAAAACTATCTCGAACCTTCGATCGAAGAAAAGACCAGGTCAGAACGGATTGTCAGTGGCATACCGCACGATGGGCACATACGGCACCTCCCGTCGGGACGCGCCGTCACACAGACGACAGGAGGTTCGTCATGGCCAGTTCGAACGCAGCCGCCGCCCGTCGGCGCCGCGCCCCCGGCCCTGCCCCCTCACTGAACGGCCCTGCGGGCGACGTGCACCCCGTGCTCCGCCGGGCCACAGCGCCGCCCGCCGCCCTCGACCTGCTCGCCCAGGCCCGCGCCGGACTCGACGAGGCGTCGGTCCTGGAGACCGCGAACGAGCGGTATGCCACCGCGCACCTCGCCGCCCTGCGCACCGCCGCGGCGGTGCTCGCCGCCCGGGGCCGCCCCGAGCCCACCCCCAGGCGCCGGGCCCGTATCCGCAGCGCCTGGGAGGTGCTCCCCGAGATAGCGCCCGAACTCACCGAGTGGAGCGCGCTGTTCGCCTCCGGCGCCCGCCGACGCGCCCGCGCCGAGGCCGGCATCCAGGGCGCGGCCGGCAGCCGCGACGCCGACGACCTCATACGTGACGTGGCGATGTTCCTGCGTCTCGTCGAGAGGATGCTCGTCCTCCAGCCGGTGCTTCCCCAACCGCGCCAGGACCCGGACACGCCTCCGGACCCGCTCCAGGAGAGCGACCGGGGTGTCCCGGACGCGGGCTGAGACGGATGACCGGGTACGCCGGCGGAGGCCATAGGGTGGTGGGGAAGTCGCAGCCTTTCCGCAGCCCACCGGGGCCGGGGAGGCACCCCGTTCACCCCGCCGTACAAGAGGCGGCGCCGCGCCGAGGAGTCACCTGCCGTGTCGAACCCGACTCGCCCCCGCGCCTCTCTCCGGACCGCAGTGGTCTGGGAGGTCCTGCAGGACGCCCTGGAGCGCCGGGTCAAAGCCGCCGGGCGCGAGTCGCTGGATGTCCTCGACACCGGCGGCGGCAGCGGCAACTTCGCCGTGCCCGTCGCCCGCCTCGGCCACCGCGTCACCGTCGTCGACCCGAGCCCCAACGCGCTCTTCGCGCTGGAGCGAAGGGCCGCCGAGGCCGGCGTAGCCGACCGTGTCCGGGGCGTCCAGGGTGACGCGCACGGCCTCTTCGACGTCGTCGAGCGCGGTGGCTACGACGCGGTGCTCTGCCACGGCGTCCTGGAGTACGTGGACGACCCCGCCGAAGGCGTCCGCAACGTGGTGGCCGCCCTGCGCCCCGAGGGCGTCCTCAGCCTGCTCGCCGCCGGACTCGGCGGCGCCGTGCTCGCGCGCGCCCTCGCCGGGCACTTCAAGGAGGCCAAGCAGGCGCTCGACGACCCGAACGGCCGCTGGGGGGAGAGTGACCCCGTGCCCCACCGGTTCACGGCGGAACAGCTCACCGCACTGGTCGAGGGTGCGGGTCTGCGTGTGGGCGCCGTGCACGGCGTACGGATCTTCGCCGACCTGGTGCCGGGCGTCCTCGTGGACACCGAGCCCGGCGCCCTGGACGCGCTGCTGAAGCTGGAGGCCGCGGCGGCCGAGCAGGCCGCGTTCCACTCCGTGGCCACCCAGCTCCATGTGCTCGGCGAGACGCCGGACGCCACTGGGGCCTGAGTCACCTCCGTCGGCGGACCGCTGATCAGGGGCTCGGCCGCAGATGGAGTACGCCACAGGCCCCCCGATCGGCCGCCCGGAGCCGTATGATCGAGGGAGACCGCTCTGCATGACCGGCCGGTTGCTGGGGAATGAACGCCTCAGTGAGCCGGGCGGCCATGGCGGATTCCGGTTGTCAATTGGCGTAGAGGGGCGGGTTTCACGGGGGCGATTCCCTGCCTATCCTGAAGGGGACCCCCGGTCGCCCCGGCGACTGCACGATGAGGAGGACTCCGTGCCGCTCTCGGAGCACGAGCAGCGAATGCTCGAGCAGATGGAGCGAGCGCTGTACGCCGAAGATCCCAAGTTCGCGACAGCGCTTGAGGGAAGCGGGCTGCGCACGTACACCCGGCGACGGGTCTACCAGGCGGTCGCGGGCTTCCTCGTAGGTATCGCGCTCCTCATGGCCGGAATGGTCGCACAGCAGATTTGGGTCAGCGTGGTGGGGTTCCTCGTCATGCTGGGCTGTGCGGTACTGGCCGTGACAGGTTGGCGCAAGGCTCCCAAGCCGGGTGAACAGCCCGCCGCGGGTGCCGCCCCCGGAGCTCCGCACGGTCGCGGACAGGGTCGGCAGCGGCGCTCCATGATGGACCGCATCGAGGAGCGCTGGCAGCGCCGCCGCGACGAACAGCAGGGTGGCCAGTAGCGTCCGGCCGCAGTCCCCTCGTTGTGACCGCGAGACATGAAACGCCGGTGGCCCGGAATCCCTTGGGGTTCCGGGCCACCGGCATGTCCGGCCGTCGGGCCGTCAGGTCTGCTGACCCCACGGCTTGCGCAGGGCCGGCCTGGCCGCCAGCGCCCGCTCGCTGAACGCCGTCCAGCGTGCCGACAGCGCCCACACCACACGGACGGTCGAACGCGGGGCGAACATCGCACGCAGCTTCGTGCCCCGGCCCACCGTGGCGCGCAGCGCCTCGGTCACCCGTCGCACATCCTCCGCGAGACCCGCCGTCGGACGGGGACTGGGCGCGTACAGGACCTGTTCCACGGCGTCCGCCACCCGGTGCACGGCGTCCGCCGCCGTCGGATCGAGAAGGCCGAGGCGTACGATCCTGGCCGCCGCCTTGCGGGGTGTCTGGGACTCCTCCGGACTGATGCCGAAGTCCCAGGCGGTGTCGGTCAGTTCCTGCCAGGCCGACAGCGCGTGGACCGTCGCGTCGGCGTCACCGCGGCCGTGCGCCCCGAGCCGAACGGCCCGGATCCGCAGCCGCCACAGCATCGGCAGCAGCACAAGCGCCAGCACGGCCAGCGCGGCCAGCGTCCACCCCAGTGCGGGAGACCACCAGCCGCTGTCGCCGTTCTGGCCGATCGCGGCCTGCGCGGACTCGCTCGCGCATCCACCGTCCAGCCGCCGCTGCGCCGCCGTGCAGGTCTGACCCGCCGAGGCGGAGTCGGAGGGCGCCACGGAGGCGTTCTGCGAAGGCACATCCGGGTTAGGGATGTCGCTGTTCGGCGCCTGGGACTGCGTGTAATCGGGCACCGAACCACGGGTGGGGGTCGGCTCGAAGCGGGTCCAGCCGACGCCCTCGAAGTACAGCTCGGGCCAGGCGTGCGCATCGCGCAACCCCACCGAGACCGTGCCGTCCGGCTGCGGGGTGCCCGGCGCGAAGCCCACCGCGACCCGGGCCGGAATGCCCAGCGTGCGGGCCATCGACGCCATCGCGAAGGAGAAGTGGACGCAGAAGCCCTCCTTGTCCCTCAGGAACCGCGCGATCGCGTTGGAGCCGCTGCCGACCTGCACCTGGGTGTCGTACCGGAAGCCGCCGCTCACCGAGAAGTAGTCCTGGAGCTTGACCGCCTGCTCGTAGGCGTTCGCCGAACCGGCGGTGACCTCGCGCGCGGTGCGCGACACGATCGCCGGCAACGACTCCGGGACCTGGGTGAACTCACGCACCAGCGCGGGGTCCGGCTCCGGTGCCTCGGCGAGCTGCCGCGCGGTCGGCTGCACGTCCAGGCTCGTCACCGTGTACCGCGCACCGCGCGTGTTCTGGCCGTGGTCACCGACGAGAGTGCGGCCCACCGGCTCGAAGCGCCAGCTGCCGTCGATCTTCACCCCGGTCGCGGGGTACGGCATCGGCAGCCAGTCCTGGGCGTACCAGTCCGCAGCCGAGATGCTCGTCGTGATCTCGGTGCGCCGCACGTCCGCCCTGAGGCCGAGCGGCGTCGGGAACTTGTTCGGCACATCCTGGATGTGCCGCTGGGACGGCTTCCACGCCGTGCCGTCGAAGGAGTCGAGCGAGACGATCCGCAGATACAGGTCCTGGGCGTCGTCCGTGCTGTTGCGCACGGACATGACCTGGCGGTCCTCGTCCACGTTCAGGCTGTCGCGCAGCGACACCAGAGGGTTGACGGCGGAGATCGTGCCGCCGCCTCCACTGCCCGAGCCGACCCCGCCACCCGCGGCGCTCAGCAGTCCGCCGTCGAGCGAGGGCAGCGCCAGAGGCACCACCAGAGCCACGCCCAGCGCGACCGCGCCGATCCGCCGTCCCGTGCGAACAGGGGCGAGCGCACTGCCGGTCGGCAGGTCGCCCGGCGCACGCGGGGCGCCACCGAAGACCCGCCCCCACTGGGAGAGCCGGTCCCGGCCCTCGGCCAGGAGCAGCATCAGATAACCCGCCGCGGCCAGCAGGAACCACACCCAGGTGCCACCGCCGTCGGAGAGCCCGGCCGCGACCGAGTACAGCGCGAGCAGCGGCAGGCCGGCCGGAGCCGCACTGCGGAACGTCACCGCGAGGGTGTCCACGGCGAGCCCGATCAGCAGGGCGCCGCCGACCACCATCAGCCGGATGCCGTCGGACAGCGGCGCGGGGATCGCGTACCGCCCGATGTCGTCCGCGCCGTTCTGCAGCAGCGTGCCGAACTGCTGGAAGGTCTCGGGGCCGGGGATCAGGCCGAAGAACGCCTGCTCCCGGGCGAACACCACGGTCAGCAGGACGAGCGTGACGAGGAGTTGCGCCGCCACCGTCAGTGGCCAGGCCAGCGGCAACCGCCGGGCCCCCGCGCCGACGATCGTCTGTATGCCCAGCAGGATGGACACCTGGAGCAGCCAGCTCACGTCCTCGACCAGCGGCAGCAGAGCGCACGCCGTCAGCATCGTCGCCACCCAGGCGCACAGCGCCAGTCGTGCGCGCCCGCTCATGAACGTCCCACCCCGCCGCTGAGGGCGCCGAGACCGGAACGCTCCCGGTCCGCCTGGCGCCACAGGTCACTCATCGCGGCCCCGCGCGGCACCCGCACCGCCGTCCAGCCCGCCTCGCGCAGCATCCGCAGCGACTCCTCGCCCGGGTCCTCGGGACCCGGTACGTCGTTGGGTTCCCGCACCCAGGTCTCACTGTCCAGGACGAAGGCGACCGCCCCACCGCTGCGCTGCCGCATCTTGGCGGCCACCGCGGCCTGCTCCTCGTCGAGGTCGCCGAAGAACGCCATCAGCATCCCCTCACCACCGCCGCGCAGTACGTCATAGGCGCGGGAGATGTCCATGCCGTCCGAGTGGTCGATCACCGCGAGGGTGTCCATCATCAGTCCGGCCGCGTCCGCCGACCCCTGGCTGGCGCCCGCGAAACCCTCGGCGCCCTCCCCGGGCACGGAGTTGCCCGTGTCCGTCAGCAGCCGTACGGAGAAGCCCCGTTCGAGCATGTGGACAAGGACGGACGCCGCGCCCGACACCGCCCACTCGAAGGCCGAGTCCGGGCCCGCGCCCAGATAGGCGAAGCCCCGGGTGTCGAGGAGCACCGTGCAGCGGGCGCGCTGAGGCTGTTCCTCGCGGCGCACCATCAGCTCGCCGTAGCGGGCGGTGGAGCGCCAGTGCACGCGGCGCAGGTCGTCGCCGTAGCGGTACCCGCGCGGGATCACGTCGTCCTCGCCGGCCAGCGCCAGCGCCCGCTGCCGTCCGTCGCCGTATCCCTTGGCCTCGCCGGTCAGCCGCGCCGGCGGGAGCGCGTCCACGCGCGGGATGACCGTCAGGGTGTCGTACGTCGAGAAGGAGCGGGTCAGTTCGCACATGCCGAACGGGTCGGTCAGCCGCAGCTGGAGCGGGCCCAGCGGATAGCGGCCCCGCAGGTCGGAGCGGACGCGGTACGACACCTCGCGGCGCCCGCCGGCCTCCACCCGGTCCAGGACGAAACGGGGCCGCGGACCGAGCACGTACGGCACCCGGTCCTGGAGCATCAGCAGGCCCGTGGGCAGCCGCGAGACGTTGTCCATCCGCAGATGGACGCGGGCCTCGGAGGCGGCTGGCACGCGCGCGGGGGAGAGCCGGCGGCTGCCGGCCACCCGGTAGCGCGTGCGGTACAGGACGGTCGCGCAGACCAGCGGCAGTACGGAGAGCAGCAGACCCACCCGGAGCAGATCGCTCTGCCCCAGGACGTACGCGCAGATGGTGGCGGCGACCCCGGCTGCCAGGAAGGAGCGCCCACGGGTGGTGAGACCGGCCAGCGCCGTGCGCACCCCGCCCTTGTCACCCTTGTCGCCCTGGTCGTCCTCCGGGTGCCCGGGCGCCGCCGCGCTCATCCAAGCCTCCGCGGCGGCTGCTGACCGAAGTCGGGCGCGGAGCGGCCCATCCCGAAGCCGCTCTGCTGCTGGGGCGCCGCGGGCACGGCGGTGCGCTGGAGGATCTCCTGCACGACCTGCTCGGTGGTACGGCGGTTCAGCTGGGCCTGGGCGGTGGGCAGCAGACGGTGGGACAGGACAGCCACGGCGAGGGCCTGGATGTCGTCCGGCAGCGCGTACTCCCGGCCGCTCAGGGCCGCGGAGGCCTTCGCGGCGCGCAAGAGATGAAGCGTGGCGCGCGGCGAGGCGCCGAGTCTGAGATCCGGGTGGGTGCGCGTGGCGCCGACCAGGTCCACCGCGTACCGCCGGACCGAATCCGCGACATGGACCTTGCGGACGGCCTCGACGAGCTTCACGATGTCGTGCGCGTGGGCCACCGGCTGGAGGTCGTCCAGCGGTGAGACGCCGCCGTGCACGTCCAGCATCTGCAGCTCGGCCTCCGGACTCGGGTAGCCGATGGAGACGCGGGCCATGAAGCGGTCGCGCTGTGCCTCCGGGAGCGGGTAGGTGCCCTCCATCTCGACCGGGTTCTGGGTGGCCACCACCATGAAGGGGCTGGGCAGTTCGTAGGTCTGCCCGTCGATGGTGACCTGGCGCTCCTCCATGGACTCCAGGAGCGCGGACTGGGTCTTCGGCGACGCGCGGTTGATCTCGTCGCCGATCACGATCTGCGCGAAGATCGCCCCCGGTTTGAACTCGAAGTCGCGGCGCTGCTGGTCCCAGATGGACACACCGGTGATGTCCGAGGGCAGCAGGTCCGGCGTGAACTGAATGCGCCGCACGGAACAGTCGATGGACTTGGCCAGCGTCTTCGCCAGCATGGTCTTGCCGACACCGGGAACATCCTCGATCAGAAGATGCCCCTCGGCGAGCAGCACGGTCAGCGAAAGCCGTACGACCTCAGGCTTGCCCTCGATCACTCCCTCCACCGAACTGCGGACTCGCTCCACAGTGGCGGTCAGATCAGTGAGGCTCGCTCGATCGTCATAGGTCGTCACACGGCCCTCCTAGGCCCGTTCTTTCTCCAGGCCGACGCGCTGCGATGCGGACCGGCCCACCCCGAAACACGGACACCACGCGGGGAAAGTTCCGCGTGACGTCACACCCGCATTCTTGTTGCCGTTACCGGTTCGTGTCACTCGCCTGTGGACAACTGGCAGGGCTATGTCTCGTTTCAGGGCTTTTCGGCCCTGAAGCGCAGGGTAAATTTCGTAGAGACATACGTACGGATGCGCGGTCCGGTTCGGTTACGAGGGGTCGATCTCGCGAAGCAGGCCGGACTTCACGTCGAAGACGAAGCCACGGACGTCGTCGGTGTGCAGCAGGAACGGGTTGGTGCGCACACGCTGCATCGACTGGCGCACGTCCTGTTCGACGTCCCGGAAGGCCTCGACCGCCCAGGCGGGGCGCTGTCCGACCTCTACCTCCAACTCCTGCCGGAAGTCCTCCGTGAGGGACTCCAGGCCGCAGCCGGTGTGGTGGATGAGGATGACGCTCCGCGTGCCCAGCGCCCGCTGGCTGATGGTCAGGGAGCGGATCACGTCGTCGGTGACGGCACCTCCCGCGTTGCGGATGGTGTGGCAGTCGCCGAGCTGCAGACCGAGGGCGGCGTGCAGGTCGAGGCGGGCGTCCATGCAGGCCACGACCGCCACCTGGAGTACGGGGCGGGCGTCCATCCCCGGGTCGGTGAAGGCCGCGGCGTACTGCCCGTTCGCCTCGACGAGACGGTCGGTGACCGTGCCGTCGGTGGATATGGCGCCTTCGGGTCCGGTGGGAACTGATGCGGAAGTCGTCATAACCATGACGGTACTGGTCACGGGCCTCGCGGGCCCGCTGTGAGAGGGGACAAAGAACATCAATGAGCGTTGTTGTGAGGTAACCCACAAGGGTGGTGAGAGTATACCCGTACGGGTGATTGTGGGCGATTTACGGCTTGTCGGGGCGGGGTGCCGCGACGCGCAGGCCGTTGATTGACCGCGCGACACCGTGGACTAAAGTGACGCGAAGCGGGAGGCGAGACTCCCTGCTGGATTGATTGATCCCCCGCGTGCGCGGCGCGTACGTACGGCTCGGCCTCCTCCCGCTCCCGGTCGGCTGACGCTTCCGGCGCCGGCAGACCTCCCCTTCTCCGAGCGGGCGGGGACCCGGCGGTGCGTGACGGCCGCGCCGGACCTGAGAGGGCCCCTTGAGCAACAGTCGACACGTCCCGGTGATGCTCCAGCGGTGCCTGGACCTGTTGGCCCCCGCACTGGAGCGGCCCGGAGCGGTCGTCGTCGACTGCACCCTCGGTCTCGGCGGCCACAGCGAGGCATTGCTCGCCCGTTTCCCCGAGGCCCGGCTGATCGCCCTCGACCGTGACAAGGAGGCGCTGCGCCTCTCCGGGGAGCGGCTCGCCCCCTTCGGTGAGCGGGCCGACCTGGTGCACGCGGTGTACGACGAACTGCCCGACGTACTCGACCGGCTGAGCCTGCCGAAGGTCGACGGAGTCCTCTTCGACCTCGGGGTCTCCTCCATGCAACTCGACGAGGCCGACCGCGGGTTCGCCTACGCCCAGGACGCCCCGCTCGACATGCGCATGGACCAGACGACCGGCATCAGCGCCGCCGAGGTCCTCAACACCTACCCGGCCGGTGAACTCGTCCGGATCCTCAGGGCGTACGGCGAGGAGAAGCAGGCCAAGCGGATCGTCTCCGCGGTCGTGCGCGAGCGCGACAAGGAGCCCTTCAGCAACAGCGCCCGGCTCGTCGAACTGATCCGCGACTCGCTGCCGCAGGCCGCCAAGCGCACCGGAGGCAACCCCGCCAAGCGCACCTTCCAGGCGCTGCGCATCGAGGTCAACGGCGAACTGACCGTCCTGGAGCGGGCGATCCCGGCCGCGGTGAAGGCCCTCGCCGTCGGCGGCCGGATCGCTGTCCTGTCGTACCACTCGCTCGAAGACCGGCTGGTCAAGCAGGTGTTCGCGGCCGGTGCGGCCAATACGGCGCCCCCCGGGCTGCCCGTGGTGCCCGAGCGCTACCAGCCCCGGCTCAAGCTGCTCACCCGTGGTGCCGAACTTCCCACCGAGGAAGAGATCGCCGAGAACCGGCGAGCCGCCCCGGCGCGACTGCGCGGGGCCCAGCGCATCAGGGAGGACGCCGAGTGAGGCGTACGGAGGGGACGACGGGTGAGTAGGCAACCCGGACCTGCCGGGCAGACGAGCGGGCAGACGCGTGGGAAGACCCGAGTCGCGGGGAGGGTGAGTGAATAGCAAACCCGAGCCGAGAGGCCGGGCGGCCCGGCTCGCCCGGCTCCTCCCCGCAGGGCCGGGACAGGCCGCCCGTACCCCCTTCGTCCTGCTCGTCGTGTTCCTGCTGGGCAGCGGTCTCATCGGGCTCCTCGTGCTGAACTCCGCGCTCAGCGAAGGCGGGTTCCGCCAGGACGACCTGCAGCGGGACACCAAGAGCCTCACCGACGAGGAACAGGCGCTCCAGCGGGACGTCGACGCCTACGCCGCGCCCGACGCACTTCAGCGACGGGCCAGGGAACTCGGCATGGTGCCCGGCGGCGACCCTGCCTTCCTCGACCCGGGTGGCACCGTCAAGGGCGTCCCGGAGGCCGCGGAACAGGCGGCGTTGCGGATCCCGGAGATGGTCCCGCCCGAGATGAACGTCCCGGCGCCGGTGCCCACGCCCCCGGCCACCCCCACGCCCACCCCTGAGCCCACGCCCACGCCGACCCCGTCCGCGCCGGCGTCCCCGGAGCCGGCGCCCAGTCCCACCCCCACTCCCACCCTCCCCTCCACGACCCCCGGCAGGTGACGGAAGTGTCCGACAGGGAACCGCCCCGCCGTCGCGTACCCGCCCCGGCCAGGTCCGCCCGCCCCGGCGCCCCCCGGCGTCCTGGACCCGGCGGCCGCCCCGCCCGCCGCCCCGCTCCCGGCCGCCCCGCCGGGCCCAAGGTCATCCGGCTCGGCAGCCCCCGCCCCCGGCTGCGCATGGTCAGCCTCGCGCTGGCCCTGGTGATGATCGCCTTCGTCGTGCGGCTGCTCCAGGTGCAGGCCGTCGACGCGAGCGTGTACGCCGCCAAGGCCGAGCAGAACCGGTACGTCGGCCGCACCCTGGCCGCCGAACGCGGTGAGATCACCGACCGCAACGGCGTCGAACTGGCGACCAGCGTGGACGCGTACGACATCACCGCCGACCCGACGATGTTCACGCCGAAGACCACGAAACTGGGCGACGCCCCCGAACAGGCCGCCGCTCTCCTCGCACCGATCCTCGGGCAGGACGCCGCGGACGTCGTGAGGAAGCTGAAGACGCCGAACACCCGCTACACGCTGCTCGCGCACCGCCAGACCCCCCAGGTGTGGACGCAGATCAAGGACCTGAAGTCCACCCTGGCCGCCAAGGCCGGAACCGACCCGACCGCCTTCAACGTCCTCGCCGGTGTGCTGGCCGTGCCCGCGAGCAAGCGCGTCTATCCGAACGGTGGACTCGCCGCCGGCCTGCTGGGCTGGGTCAGCGCCGACGGCAAGGGCGGCGGCGGCCTCGAACAGCAGCTGAACGGCGAACTGGCCGGCCAGGACGGCAAGATCCGGTACGCACAGTCAGGGGGACGGCAGGTGCCCACCGCCGACTCCACCGAGACGCCCGCCGTACCCGGTTCCGACGTCGAACTGACCATCGACCGCGACATCCAGTGGGCCGCGCAGAGCGCCATCACCGAGCAGGTGAAGGAGTCGAAGGCGGACCGCGGGTACGTGATAGTGCAGGACACCCGGACCGGCCAGATCCTGGCCATGGCCAACTCGCCCGGCTTCGACCCCAACGACCTCACCAGGGCGAACCCGGACGCGCTCGGCAACGCGGCCCTCCAGGACGCCTACGAGCCCGGCTCCACCGCCAAGGTCATGTCGATGGCCGCCGTACTGGAGGAGCACGCCGCCACGCCCGCGACGCATGTCGTCGTGCCCAACCGGCTGCACCGGGGCGACCGGCTCTTCAAGGACGACATCGACCACCCGACCTGGTACCTCACCCTCAACGGTGTCCTCGCCAAGTCCAGCAACATCGGCACCATCCTGGCCACCGGCCAGCTCGGCAGGACGCAGGCAGAGTCCAACCGGATCCTCTACTCCTATCTGCGCAAGTTCGGCCTCGGCAGCTACACCGGGCTGGACTTCCCCGGCGAGACCAAGGGCATCCTCGCGCCGCCCGACCAGTGGTCGACCTCCCAGCAGTTCACGATCCCCTTCGGCCAGGGTGTCTCCCTCAACGCGCTGCAGGCGGCCTCCGTCTACTCGACGATCGCCAACGGCGGCGTCCGCGTGGAGCCCACCCTGATCCGGGGCACCAAGGGAGCCGACGGCCGGTTCGCACCCGCCGGGGCGCCCGAGAAGACCCGGGTCGTCAGTGCGAAGACGGCGAAGACCCTCGCCAAGATGCTGGAGTCCGTCGTGGACGACGAGGAGGGCACCGGCGCCAAGGCGCGCATCCCCGGCTACCGGGTGGCGGGCAAGACGGGTACGGCCAACCGCGTGGATCCGGCCACCGGCCGCTACCACGGCTACACCTCCTCGTTCGCCGGCTTCGCGCCCGCCGACAGCCCCCGCATCACCGTCTACTGCGCCATCCAGAACGCCACCAAGGGCAGTTACTTCGGAGGTCAGATCTGTGGCCCCATCTACAAGGAGGTCATGGAGTTCGCCCTGAAGACCCTTCAGGTACCGCCCACCGGGGCCAAGGCCGCGAATCTCCCCGTGGCCTTCACGCCCTGATCAGTACGGAAACCAGCCAGGAAACAGCTCGTGAACACGAACTCTCCCGACTCTCCCGACCCGGGCGGCAGCGCCCCGTCGCACACCCCGGCCGCGCCCTCACTTCGCCCGTCCGGGGGTGCGCCCGGTACGCTCACCGCCGTGCCACACGCTGATCAGTACCAAACCACCCAGAAGGGCGTTCCTGTGACATATCCGGGACCGCCGAGGCCGGTTCACGTCTCCGCCACACCCCTCGCGGAACTGGCCGGCCAACTGGGCGCCCCACAGCCCCCGGCCACGCGGGACGGCATCGTCGCGGTCACGGGCATCACCCATGACTCGCGCGCGGTCCGCCCCGGCGATGTGTACGCCGCCCTCCCAGGGGCCCGGCTGCACGGCGCGGACTTCGTGACGCAGGCCGCGGGCCTCGGCGCCGCCGCCGTGCTGACCGACCCCACCGGCGCCGAACGGGCCGCCGCCACCGGCCTCCCGGTGCTGGTGGTCGACGACCCGCGCGCGCGGATGGGCGAACTGGCGGCCACGATCTACGGCCGCCCGGGCCGCGATCTGCTCCAGATCGGCATCACGGGCACCTCCGGCAAGACCACCACCGCGTACCTCGTCGAGGGCGGCCTCAGGACGGACCGGGCCACGGGGCTGATCGGCACGGTCGAGACGCGCATCGGCGACGAGCGCATCAAGTCCGAGCGCACCACCCCCGAAGCCACCGACCTCCAGGCTCTGTTCGCGGTGATGCGCGAGCGCGGGGTCGAGGCTGTCGCCATGGAGGTCTCCAGTCACGCGCTGGTCCTCGGCCGGGTCGACGGCTGCGTCTTCGACATCGCCGTGTTCACCAACCTCAGCCCGGAGCACATGGAGTTCCACTCCGGCATGGAGGACTACTTCCAGGCCAAGGCGCGGCTGTTCACTCCCGAACGCAGCAAACTCGGCGTCGTCAACCACGACGACACCTACGGCCGACGACTCGCCCAGGAGGCCACCGTCCCGGTCGTCACCTACTCCGCCGAGGGCCACCCGGACGCCGACTGGCGCGCCGAGAACGTCCAGGTCGGCCCGATGGACTCGACGTTCACGGTGGTCGGCCCCAAGGACCAGCGGATCCGCGCGCGGGCACCCCTCGCGGGCACCTTCAACGTCGCCAACACCCTTGCCGCGATCGTCGCCCTCGCCGAGGCCGGGCTCGACCCGCAGGCCGCCGCCGACGGCATCTCCGTCGTACCGGGAGTCCCGGGGCGGCTCGAGCGGGTGGACGCGGGTCAGCCGTATCTCGCGGTCGTCGACTACGCGCACAAGACGGACGCCGTCGAGTCGGTGCTGCGCGCGCTGCGCAAGGTCACCGAGGGCAGCCTGCACGTGGTGCTCGGCTGCGGCGGGGACCGGGACACGACCAAGCGCGCCCCCATGGGCGCCGCCGTGGCCCGGCTCGCCGACACCGCCGTACTGACCTCCGACAACCCCCGCTCCGAGGACCCACTCGCGATCCTCGCGGCCATGCTCGAAGGCGCGGCCTCCGTGCCGGCCCACGAGCGCGGCGAGGTCCAGGTGTTCGAGGACCGGGGCGCGGCCATCTCCGCCGCCGTGGCCCGCGCGCGGCCCGGGGACACCGTGCTGGTCGCGGGCAAGGGCCATGAGCAGGGCCAGGACATCGCCGGGGTGGTCCGTCCGTTCGACGACCGCCAGGTGCTTCGCGAAGCTATCCAGCAGACCCAGGGATGAACTTGTGATCGCCCTCTCTCTCGCCGAGATCGCAGCAGTCGTCGGCGGGCAGACCCACGACATACCGGATCCGTCGGTCCAGGTCACCGGACAGGTCGTCAGGGACTCCCGTGAGGTGGAGCCCGGCAGCCTGTTCGTCGCCTTCGCCGGCGAGCGCGTCGACGGCCACGACTTCGCGGCCGCGGTCGTCGAGGCCGGCGCGGTCGCCGTCCTCGCCTCCCGGCCCGTCGGCGTGCCCGCGATCGTCGTGGACGACGTCCAGCGGGCGCTGGGCGCCCTCGCACGGCACGTGGTCCAGAAGCTCGGCGCGACCCTCGTGGCCCTCACCGGCTCCGCGGGCAAGACCAGCACCAAGGACCTGATCGCCCAGGTGCTCCAGCACAAGGCGCCGACGGTCTACACCCCCGGCTCGCTCAACAACGAGATCGGGCTGCCGCTGACCGCGCTGAGCGCCACCGAGGAAACCAGGTTCCTGGTCCTGGAGATGGGCGCCCGCGGCATCGGTCACATCCGCTACCTGACCGAGCTGACGCCCCCGCGGATCGGCCTCGTCATCAACGTCGGCACCGCCCACATCGGCGAGTTCGGCGGACGTGAGCAGATCGCACAAGCGAAGGGTGAACTCGTCGAGGCGCTGCCCTCCGAGGCCGACGGCGGCACCGCGATCCTGAACGCCGACGATCCCCTCGTACGGGCCATGGCGGTTCGAACAAAGGCGAAGGTGATCTTCTTCGGCGAGTCCGGCGAAGCGGACGTACGCGCCGAGAACGTGCGACTCACGGACAGGGGACAGCCCGCCTTCAGGCTCCACACACCCTCCGGTGCAAGCGACGTGACCATGCGCCTGTACGGTGAGCATCACGTGTCGAACGCGCTCGCCGCCGCCGCCGTCGCCCATGAGCTGGGCATGTCCGCAGACGAGATCGCCACCGCGCTCTCCGAGGCGGGCTCCCTCTCCCGTTGGCGGATGGAGGTCACCGAGCGCCCGGACGGCGTGACGATCGTCAACGACGCCTACAACGCGAACCCCGAGTCCATGCGAGCGGCTTTGCGCGCGCTCGCGGCCATGGGCACAGCCTCACGGGCCAAGGGGGGTCGTACGTGGGCGGTGCTCGGCAAGATGGCCGAGCTCGGGGACGAGGCGCTCGCCGAGCACGACGCGGTCGGACGGCTGGCCGTCCGGCTCAATGTCGGCAAGCTCGTCGCGGTCGGGGGCAGGGAAGCGTCCTGGCTCCAACTGGGCGCATATAACGAGGGTTCGTGGGGTGAGGAGTCGGTGCACGTGTCCGACGCACAGGCGGCTGTCGACCTGTTGCGCAGCGAGCTGCGCCCGGGGGATGTCGTGCTCGTGAAGGCGTCCCGGTCGGTCGGGCTGGAGAGCGTGGCGCAGGCGCTCCTGGCGACCGGTGCCGAGGGTGAGGTTTCCGCCCGATGATGAAGCAGATCCTGTTCGCAGGAGTCATTGGTCTTTTCCTGACCCTGATCGGCACTCCGCTGCTGATCAAGCTTCTGGCCCGCAAGGGCTACGGTCAGTACATCCGCGACGACGGCCCGCGCGAGCACCACGCCAAGCGCGGTACGCCGACGATGGGCGGTATCGCCTTCATCCTGGCGACGATCGCCGCGTACTTCCTGTCCAAGGTGTTCACGGGGCTGGGGGAGGCCAGCACACCCCCGCCGACCTTCTCGGGCCTGCTGGTGCTCGGCCTGATGGCGGGCATGGGCCTGGTCGGCTTCCTGGACGACTACATCAAGATCGTCAAGCGCCGTTCGCTCGGTCTGCGGGCCAAGGCGAAGATGGCCGGCCAGCTGACCGTGGGTATCAGCTTCGCGGTGCTCTCGCTCCAGTTCGCGGACAACGTCGGCAACACACCGGCGTCCACGAAGCTCTCCTTCGTCCAGGACTTCGGCTGGACGATCGGCCCGGTGCTGTTCGTCGTCTTCGCGCTCTTCATGATCCTCGCCATGTCGAACGGCGTGAACCTGACGGACGGTCTGGACGGCCTCGCCACCGGCGCCTCCGTCCTCGTCTTCGGCGCCTACACGTTCATCGGCGTCTGGCAGTTCCAGGAGTCCTGCGCCAACGCGGTGACCCTGACCAACCCGGCGGCCTGTTACGAGGTGCGAGATCCGCTGGACCTCGCTGTCATCGCCTCGGCGCTGATGGGTTCCTGCCTCGGCTTCCTGTGGTGGAACACGTCACCCGCCAAGGTCTTCATGGGCGACACCGGTTCACTGGCCCTGGGCGGCGCGCTCGCCGGCCTCGCGATCTGCTCCCGTACGGAGCTGCTGCTGGCGCTCCTCGGCGGCCTGTTCGTCCTGATCACCATGTCGGTGGTCATCCAGGTCGGCTCGTTCCGCATGACCGGCAAGCGCGTCTTCCGGATGGCGCCACTCCAGCACCACTTCGAACTCAAGGGGTGGTCCGAAGTCCTTATTGTGGTCCGCTTCTGGATCATCCAGGGCATCTGCGTGATCGTCGGACTGGGCATCTTCTACGCGGGATGGGCGGCCGAGAAGTGACGTCCGGTCAGGGCGGCGACTGGGAGGGCGTGCGGGTCACCGTCGCCGGTCTCGGGGTGAGCGGCATCAGCGCCGCCCGCGCCCTGACCGCTCTCGGTGCCCAGGTCACCGTCGTGGACGGCGGGGACTCCGACGCCCACCGGGAACGCGCGGCGGCCCTGGAGGGCATCGAGGTACGCCTCGGAGACGCGGAGACCCTGCCCGAGGGCACCCAGCTTGTCGTCACCTCGCCCGGCTGGAAGCCGAGTTCACCGCTCTTCGCGGCGGCGGCCGAGGCGGGCGTGGACGTCGTCGGCGACGTGGAGATCGCCTGGCGGCTGCGCGGGCGGGGCGGTGGCGAAGCAGCCACCTGGCTGGCGATCACCGGCACCAACGGCAAGACGACCACCACCCAGATGCTCGCGTCGATCCTGCGCGCGGCGGGCCTGCGTACGGCAGCCGTCGGCAACATCGGCACACCGATCATCGACGTGGTGCTCGGCGAGGAGACGTACGACGTCCTCGCGGTGGAACTCTCCAGCTACCAGCTCCACTGGGCGCCCTCCCTGCGCGCCCACTCCGCCGCGGTCCTCAACCTCGCCCCCGACCATCTCGACTGGCACGGCTCCATGGAGGCGTACGCCGCCGACAAGGGCCGTATCTACGAGGGCAATCAGGTCGCCTGTGTCTACAACGTGGCCGACAAGGCCACCGAGGACCTGGTGCGCGGCGCGGACGTCGAGGAGGGCTGCCGGGCCGTCGGGTTCACGCTCGGCGCACCCGGGCCGTCCCAACTCGGCGTCGTGGAGGGCATCCTGGTCGACCGCGCCTTCGTCGAGGACCGGCAGCGGAACGCCCAGGAACTGGCCGAGGTCACGGACGTCAACCCGCCCGCCCCGCACAACATCGCCAACGCCCTTGCCGCGGCTGCCCTCGCCCGGGCCTACGGGGTGCCCGCGAAGGCGGTCCGGGACGGCCTGCGGGCCTTCACCCCGGACGCCCACCGCATCGCTCACGTGGCCGATGTGGACGGGGTCGCGTACATCGACGACTCCAAGGCGACCAACACCCACGCGGCCGAGGCCTCCTTGGCGGCGTACGAGTCGATCGTGTGGATCGCCGGCGGGCTCGCCAAGGGCGCGACCTTCGACGAACTGGTCGCCAAGTCGGCAAAGCGACTTCGTGGAGTGGTGCTGATCGGTGCCGACCGTGCGCTGATCGGCGAAGCCCTCGCGCGACACGCGCCCGAAGTACCCGTCGTCGACCTCGACCGGACCGACACTGGGGCGATGCTCGCGGCGGTCCGCTCGGCGCGAGGCCTGGCCGGTGCCGGGGACACGGTGCTGTTGGCGCCGGCCTGTGCGTCGATGGACATGTTCGCCAACTACAACAAACGCGGTGACGCGTTCGCACAGGCGGTTCGCGAACTCGGTACGGGGACCTGACGGTCGGTCTTCGGCCGCGAAGGGTGTCTTCGGGGGCCTTGGAGGGACGCGTGAGGTCGGTTGTGGCTCGGGAACTTTCGGTGGGTTGTCTGGTGCCGACCCGGTGGGGGGCTGGTCGCGCAGTTCCCCGCGCCCCTGAAGGGGGCGCTGCGCGCGCCCTTCAGCAGTCGTGCGGGAGGCTCTGATGGCCAGTAGCCGTACTGGTCGTGCGCCCGTTCAGGGGGCTGTGCGGGTTCGTAGGCCCGCTGCGCCCCGGCCGCCCCGGGACAATCCCGTACGGCGGCTTCGCAGGCGGGTGGAGCGGGCCTGGGACCGGCCGTTGACCGCCTACTACGTGATCCTCGGCGGCTCGCTGCTGATCACGGTGCTCGGGCTGGTGATGGTCTACTCGGCCTCCCAGATCACCGCGCTGCAACTGTCCAAGCCCGGAACGTTCTTCTTCCGCAAACAGCTGCTGGCCGCCACGATCGGCGGTGTGCTGCTGTTCTCGGCCTCGCGCATGCCCGTGAAGCTGCACCGGGCGCTCGCCTACCCGATCCTCGCCGGCTCCGTCTTCCTGATGGCCCTCGTCCAGGTGCCCGGGATAGGGCTGTCCATCAACGGCAACCAGAACTGGATCTCGCTGGGCGGCTCCTTCCAGATCCAGCCGAGCGAGTTCGGCAAGCTCGCCCTGGTGCTGTGGGGCGCCGACCTGATCGCGCGCAAGGAGGACAGGCGGCTGCTCACGCAGTGGAAGCACATGCTGGTGCCGCTGGTCCCGGTCACGTTCATGCTGCTCGGCCTGATCATGCTCGGCGGCGACATGGGCACGGCGATCATCCTCACCGCCATCCTGTTCGGGCTGCTTTGGCTGGCCGGGGCGCCCACGCGGCTGTTCGTGGGTGTGCTGTCCGTCGCCGTGTTCATCGGGCTCGTGCTCATCAAGACCAGCCCCAACCGGATGGGCCGCTTCCAGTGCATCGGCGCCACCGAACCCGGCACCGGGGCCAACTCCTGCTGGCAGGCCGTGCACGGGATCTACGCGCTCGCCTCCGGTGGCCTGTTCGGTTCGGGCCTCGGTGCGAGTGTGGAAAAATGGGGGCAACTCCCCGAGGCGCACACCGACTTCATCTTCGCCGTCACCGGTGAGGAACTGGGCCTGGCGGGGACTCTGTCGGTGCTCGCCCTCTTCGCGGCCCTAGGCTATGCGGGTATCCGCGTGGCCGGACGCACGGAGGACCCCTTCGTGAGGTACGCCGCGGGAGGTGTGACCACCTGGATCACCGCTCAGGCAGTGATCAACATCGGTGCGGTGCTCGGCCTGCTGCCGATCGCCGGTGTCCCGCTCCCGCTGTTCTCCTACGGGGGTTCCGCCCTGTTGCCGACCATGTTCGCCATCGGACTGCTGATCGCCTTCGCACGCGACGAACCGGGTGCGCGGGCGGCGCTTTCGTTGCGGCAACCCCGCTTTGGTAGAAAGCGGGGAGCTGGGGGCCCGGTGTCCGATCGGAACCCCCGGAGATGGAACACGATGAGACGGCGTGCCTCGGCGGCGCGTTCGTCCGGAGAGCGGTGAATTTCGGTGCATGTCGTACTCGCCGGTGGGGGGACCGCCGGCCACATCGAGCCCGCGCTCGCCCTCGCGGACGCCCTGCGCAGGGCTGACCCCAGCATGGGGATCACCGCCCTGGGCACGGAACGCGGTCTGGAGACCCGGCTCGTCCCCGAGCGGGGCTATGACCTGGCGCTGATCCCAGCGGTCCCGCTGCCGCGCAAGCCCACCCCTGAGCTGATCACCGTCCCCGGGCGGCTGCGCGGCACGATCAAGGCCGCCGAGGAGATCCTGGAGCGCACCAAGGCCGACGCCGTCGTCGGCTTCGGCGGCTATGTGGCCCTGCCCGGCTATCTGGCCGCCAAGCGCCTGGGTGTGCCGATCGTCGTCCACGAGGCCAACGCCCGCCCCGGCCTCGCCAACAAGATCGGCTCGCGGTACGCCGCCCAGGTCGCCGTCTCCACCCCGGACAGCAAGCTCCGCGGCGCCCGCTACATCGGCATCCCGCTGCGCCGCTCCATCGCCACCCTGGACCGGGCCGCGGTACGTCCCGAGGCGCGGGCCGCGTTCGGGCTCGACCCGAGTCTGCCGACGCTGCTGGTCTCCGGCGGCTCGCAGGGCGCCCGGCACCTGAACGAGGTGATCGAGCGGGTCGCGCCGTACCTCCAGCAGGCCGGCATCCAGGTGCTGCACGCGGTCGGCCCGAAGAACGAACTGCCGCAGGTGCAGCAGATGCCGGGGATGCCCCCCTACATCCCGGTACCGTACGTGGACCGGATGGACCTCGCGTACGCCGCGGCCGACATGATGCTCTGCCGCGCGGGCGCGATGACCGTCGCCGAACTCTCCGCCGTCGGACTCCCGGCCGCCTACGTCCCGCTGCCCATCGGCAACGGCGAACAGCGGCTGAACGCCCAGCCGGTGGTCAAGGCCGGTGGCGGACTCCTGGTCGACGACGCGGAACTGACGCCCGAGTGGGTCCAGCGACAGGTCCTGCCCGTGCTCGCCGACCCGCACCGGCTGTACGAGATGTCCCGCGCCGCCAGCGAGTTCGGCCGCCGGGACGCCGACGACCTGCTCGTCGGCATGGTGTACGAGGCGATCGCCTCACGCCACCGCTAGGCGACGAAGGAAGGCAGGAAAGGGCGTGGCCGGAGGAGCGACGACCGCCGAACGCGGTGAACGGCAGCAGGACATCTCCGGCCCGCCCCGCCGACCGGGCCTTCTCGGCCGGTTGGGGCCCCGCAGGCTTCGTACGATCGTCATCACGGCCTTCGCCCTGCTCGTCCTCGGCGGGGGCGTCCTCTGGGTGCTCTACGGGTCCCGGTGGACGCACGTGGAGCGCGTATCGGTGTCGGGGACCGGTGTTCTGACGCAGGCACAGGTGCGGGAAGCCGCCGACGTGCCGGTCGGGGAACCGCTCGTCTCCGTCGACACGGGCGCCATCGAGTCCCGACTGCTCCGGGAATTGCCCCGAATTGACTCGGTTGAGGTCACTCGGTCCTGGCCGCACGGAATCGTGCTGAAAGTGGTCGAACGTACCCCTGTCCTGATTGTCGAAAGCGCCGGGAAACCGGCCAAGTATGTCGAAGTGGACGCGAAAGGCGTGCGATTCGCGACGGTTTCACATGCTCCCGAAGGTGTACCCGCATTGGAATTGACGATGTCCAGGACCGGTTCGCAGACCGCCAGTCTGCGCCGCTTCGGCGGCGACCGGCTGGTGCGCGAGGCGGTGCGGGTGGCGGGCGACCTGCCGGGCGCCGTCGCGCGCGCCGCCAGGACGGTCAAGGTCCGCTCGTACGACTCCATCTCGCTGGAGTTGGGCGACGGCCGGACCGTCGCGTGGGGGAGCGGCGAGAAGGGCGCCGCGAAGGCCCGTGCGCTCACCGCTCTCATGAAAGCGGCTCCCGGTGCGCGGCACTTCGACGTGAGCGTCCCCACCGCCCCCGCGTCATCAGGGAGTTGACGCCCGTCAGCGCAGGCCAGCACCCTGGTTGGGCATCGCTATGGCTGATCACATAGGGTGAAAAGAAAAACGGGAGGTTCGGCGTGTTCGTTGAACGTGCGCCACTTGTCGACTTAGTGTCCTGTTCGGAAGAGTCCAAGGAACAGACACACTGGTAACCCTAAACTTCAACGTTAGGGTTCGGGTCGGCGTTCGGACCGTCCCACTTCGGCATGAGTTGTCCGTTCGCCGTATCGCGAACGGCGACACGTAACTCGAGGCGAGAGGCCTTCGACGTGGCAGCACCGCAGAACTACCTCGCAGTCATCAAAGTCATCGGTGTCGGCGGCGGTGGTGTCAACGCCATCAACCGGATGATCGAGGTCGGTCTGAAGGGCGTCGAGTTCATCGCCATCAACACCGATGCTCAGGCGCTGTTGATGAGCGACGCCGACGTCAAGCTCGACGTCGGCCGCGAACTCACCCGCGGACTCGGCGCCGGCGCCAACCCGGCCGTCGGCCGCAAGGCGGCGGAGGACCACCGCGAGGAGATCGAGGAGGTCCTCAAGGGGGCCGACATGGTCTTCGTGACGGCAGGCGAGGGTGGCGGCACCGGCACCGGCGGCGCGCCCGTCGTGGCCAACATCGCCCGCAACCTCGGCGCCCTCACCATCGGCGTGGTCACCCGCCCCTTCACCTTCGAAGGACGGCGCCGCGCCAACCAGGCGGAGGACGGCATCGCGGAACTCCGCGAAGAGGTCGACACCCTCATCGTCATCCCCAACGACCGGCTGCTGTCCATCTCGGACCGCCAGGTCTCGGTCCTCGACGCCTTCAAGTCGGCGGACCAGGTCCTGCTCTCCGGCGTCCAGGGCATCACCGACCTGATCACCACCCCCGGTCTGATCAACCTCGACTTCGCCGACGTCAAGTCCGTGATGTCCGAGGCGGGTTCGGCTCTCATGGGCATCGGTTCCGCCCGTGGCGACGACCGTGCGGTGGCGGCGGCCGAGATGGCGATCTCCTCGCCGCTCCTGGAGGCCTCCATCGACGGCGCCCGGGGCGTCCTGCTCTCCATCTCCGGTGGCTCCGACCTCGGCCTGTTCGAGATCAACGAGGCCGCCCAGCTGGTCAGCGAGGCCGCGCACCCCGAGGCCAACATCATCTTCGGCGCGGTCATCGACGACGCCCTCGGTGACGAGGTCCGGGTCACGGTCATCGCGGCCGGCTTCGACGGGGGGCAGCCCCCGCCCAAGCGGGACAACATCCTCGGCTCGGCCGGTGCCAAGCGCGACGAACCCACGTCGGTACGGTCCTCCGACAGCCGTCCGTCCTTCGGCTCGCTCGGCAGCGTCACGCCGAGGGAGACCCCGGCACCCGCCCCGGAGCCGGCCCACGAGCTCCCGATCTCCCCGCCGGTCCCGCCGTCCCGGTCCTACTCGGACAGTGCGGCGGAGGAGCTGGACGTGCCGGACTTCCTGAAGTGATAGGGCAGCGCTCCGTGGCGAGCGATGCGAGCGGCGCGCACTTCGCCTTCACCGACCGGTGGGGCGGGGTGAGCGCCGTTCCGTACGAGGAGCTGAACCTCGGCGGAGCGGTCGGCGACGACCAGGCCGCAGTCGTCACGAATCGTGAACTGGCCGCCAAGTCCCTGGGTCTCGACCCGGACCGGGTGGTCTGGATGAACCAGGTGCACGGAAACGACGTCGCCGAGGTCGACGGGCCGTGGACCGTTCCACCGTTCGCGAAGAGCCGCGACCCCCGGCTCACTCCGCCCGTCGACGGGCTGGTCACCGCCACCCGTGGCCTCGCCCTCGCCGTCCTCACCGCCGACTGCGTCCCGGTCCTGCTGGCCGACCCGGTCGCCGGTGTGGTCGCCGCGGCCCACGCGGGCCGGCCCGGCCTGGTCGCCGGGATCGTCCCCGCCGCCGTGGACGCCATGGAGTCCCTCGGCGCCGACCCCGCCCGGATCGTCGCCCGCACCGGCCCCGCTGTCTGCGGCCGTTGCTACGAAGTGCCGCGGGAGATGCGCGCCGATGTCGCCGCCGTCGAACCCGCGGCGTACGCCGAGACCAGCTGGGGCACACCCGCCGTCGACGTGGTCGCCGGGGTGCACGCCCAACTGGAGCGGCTCGGGGTGCGTGACCGGCAGCAGTCGCCGGTGTGCACGCGGGAGTCCGCCGACCACTTCTCGTACCGCCGCGACCGCACGACCGGGCGGCTCGCAGGCTATGTCTGGCTGGACTGATGGACATGACGGACCGTAAGGGCGAACTCGCCGCGAATCTGGCGGCGGTCGAGGAACGTATCGCGACGGCCTGTTCGGCGGCGGGCCGCAAGCGGGAGGAGGTGACGCTGATCGTCGTCACCAAGACCTACCCCGCGAGCGATGTGCGGATCCTGTGGGAGCTCGGTGTGCGGCATGTGGCCGAGAATCGGGACCAGGACGCGGCGCCCAAGGCCGAGGAGTGCGCCGATCTGGCGCTCACCTGGCATTTCGTGGGCCAGTTGCAGACCAACAAGGTTCGTTCCGTGGTCGGTTACGCCGGTGTCGTGCAGTCCGTCGACCGCGACCGGCTGGTCTCCGGACTGTCCAGGGAGGCGGTGCGGGCGGGGCGCGAGGTGGGCTGTCTGATCCAGGTCGCGCTGGACGCGGAGGAGAGTGCGCGCGGGGAGCGCGGAGGCGTGGGGCCGGGCGGAATCGGGGAGTTGGCCGACCTGGTCGCCGGGGCCGAGGGGCTCAGGCTCGACGGGCTGATGACCGTCGCACCGCTGACCGGACCGTACGCCGGACGTGAATTGGCGGCATTCGAGCGGCTGATGGATTTGTCGACTGCTATGCGCCGCACCCATCCGGCTGCGAACATGGTGTCCGCAGGGATGAGTGCGGACCTCGAGAAGGCCGTGACGGCCGGGGCGACACATGTGCGCGTCGGCAGTGCGGTACTCGGAGTCCGTCCAAGGCTCGGGTAACGTCGCCAGGAAGTCGGACCACAGCAGAAAATATGGTCATTACCGCTGAGAGGCGGTCGTAACGACCTCGTGGATCACGGGCACTTGGCATACGTCAGTCGATCCACCACAGAGCGGAGGACTCAGAGCAATGGCCGGCGCGATGCGCAAGATGGCGGTCTACCTCGGCCTCGTGGAGGACGATGGGTACGACGGCCGGGGATTCGACCCCGATGACGACTTCGAGCCCGAACTCGACCCGGAACCCGAGCGTGATCTGCGGCGGCGTGAGCCCTCGCATCAGCCGCACGGTTCGCACCAGTCCCATCAGTCACACCAGTCCCAAAGGGACGAATCGGTACGAGTGGTGCAACCGCCCGTCCCGCGCGATCCGGTGTCGCATTCCGCTTCGCTGGGCGCGGAATCCGGGCGTCCGGCGCGAATCGCGCCCGTGGCGTCCATCACACAAGAACGCTCAGGCCTGGAGAAGAACGCACCGGTGATCATGCCCAAGGTCGTGTCGGAACGAGAGCCTTACCGGATCACCACGCTTCACCCCCGGACCTACAACGAGGCCCGTACCATCGGGGAACACTTCCGTGAGGGCACTCCTGTGATCATGAATCTCACTGAGATGGATGACACAGACGCGAAGCGACTTGTCGACTTTGCGGCCGGTTTGGTGTTTGGTCTTCACGGCAGCATCGAGCGGGTGACGCAGAAGGTGTTCCTGTTGTCGCCTGCTAACGTCGATGTCACGGCGGAGGACAAGGCCCGCATCGCAGAGGGCGGGTTCTTCAACCAGAGCTGAGACGCACGACCGGAAAAGCAGTAACCAGGCAGTACCACCAGCGGTACCCAGCAGCATGGAAACAGGGGAGAGGTAAGCGCGGATCATGAGCGTGGTTGGACAGGTTCTCTACATCGCGCTGATGTGCTTCCTCATCGTGCTGATCTTCCGGTTGGTCATGGACTATGTCTTCCAGTTCGCCCGCTCATGGCAGCCGGGCAAGGCGATGGTGGTCATTCTGGAGGCCACTTACACTGTCACTGATCCACCGCTCAAGCTTCTGCGGCGGGTCATCCCGCCGTTGCGTCTCGGGGGCGTGGCGCTCGACCTGTCCTTCTTCGTACTGATGATCATCGTGTACATCCTGATCACTGTCGTCAGGCAGGTGTTGGTGTGAACGATACGGTCTTGCCGAATGCCGACGACTACGTTGAGGTGAAGAGATGCCATTGACCCCCGAGGATGTGCGGAACAAGCAGTTCACGACCGTCCGCCTCCGAGAAGGCTATGACGAGGACGAGGTCGATGCCTTCCTCGACGAGGTAGAAGCCGAACTGACCCGACTGCTCCGCGAGAACGAGGACCTGCGCGCCAAGCTGGCCGCTGCCACGCGCGCCGCTGCGCAGAACCAGCAGCAGGGCATGCGCAAGCCTCCGGAACAGGACCAGCAGCAGGGCATGCAGCAACAGGGCATGCCCCAGCAAGGCATGCCCCAGCAGGGGATGCCGCAGCAGGGCATGCGAGGTCCCGGCGGCCCGGTGCCCGCCGGCATATCGGGCCCGCCGCAGCAGCAGATGGGTGGCCCCATGGGCGGCCCGCCCCAGCTGCCCAGCGGTGCGCCGCAGTTGCCCCCCGGCCAAGGTGGCCAGGGTGGTCCGCAGGGTCCCGGCCCGATGGGTCAGGGCCCCATGGGTCAGAACCCGATGCAGGGACAGATGGGTCAGGGCCCCATGGGCCAGAACCCGATGCAGGGACAGATGGGCCAGGGCGGCATGCCCGGCCAGATGCAGCAGATGCCCGGTCAGCAGATGCAGGGTCAGATGCAGCAGATGGGCGGTCCCATGGGTGGTCCCCCGCAGATGGGCGGACCCGGTCAGAGCCCCGGTGGAGACAGCGCCGCGCGCGTTCTCTCGCTGGCCCAGCAGACCGCCGACCAGGCGATCGCCGAGGCTCGTTCCGAGGCCAACAAGATCGTCGGCGAGGCTCGCAGCCGCGCCGAGGGCCTGGAGCGCGACGCCCGAGCCAAGGCCGACGCTCTTGAGCGGGACGCCCAGGAGAAGCACCGCGTCGCGATGGGCTCCCTGGAGTCCGCTCGCGCCACGCTGGAGCGCAAGGTCGAGGATCTGCGTGGCTTCGAGCGCGAGTACCGCACCCGCCTGAAGTCCTACCTGGAGTCGCAGCTGCGTCAGCTGGAGACCCAGGCCGACGACTCGCTGGCCCCGCCGCGTACTCCGGCCACGGCCTCCCTGCCGCCGTCCCCGGCGCCCTCGATGGCTCCGGCCGGCGCCGGCGCCCAGTCCTACGGCGGCAACCAGGGCATGGGTGGCCCCGGCCCGGCCGGCCCGTCCTACGGCGGCCAGCAGCAGATGTCCCCGGCCATGACCCAGCCCATGGCTCCGGTCCGGCCGCAGGGCCCGTCTCCGATGGGTCAGGCTCCGTCACCGATGCGCGGCTTTCTGATCGACGAGGACGACAACTGACGGCCTCTAGTACGCCTTAGGCGTCGTCGGCGTTCAGGGCGGGGCCCCGGATTTTCTTCCGGGGCCCCGCCCTTTTGCGTCGGCTGCTTGTGTCGCCTGCTTTCGTGCCGGTGACGACGAGGGCCCGCTCCCGCCGATTCGGTCGGCGGGAGCGGGCCCTCGTACGTGCTGTGCGTGTCGCGGTTACGCCTTGCGCAGGCGGAACGTCAGGGACAGGCCCTCGTCCGTGAACGGGTCCCCGTAGGTGCTGTCCGCCTCACCCTGGCCGAAGTCGGTGGCCAGGACCTCGTCGGAGATCAGGCCGGAGTGCTCGGTCAGGGCCGCGGTGACCGCCGGGTCCGTGGACGTCCAGCGCAGCGCGATGCGGTCGGCCACGTCGAGGCCGCTGTTCTTGCGGGCCTCCTGGATCAGCCGGATCGCGTCACGGGCGAGGCCCGCCTGACGCAGCTCCTCCGTGATCTCCAGGTCGAGGGCGACCGTCGCGCCCGAGTCGGACGCCACCGACCAGCCCTCGCGCGGGGTCTCCGTGATGATGACCTCGTCCGGCGCCAGCGTGACCGTCTCGCCGTCGACCTCCACCGACGCCGTGCCCGCGCGCAGGGCGAGGGACAGCTCGGCCGCGTCGGCGTTCGCGACGGCCTTGGCGACATCCTGGACGCGCTTGCCGAACCGCTTGCCCAGGGCGCGGAAGTTGGCCTTGGCGGTGGTGTCGACCAGCGAGCCGCCCACCTCGGAGAGGGACGCGAGGGAGCTGACGTTGAGCTCCTCCGTGATCTGCGCGTGCAGTTCGCGGTCGAGGGTGTCGAAGCCGGCCGCCGCGACGAGCGCGCGGGACAGCGGCTGACGCGTCTTCACGCCCGACTCCGCGCGCGTGGCACGGCCGAGCTCGACCAGCCGCCGTACGAGCACCATCTGCTTCGACAGCTCCGGGTCGATCGCGGACAGGTCCGCCTCGGGCCAGGTGGTGAGGTGCACGGATTCGGGGCTGCCCGGGGTCACCGGCACCACCAGGTCCTGCCAGACCCGCTCGGTGATGAACGGGGTCAGCGGGGCCATCAGCTTCGTGACCGTCTCGACGACCTCGTGCAGGGTGCGCAGTGCGGCCTTGTCGCCCTGCCAGAAGCGGCGCCGGGACCGGCGTACGTACCAGTTGGACAGGTCGTCGACGAACGCCGACAGGAGCTTGCCGGCGCGCTGGGTGTCGTACGCCTCCAGAGCCTGTGTCACCTGGTCGGTGAGGGCGTGGAGTTCGGACAGCAGCCAGCGGTCCAGGACCGGGCGGTCCGCCGGGGCCGGATCGGCCTCGCTGGGCGCCCAGTTGGACGTGCGCGCGTACAGGGCCTGGAAGGCGACCGTGTTCCAGTACGTGAGGAGCGTCTTGCGGACGACCTCCTGGATGGTGCCGTGGCCCACCCTGCGGGCAGCCCACGGGGAACCGCCGGCCGCCATGAACCAGCGCACCGCGTCCGCGCCGTGCCGGTCCATCAGCGGGATCGGGTCCAGGGTGTTGCCCAGGTGCTTGGACATCTTGCGGCCGTCCTCGGCGAGGATGTGGCCGAGGCAGACCACGTTCTCGTAGGACGACTTGTCGAAGACGAGCGTGCCGACCGCCATCAGCGTGTAGAACCAGCCGCGGGTCTGGTCGATGGCCTCGCTGATGAACTGCGCCGGGTAGCGGGACTCGAACAGTTCCTTGTTCTTGTACGGGTATCCCCACTGCGCGAAGGGCATCGAACCCGAGTCGTACCAGGCGTCGATGACCTCCGGCACGCGCGTGGCCGTCTGCCCGCAGCCGCCCTGGGGGCAGGCGAAGGTGACCGCGTCGATGAAGGGGCGGTGCGGGTCGAGGTTCGACTGGTCCGTGCCGGTCAGCTCGGTCAGCTCGGCACGGGAGCCGACGCAGGTGAGGTGGCCTTCGTCACAGGTCCACAGCGGCAGCGGAGTGCCCCAGTAGCGGCTACGGGACAGGGCCCAGTCGATGTTGTTGTTGAGCCAGTCCCCGAAGCGGCCGTTCTTGACGGTCTCCGGGAACCAGTTGGTCTTCTCGTTCTCCTGGAGGAGACGGTCCTTGACGGCGGTGGTGCGGATGTACCAGGACGGCTGCGCGTAGTACAGGAGCGCGGTGTGACAGCGCCAGCAGTGCGGGTAGCTGTGCTCGTACGGGATGTGCTTGAAGAGGAGACCGCGCGCGTGGAGGTCCTCGGTGAGCTTTTCGTCCGCCTTCTTGAAGAAGACGCCGCCTACGAGGGGGACGTCCTCCTCGAAGGTGCCGTCCGGGCGGACCGGGTTCACGACCGGCAGGCCGTACGCGCGGCACACCTTGAGGTCTTCCTCGCCGAAGGCGGGGGACTGGTGGACCAGGCCCGTACCGTCCTCCGTCGTCACGTAGTCCGCGTTCACCACGTAGTGGGTGGGCACGTCGTCCGGGAACTCGACGAGCTCGAACGGACGTTGATAGGACCAGCGCTCCATCTCGGCGCCGGTGAAGGTCTGCCCGGTGGACTGCCACTCCTCGCCGAGCGCCTTGGTGAGCAGCGGCTCGGCGACGACGAGCTTCTCCGCACCGTTCGTCGCCACCACGTAGGTGACGTCGGGGTGGGCGGCGACCGCGGTGTTGGAGACCAGTGTCCAGGGCGTCGTCGTCCAGACGACGAGGGCGGCCTCGCCGGCCAGTGGACCGGAGGTGAGCGGGAAACGGACGTACACGGACGGGTCGACGACCGTCTCGTAGCCCTGGGCCAGCTCGTGGTCCGACAGTCCCGTGCCGCAGCGCGGGCACCAGGGGGCGACGCGGTGGTCCTGGGTCAGCAGACCCTTGTCGAAGATCGTCTTCAGCGACCACCAGACAGACTCGATGTACTCGGGGTCCATCGTGCGGTACGGGTCGTGCAGGTCTGTCCAGTACCCCATGCGGGTCGTGAGCGCCTCGAAGGCGTCCGTGTGCCGGGTCACCGACTCGCGGCACTTGGCGTTGAACTCGGCGATGCCGTACGCCTCGATGTCCTGCTTGCCGGAGAAGCCGAGCTCCTTCTCGACCGCCAGCTCGACCGGGAGGCCGTGGCAGTCCCAGCCGGCCTTGCGGGCCACGTGGTAGCCGCGCATGGTGCGGAAGCGCGGGAACACGTCCTTGAAGACGCGGGCCTCGATGTGGTGGGCACCCGGCATGCCGTTGGCGGTGGGCGGGCCCTCGTAGAACACCCATTCGGGGCGCCCCTCGGACTGCCCAAGGCTCTTGGCGAAGATCTTCTGCTCGCGCCAGAAGTCGAGCACGGCGTGCTCAAGGGCGGGCAGGTCGACCTGGGCGGGCACCTGGCGGTACGTCGGCGTTGTCATCAGCGAGCTTCCTCCGGCGGACTTTCTGCCTTCCGTCGGAGGGACGAGAGCCGGAATTCTCCGGACGCCTTGTACGGCGTACTCCCGCGGTACCACCCTCCTTGGCTCCCCGCTGCGTCGTGCGCACCGATGAGCCCCCTCATTGGGGTCGCGATACCGGGTCTACTGGCCTTGGCTGTCCTGCTCGCCTCGCTGCGGCTTTCTTCCGGCGGCTCCGGGGTGATCTTCGCGTCGTGCTCGCCCCCGGGCTTCCACCGTCCCCGGGTCGCTCTGGGCTGCGTACGCCGCTACTCGTCCCCATCCACGCTTCTCGCTCCGCCAGTGTACGGCGCCCCACGGACAGCGGCCGACCGGTTTTCCGAGCCACCCGAATGGCCAGGGCCGGGTGTCCGGATTCCGGGACGCGCGGCTGGGCGGATTACCCGGCGGAGAGCTGGGCACAACGCTTGCAGGCTCGCCCCGCGGGAGCGGCGGGGTGGGCGAATCGGGTGGTGTGCCCCGTTGCCGCGGGTCTCAAGTCGATTTATCGTCCCAGCACGATTCGCGAGCAAGATCACAATATGTGAAGGGGCCGCGGCCATGGTGGCGAAAAAGACCGCCGTACAGCAGTCGGCGTCCGGCAGATCCACGGGATCCACGGCTGCGGGGGCCTCCGGCGGTGGCAAGGGTACGGACGCGAAGAAGACCGCCCTCAAGAAGGGCGCCGCGAAGAAGACGGTGGCCAAAAGGGCAGTCGCGAAAACAGCTGATCAAGAGGTGGCCGCCGCTGCCGAAAGCACCGCGGCTCACAGCAGTGCCGGTAGACGCACGTCCCCCAAGAGCACGGCCAAGAAGAGCACGGCCAACAAGGCGGGTGCGGCCGAGGCCGCGAAGACGACGGGAGCCACGACGGTGGTTGCGAAGAAGACTTCTGGCACGGCCACGGCGGCGAAGAAGGCCCGCGCGGTGCCCAAGGCGCGGATCGTCTCGGCGGCGGAGCCGGGCGAGCTCGCCGTACGCCCCGGTGAGGACCCATGGACCCCGGAGGAGGTCGCGGAGGCGCGCGCCGAGCTGCAGTCCGAGGTGCTGCGGCTGCGCGCCGAGATCACGTCGTCCGAGCAGTCGCTCGTGGGTCTGATGCGGGACTCCGGGGACGGCGCGGGCGACGACCAGGCCGACACCGGCACCAAGAACATCACGCGTGAGCACGAGATGGCGCTGGCGGCCAGCGCGCGCGAGCGGCTCGTCCAGGACGAGCGGGCCCTGGAGCGGCTGGACACGGGTACGTACGGCCTGTGCGAGAACTGCGGCAACCCGATCGGCAAGGCGCGGATGCAGGCCTTCCCGCGCGCGACGCTGTGCGTCGAGTGCAAGCAGAAGCAGGAGCGGCGCTACTGACTCCCGACGGATCCGCGCCGTGTACCTCCTGCGCTGCGGTGTGCCGGGAGGCGTGTCGTACTCTCGTCCTCAGTCAGGAACCTAGGTTGAGGGACTCACGTGGCAGAGGCGGAGCGCATCATCGGTACGCCGGACATCCCAGACGCGGCGGGAGCCGAGCCGGAGACACCGGAGGAGCGGCCCCGGGGCCGTCGCCGGATCCTCGTGCTGTTCACCGTCGCCTCGCTGGCGTACGCGCTGGACCTGGTCAGCAAGATGATCGTCGTCGCCAAGCTGGAGCACCACGCGCCGATCGAGATCATCGGGGACTGGCTGAAGTTCGAGGCGATCCGCAACGCGGGCGCCGCCTTCGGCATGGGTGAGGCCTTCACCGTGATCTTCACCGTGATCGCGGCGTCCGTGATCGTCGTGATCGCCCGGCTGGCCCGCAAGCTCTACAGCCTGCCCTGGGCGATCGCGCTCGGGCTGCTGCTCGGCGGCGCGCTGGGCAATCTGACCGACCGGATCTTCCGCTCCCCGAGCGTCTTCAAGGGCGCGGTCGTCGACTTCATCGCGCCCAAGCACTTCGCGGTCTTCAACCTGGCCGACTCGGCGATCGTCTGCGGCGGCATCCTGATCGTCCTGCTGTCCTTCAAGGGGCTCGACCCGGACGGCACCGTCCACAAGGACTGAGGGGCCTGAGAGAGGTTTGTCCACAGGCCCGGTCGGGGGTACCGGACCCGTCCGGCATACTCGACGGGTGAGTACGATTCCCGAGATCCGCAACCTGCCCGTGCCGGACGGCCTGGAGGGCGAGCGCGTCGACGCCGCCATCTCCAGGATGTTCGGCTTCTCCCGTACGAAGGCCGCCGAGCTGGCCGCGGCGGGGAAGGTCATGGTCGACGGCTCGGTGGTCGGCAAGTCGGAGCGGGTGCACGGCGGTGCCTGGCTCGAGGTGGAGATGCCGCAGGCGCCCGCCCCCGTGCAGGTGGTGGCCGAGCCGGTCGAGGGCATGGTGATCGTGCACGACGACGACGACATCGTCGTGATCGTCAAGCCCGTCGGCGTGGCCGCGCACCCGTCGCCCGGCTGGACCGGGACGACCGTCATCGGCGGGCTCGCCGCCGCCGGATACCGCATCTCGACCTCCGGCGCCGCCGAGCGTCAGGGCATCGTGCACCGGCTCGACGTCGGCACGTCCGGCCTGATGGCAGTCGCCAAGTCGGAGCGCGCGTACACCTCGCTCAAGCGCCAGTTCAAGGAGCGTACGGTCGACAAGCGTTACCACACGCTGGTCCAGGGCCACCCCGACCCGATGAGCGGCACGATCGACGCGCCCATCGGCCGGCATCCGACCCACGACTACAAGTGGGCGGTCACCGCCGAGGGCAAGGCTTCCGTCACGCACTACGACCTCATCGAGGCGTTCCGCGCGGCCTCCCTGCTCGATGTGAAGCTGGAGACCGGCCGCACCCATCAGATCCGCGTCCACATGGCCGCCCACCGGCACCCCTGCGTCGGCGACCTGACGTACGGGGCGGACCCGACGCTCGCCAAGCGGCTCGGCCTGACCCGCCAGTGGCTGCACGCCGTACGCCTCGGCTTCGAGCACCCCGGGGACGGGACGTGGGTCGAGTTCGAGAGCGGCTACCCGGACGACCTGGCCGACGCCCTGGAGCGGGTCCGCGAGGAGACGTACGCGTGACTCCGCCGGCGTACGTGGTGCGCGTCGTCGAGGACCCTGCCGACCGCGAGGCCTGTTTCGCGGTGCGCAAGGAGGTCTTCGTCGTGGAGCAGCAGGTGCCCGAGGAGCTGGAGAACGACGAGTTCGACGCGGGCGCGCTGCATGTGCTGGCCGTCCGGGATGACGGGGTGGCGCTCGGTACGGGGCGGTTGCTGTACGGGGAGGCCGCCGCCGGCCGGACCGGGGGCGATCCGGCCGTCGGGTCGCTCGGGCGGCTCGCGGTGCGGAAGGAAGCACGGGGGCTGGGGGTCGGGGCCGCGCTCGTACGGGGGGTCGAGGAGGCGGCTCGGGGGCTGGGGCTCGCCGCGGTTGACCTGCACGCGCAGGCCTCTGCGGCGGGGTTCTATCAGCGGCTCGGGTATGCGGGGTATGGGGACGAGTTCTACGAGGCAGGGATCGCGCATCTTGCGATGCGCCGCTCTTTTTGAGTTTTTTTCTCCCACCCGCGCACCGCCCGTGGGGGGTTCGTCGAGAGGTGGACCTCTCCCGTGGGGGTGCGCTTCGTCGGCGGCTTTCCGTCCGCGGCGGTATCTAGGCTCGGCCTGCCGTCCGCGGTGTGTCGTGGGCCCTTCGGGGTGCTCCGTCCTGGAAGCGGCGGGCCGTCTCCGTGCCCGGGGGCAGGGACGCGTCCGCCGTGTTGACCCGGGGGAGGGCGTACGGGTGCTGCTCGGCCAGCCAGCGGATCATGCCCTCGCGGACGTGTACCCGGACCTTCCAGACGTCGTCCGCGTCCTTCGCCGTCACCAGGGCGCGTACCTCCATGGTGCTCGGCGTGGCGTCCGTGACGGACAGGTCGCAGGCGCGGCCGTCCCAGGCCGCGCACTCGCGCAGGAGATCGCGGAGCTTCTCGCGCATCGCCTCCATGGGCGCGCTGTGGTCGAGGTGCCAGAAGACGATGCCGGTCATCTGGGCGCCGCCCCGCGACCAGTTCTCGAAGGGCTTCGACGTGAAGTAGGACACCGGCATGGTGATGCGGCGCTCGTCCCAGGTGCGCACGCTCAGGAACGTCAGCGTGATCTCGTCGACCGTGCCCCACTCACCGTCCACCACGACGGTGTCGCCCATGCGGACCATGTCGCCGAAGGCGATCTGGAACCCTGCGAACATGTTGCTCAGCGTCGACTGGGCCGCCACACCGGCGACGATGCCCAGCACACCGGCCGAGGCCAGCAGTGAGGCGCCGGCCGCACGCATCGCCGGGAACGTCAGCAGCATCGCCGCCACGGCCACGACGCCCACGACCGCCGCGACCACCCGTGTGATCAACGACACCTGGGTGCGGACCCGGCGGACCCGGGCCGCGTCGCGGTGGACGCGGGCGTAACGGGTGTACGAGGTGTCCACGATCGCCGCCGCGATGCGGACGACCAGCCAGGCCGTCGAGCCGATCAGGACCAGCGTCAGGGCCCGGCCGACGGCGACCTCGTGCCCGTGGAGCAGGTCGGCCTGGTCGTAGGACCCTCTGAGCAGCGCCGCGCACAGGACGAGCTGGTAGGGCACACGGCCCCGGCGCAGCAGTCCCCACAGCGGAGTCTCGGTCTGCCGTTCGTCAGCCTTGCGCAGCAAGCGGTCCGTGGCCCAGCCGATCAGCAGCGTGAGCACGACCGAGCCGCCGAGGACGATCAGCGGGCGCAGTACGTTCTCCATGCGGGAGAACGTAACCGGAGAAGGGCGGTCCTGAACATCCGACCCCGGGTGGGCTGGCACACATGGGGCTGGTTGTTCGTGCGTTCGTCGGCCGTGAACCGGTTGTCAGTGGTGCCTGGCACGATGTCCTCATGAACGTCATGCTCTTTCACTCGGCCTACGGGCTTCGCCCCGCCGTGCGCGCCGCGGCGGACCGGCTGCGGGCGGCCGGACACGAGGTGTGGACCCCCGACCTCTTCGACGGGCGCACCTTCGGGACCGTCGAGGAAGGCATGGCCTTCAAAGACGCCATAGGCAAGGACGAGTTGCTCAGGCGGGCGATCCTGGCCGCGGCCCCCTATTCCGGGCGGGGCCTGGTGTACGCGGGGTTCTCGTTCGGTGCCGCGACCGCGCAGACACTCGCCCTCGGCGACGACAAGGCACGCGGTCTGTTGCTGCTGCACGGCACGTCGGACATCGCCGAGACGGCGTCCGTGGACGAGCTGCCGGTCCAACTGCACGTGGCCGAGCCAGACGCGTTCGAGACCGACGACTGGCTGGGCTCCTGGTATCTCCAGATGGGCAAGGCGGGCGCCGACGTCGAGGTCTACCGGTATGCCGGAGCCGGTCACCTCTACACCGACCCCGATCTGCCGGACTACGACGAGGAGGCGGCCGAGGCCACCTGGCGGGTGGCGCTCGGGTTCCTCGGAAGTCTGGAGTCGGCTTAGGAGCGAACCGGCCCGGGGCATCCGCGCATGGCCCGGGCCGGTCGTTCAGCTGTCGCTGCCGCAGTTGTCGAGCGGGTGGCCGCTCAGCCGGGGAAGCACTCCTTGGGCGGGTGCACCAGCGACTCGAAGTGCCCGGACCACACCCATGCCGTCGGCTGGGAGTCGTAGATCCTGAACCACCGTGCCCCCGAGGGGGTCTTGGTGGTCGAGCACTGGATCTGCAGGGTCGTCTTGAACGGCACCACGCGGTACCTCGTCGACGAGGAAGTGGGCTGCGAATATATGGGGGCACCGTGGGTGTCCAGCACGGTCAGACTGACGAAGGCCGGTGCTGCCGAGGCTTCCTGCACCGTGGCGACGGAGGCGATTCCGGCGAGGGCGAGGGCACCCGCGATCGTCGCGGTCTTCTTCAAGACACCTTGGGGGGTGGCCATGAATCTCCCGATCTCTGTGTGGTTGACGGCCCGTCGAGTGGTTGACGGTCTGTCAACTCGGCGGTAATGCGCAAGGATTGTTACATCGGCTGGCTTGGCTTTGCGTTGGAGTGGCAGTTCTTTTGCGGAACAAAGACACCCCTGCCGCGTGGGATTCCTGGCGCTGGTCACGCGCGGTCGTACGTCCGCTCGACCTTCTGTGTGCCGTTGCGGGTGCGGTACGAGCGCTCCCAACGGGCGGTCGCGTTCGGGTCGGTGCGGTCGGACAGGACGTAGTAGTCCATCTGCGCGCGGTCGGCGGTGATGTCCAGGACGCCGTAGCCGTGGCGGTCGGTGTCGACCCACTGGACGTGCCGGTTCGCTGCTCGGATGATCGGCGCGGCGAGCGCGGTGACCGTGCCCTCGGGCACCTTGACGAGGTCGTCGAGGTTGTCGGAGGTGACCGACGTGACGACGAACTCCGTGGCCGCCGAGGCCGACAGCGGGTAGGTGCCGGCGTCCACGGGCACGTCGTTGGCCCACGCCATGTGGATGTCGCCGGTCAGGAAGACGGTGTTGCGGATCGTGTTGGAGCGGAGGTGGGCGAGCAGTTCACGGCGGTCGTCCGTGTAGCCGTCCCACTGGTCGGTGATGAGGCCGAGGCCGTCCTTGGGCAGGCCGAGCAGTTCGGCGAGCGGCTTCAGCAGGTCGGCGGTGAGGGAGCCGATGACGAACGGCGAGATCATCACCGAGTTCCCGACCAGCCGCCAGGTGGTGTCCGAGGCCTTCAACCCGGCCTTCAGCCAGTCCAGTTGGGCCCGGCCGGTGATCGTGCGATCCGGGTCGTCGACCGAACCGCTGCCCGTGGCGACCTGTTGTGAGCGGAACGAGCGCAGATCGAGGAGGGAGAGGTCGGCGAGCCTGCCGAAACGCAGGCGCCGGTAGGTGGTGCCCGCGATCGCCGGGCGCACCGGCATCCACTCGAAGTACGCCTGCTTCGCGGCGGCCTGCCGGGCCGACCAGGTGCCCTCCGTGCCCTCGGTGTGGTTCTCGGCGCCGCCCGACCAGGCGTCGTTGGCGAACTCGTGGTCGTCCCAGATCGCGATGACAGGAGCTGCCGCGTGCAGGGCCTGCAGGTCAGCGTCTGTTTTGTAACGCCCGTGCCGTACGCGGTAGTCGGCGAGGGTGAGGATCTCGTGCGCGGGTGAGTGCGGGCGTACGACGGTGCCGCGGGTGCCGTATCCGCCGGTGCCGTACTCGTAGATGTAGTCGCCGAGGTGCAGCCAGGCGTCCAGATCGCCGCGGGCGGCGAGGTGGCGGTACGAGGAGAAGTAGCCGGCCTCCCAGTTGGCGCAGGAGACCACGCCGAAGCGCAGTCCCGTCACGACGGCGTCCGCGGCGGGCGCGGTGCGGGTGCGGGCGGCGGGGGAGTCCGTGCCGCCTGACGAGAAGCGGAACCAGTAGTCGGTGGCGGGCGCGAGGCCCCGGATGTCCGCCTTGACCGTGTGGTCGGCGGCGGCCGTGGCGGTGGTCGAGCCCTTGGAGACGACGTTCGTGAACGCCTTGTCGAGGGCGACGGTCCAGCTCACCTCGGTGTCCGGGCCGAGCCCGGAGCCGGGTGTCGCCTCGGTGGTGGGCGTCACACGCGTCCACAGCAGGACGCCGTCCGGCAGCGGATCGCCGGAGGCGACACCGTGCAGAAACGCGGTGGCCTCGGCGGCGGCCCGGGCGGGCAGGGCGGCGGCGAGCGGGCCGCCGGCCAGGACAGCGGTCGCCGCCGCTGCCTTGACGACTGTGCGGCGGCGAGGGGCAAGGATCTCGGGTCGCTTGGCTGATCTGAGTCGACTGGTCACGAACGATCAGATTACTGATCGGTAGCAACGGAACTGGGTGAACTGCTGAAAGTTCTCCCGCTCTTCAGCGACAGGCGCTCCGCCCGTCACCTGCGGAAGTCCGGGGCGCGCGAGGCCGAGGGCAACCGGACATCGCGGTTGACCTCGGCCTCCGCCCTGCGAACTCGGTCAGCCCTTGAGGGCGGCGTCCACCACCGAGGTGAACTCGGCGGCCGTCCACGGCTGGTCGGGGTTGGCGGTCTTGAGCTGTTTGCCGTTCATGACGAGGCTCGGAGTGCCGGTGACGCCGTCCTTGTTGGTGTTGAAGGCATTCGACATGGCCATCGCCCAGGCGTCGTAGGTGCCGTTCTTCACCGCGTTCTGGAACTTCGTGTTGTCCTTGAGCGCGGGGACGGTCTGGGCGACCTTGATGAGGTAGTCGTCGCTCTTGAACTTGTCCTCCGACTCGTCCGGGTGCCACTTCGTCGAGTACAGCGCGGTCTTGTACTGGAGGAAGGCCGTGTCGCCGACGTTGAGCGCGGCGCCCATGGCGCTCAGCGCGTTCTTGGAACCCTCGCCGTTGTCGTGGTTGTCGATGAACGTGCCACCGATGTACTGGATCTTGTACTTGCCGCTGTCGATGCCCTTTTCGACGGTCGGGCCGACGGCCCCCTCGAACGAGGCGCAGATCGGGCAGCGCGGGTCCTCGTAGAGCTTGAGGGTCTTCTTGGCGCTGTCCTTGCCGATGACGACGGTGGTGCCGTTCGTGCCCGTGGAGTTGGCCGGTGCGACGACCTTGTCGTCCTTCACGGCCTCCCAGTGGCTGGGCTTGTTGCTCTGGAGGACCGCATAGCTGATGCCGCCGACTATCGCCAGGACGCCGACTATGGAGCAGGCGACGATGGCCTGCCGCTTGACCTTCGCGCGCTTGGCCTGGCGCTCGCGCTCCTCGCGCAGACGTTCACGGGCCGCGCTCTTGGACGCCTGGCTGTTCCGCTGGCTCATGGTGGTGTTTCTCCGTAAGGGGACGCGCCTACGACGTGGTCGTGGGCGGGATGCGTAGAAGGACTGACCGGTGCTCAGGCTCAGGCCTGAGCCACCCGGCACGGAGGTCCACGCCGTCCCAGGGAGTGCACGAGAAGCCGCTCGCGCGCGGAGGTCGTACGACGGACCGGGCGCCGCCGGATCCGGCGAGCCGCAGGGGCCGTGCGGACCGTCACGGCCGCGACTGCCAGCAGCAGGGGACGGAACGTGGTCGCGGCCACCGCCCGCAGCAACTGGGCGAGTGCCCGCTCGCCGCGGCGCAGCCAGGCGGCCGCGAGGAGGCCGACGCTCACGTGTGCGGCCAGCAGCAGCCAGGCGGTCGACGGGCCGGCGTGGGCCAGCAGGCCGGCGAGGCGGTCGGTGTCGGTGGCCGTCATCCGGGCCAGTGGAGTGCCGACGCTGCCGCCGCCGCACAGTACGTCGAAGCCGACGGAACGCAAGGGGCCCGCCACCGGGCCGCCGGCCGCGCCGTAACAGACTTGCTGACCGGTGGTGAACACCGTGTCGGCGGCCAGTTCCAGAGGGATCAGCAGGGCGGCGATCCGGCCGAAGCCGCGCTCGCGGCCCGCGAGGGCGTAGGAGACGACGAACACGGCGGCGGCGATCGCGGCCACCGTGTTCAGCGGCAGCGGGGCCCGGGACAGCACGACGTGCGACGCGCTGCTGAGTGTCACGACGAGCGCCGTGAACAGTGCTGCGCGAAGCACTCGAAGCTGGGTCCCGGATATGTCCATAGCGGGGAGAGTCTGTCATGTGCACCTGTAGGGGACCCCTAAAGAGGTCCTGTGCAGGCTTACCGACAGCGGATCGTCACAGTCCCGGGATCCGGCCGTTGCGGAACAGGTCCACGAAGACCTGGTGGTCGCGCCGTGCTCGTGCGCCGTACTCGTGGGCGAAGTCCACCAGGACGTCCGCGAAGCCCGCCTCGTCGGCCGCGATCACCGCGTCGATGGCCCGCTCCGTGGAGAAGGGCACCAGGGACTCGCCGGACTGGTCGTCCGCCGCCGCGTGCATCGTGGCCGTCGCCCGGCCCAGGTCGGCGACGACGGCCGCGATCTCCTCCGGGTCGTCGATGTCACCCCAGTTCAGGTCCACTGCGTACGGCGACACCTCGGCGACCAGCTGACCGCGGCCGTCCAGCTCGGTCCAGCCGAGCCACGGGTCGGCGTGGTCCTGGAGGGCGCGCTGCGAGATCACCGTGCGGTGACCCTCGTGCTGGAAGTAGCCGCGGATCGCCGGGTCGGTGATGTGCCGGGAGACGGCCGGGGTCTGCGCCTGTTTGATGTAGATCACCACATCGTTCTCCAGGGCGTCCGTGGCACCCTCCAGAAGGATGTTGTACGAGGGCAGTCCGGCCGAGCCGATACCGATGCCGCGCCTGCCGACGACGTCCTTCACCCGGTACGAGTCCGGGCGGGTCAGCGACGACTCCGGCAGCGTCTCCAGGTAGCCGTCGAAAGCGGCCAGCACCTTGTAGCGGGTGGCCGCGTCCAGCTCGATGGAGCCGCCGCCCGGCGCGAAGCGGCGCTCGAAGTCACGGATCTCCGTCATCGAGTCGAGCAGCCCGAACCGGGTCAGCGAGCGAGCGTCGCGCAGCGCGTCCAGCAGCGAACCCTGGGCGGTGTCCAGGGTGAACGGCGGCACCTCGTCGCTCTTCGCACCGGTCGCGAGGGCACGGACGCGCTCGCGGTACGCGCCCGCGTACGTCCGTACGAGCTCGGTGATCTGCTCGTCGGAGAGTGCCTTCGCGTACCCGATGAGGGCCAGTGAGGCGGCGAGGCGCTTGAGGTCCCAGGTGAAGGGCCCGACGTAGGCCTCGTCGAAGTCGTTGACGTTGAAGATCAGCCGGCCCTGCGCGTCCATGTACGTGCCGAAGTTCTCCGCGTGCAGGTCGCCGTGGATCCACACGCGCGAGGTGCGCTCGTCCAGGTAGGGTCCGCCCCGCCGTTCCGCCTCCAGGTCGTGGTAGAAGAGGCACGCCGTACCCCGGTAGAACGCGAACGCGGAGGCCGCCATCTTGCGGAACTTCACGCGGAACGCGGCCGGGTCGGCGGCCAGGAGCTCGCCGAACGCGGTGTCGAAGACGGTGAGGATCTCCTCGCCGCGGTGCTCGGCGCTGAGCTGCGGAACCGACATCGCTGGGTGCCTCCTGGTGCAGGTGATGCAAGACGAATGGGGCCGGACGGGTCGCCCGGCAAGGCGGACGACTCCGTCGCCCGTCCAACGTCCGACGGTACGCCTCAGTGCCCGCGACCCACTCACGAAGGTACGGGGGACAGCCCTCCCGCTGTCAGTGCCGAGGCATAGACTTCGTCGCTGTCCCCCCAGACTGCCCGCAGCCTGTCGCCGAGTGTTTTCCATGGAGGCCATGCCGTGTCAAAGCCGCCGTTCACGCACCTGCACGTCCATACCCAGTACTCGCTGCTGGACGGTGCCGCGCGGCTCAAGGACATGTTCGACGCGTGCAACGAGATGGGCATGTCCCATATCGCCATGTCCGACCACGGCAACCTCCATGGGGCGTACGACTTCTTCCACACCGCCAAGAAGGCGGGCGTCACGCCGATCATCGGCATCGAGGCGTATGTGGCGCCCGAGTCGCGGCGCAACAAGCGCAAGATCAAGTGGGGCCAGCCGCACCAGAAGCGCGACGACGTGTCCGGTTCGGGTGGTTACACCCACAAGACGATCTGGGCGGCCAACGCGACGGGCCTGCACAACCTCTTCCGGCTGTCCTCCGACGCGTACGCGGAGGGCTGGCTGCAGAAGTGGCCGCGTATGGACAAGGAGACCATCTCCCAGTGGTCCGAGGGGCTCATCGCCTCCACCGGCTGCCCGTCCGGTGAGCTCCAGACCCGGCTGCGCCTCGGCCAGAAGGAGGAGGCGCTCAAGGCGGCCTCCGAGTACCAGGACATCTTCGGCAAGGACCGGTACTTCCTGGAGCTGATGGACCACGGCATCGAGATCGAGAGCCGGGTCCGTGAGGGTCTGCTGGAGATCGGCAAGAAGCTCGGCATCCCGCCCCTGGTGACGAACGACTCGCACTACACGTACCCGCACGAGGCGGGCGCGCATGACGCGCTGCTGTGCATCCAGACCGGCAAGAACGTCTCCGACCCGGACCGCTTCAAGTTCGACGGCACCGGCTACTACCTGAAGTCCACGGACGAGATGTACGCCATCGACTCCTCCGACGCCTGGCAGGAGGGCTGCGCCAACACCCTCCTGGTGGCCGAACAGATCGACACCGCCGGCATGTTCGAGGCCAAGAACCTCATGCCGAAGTTCGACATCCCGGACGGCTACACCGAGATCACCTGGTTCCAGGAGGAGGTCCGGCTCGGCATGAACCGGCGCTTCCCCGGCGGCGTCCCCGACGACCGCCAGAAGCAGGCCGAGTACGAGATGGACGTCATCATCCAGATGGGGTTCCCGGGGTACTTCCTCGTCGTCGCCGACTTCATCATGTGGGCGAAGAAGCAGGGCATCGCGGTAGGCCCCGGCCGTGGTTCCGCGGCCGGTTCGATCGTCGCGTACGCCATGGGCATCACCGACCTCGACCCGATCCCGCACGGTCTGATCTTCGAGCGGTTCCTCAACCCCGAGCGCGTCTCCATGCCCGACGTCGACATCGACTTCGACGAACGCCGGCGCGTCGAGGTGATCAGGTATGTCACCGAGAAGTACGGCGCCGACAAGGTCGCCATGATCGGCACGTACGGCAAGATCAAGGCGAAGAACGCCATCAAGGACTCCGCGCGCGTGCTGGGCTACCCGTACGCCATGGGCGACCGGCTCACCAAGGCCATGCCCGCCGACGTGCTCGGCAAGGGCATCGACCTGAACGGCATCACCGACCCGTCGCACCCGCGATACAGCGAGGCCGGCGAGATCCGGGCGATGTACGAGAACGAGCCGGACGTGAAGAAGGTCATCGACACCGCGAAGGGCGTCGAGGGCCTGGTCCGGCAGATGGGTGTGCACGCGGCCGGCGTCATCATGTCCAGCGAGCCCATCGTCGACCACGCCCCCGTCTGGGTGCGGCATACCGACGGTGTGACCATCACACAGTGGGACTACCCGCAGTGCGAGTCGCTCGGCCTGCTGAAGATGGACTTCCTGGGCCTGCGCAACCTGACCATCATGGACGACGCCGTCAAGATGGTGAAGGCCAACAAGAGCGTCGACCTCGACCTGCTGGCCCTGCCGCTCGACGACCCGGCGACCTTCGAACTGCTCCAGCGCGGCGACACCCTCGGGGTGTTCCAGTTCGACGGCGGCCCCATGCGCTCGCTGCTGCGGCTGATGAAGCCTGACAACTTCGAGGACATCTCCGCCGTCTCCGCGCTCTACCGTCCCGGCCCGATGGGCATGGACTCGCACACCAACTACGCGCTGCGCAAGAACAAGCTCCAGGAGATCACCCCGATCCACAAGGAGCTGGAGGAGCCTCTCCAGGAGGTCCTCGCGGTCACCTACGGTCTGATCGTCTACCAGGAGCAGGTGCAGAAGGCCGCCCAGATCATCGCCGGGTACTCACTCGGCGAGGCGGACATCCTGCGCCGCGTGATGGGCAAGAAGAAGCCCGACGAACTGGCCAAGAACTTCACCATCTTCCAGGCCGGCGCCAAGAAGAACGGCTACAGCGACGAGGCGATCAAGGCCCTCTGGGACGTCCTGGTCCCCTTCGCCGGATACGCCTTCAACAAGGCCCACTCCGCCGCGTACGGTCTGGTCTCCTACTGGACCGCCTATCTCAAGGCCAACTACCCGGCCGAGTACATGGCCGGTCTGCTCACCTCGGTCAAGGACGACAAGGACAAGTCCGCGATCTATCTGAACGAGTGCCGCCGCATGGGCATCAAGGTGCTCCCGCCCAACGTCAACGAGTCGATGTCCAACTTCGCCGCCCAGGGCGACGACGTGATCCTCTTCGGCCTCTCCGCGGTGCGCAACGTCGGCACGAACGTCGTCGAGTCGATCATCAGATCCCGTAACGCCAAGGGGAAGTACGGGTCCTTCCCCGACTACCTCGACAAGGTCGAGGCGGTCGTCTGCAACAAGCGGACCACGGAATCCCTCATCAAGGCCGGCGCGTTCGACAGCATGGGGCACACCCGCAAGGGCCTCACGGCGCACTTCGAGCCGATGATCGACAACGTGGTGGCGGTGAAGAGGAAAGAGGCCGAGGGGCAGTTCGACCTCTTCGGCGGCATGGGCGAGGAGGACACCAGCGAGCCCGGCTTCGGTCTCGACGTCGAGTTCACCACCGACGAGTGGGACAAGGCCTATCTGCTCGCCCAGGAGCGGGAGATGCTCGGCCTGTACGTCTCCGACCACCCGCTCTTCGGCCTGGAGCACGTCCTCTCCGACAAGGCCGACGCCGGCATCTCCCAGCTCACCGGAGGTGAGCACGCCGACGGCGCGGTCGTCACCATCGGCGGCATCATCTCCGGCCTCCAGCGCAAGATGACCAAGCAGGGCAACGCCTGGGCCATCGCCACCGTCGAGGACCTCGCCGGTTCCATCGAGTGCATGTTCTTCCCGGCGACCTACCAGCTGGTGTCGACCCAGCTCGTCGAGGACGCCGTCGTCTTCGTCAAGGGACGCCTCGACAAGCGCGAGGACGTGCCGCGACTGGTGGCGATGGAACTCCAGGTCCCCGACCTGTCGAACGCGGGCACCAACGCGCCCGTGATCCTCACCATCCCCGCGCTGAAGATCACTCCGCCGATGATCAGCCGGCTCGGCGAGATCCTCAGTCACCACAAGGGCGAGAGCGAGGTCCGCATCAGACTCCAGGGACCGAGCAAGACGACGGTGCTGCGACTCGACCGGCACCGGGTGAAGCCCGACCCGGCCCTCTTCGGCGACCTGAAGGTGCTGCTCGGGCCGTCCTGCCTGGCCGGCTGAGCAACTGACGTGAGTGAGGGGCGCGCCCTGCACGGGCGCGCCCCTCGCTGTGTGTGGGCTTCGACAGCCCGTTGTTCAGACGTGCGTCATGCTCTGCGCGGGCTCAGTTGTGGCCGAAGCGCTTCTGCCGGCCCTTGCGCGCCATGTCACCGGGAGTCACCTGGTTGATGCGCTGCTCGGCCTGAGACTCCATCGAGGAGGACTTCGCCTGCTCGGTACCGCGCTCGGCCTGCGACGCCTGTTCGTGCGGGCGACTCTGCTTCTTGTTCTTGGCCATGGTGATCTTCCTCCTGAAGGGGATCTAGGGGCCAAATCCGGAACCAGATTCACATGACCCGACAAAGCGCGCATGTCGGAGAATCACCGTGCGTAATAGGCTCACCTCGTGCGGCGGGGCCCCCGGCCGTCGCGGGAAACGCCACGCCGAAGATCGAGTTCGGGCCGTTAACCTCCGCGCGGTCGGGCAGACTCGAAGCAAGCCCGAAGCAAACCTCCCGGAAAGAGGGTGGATCGCGTGGACCGCTGCATCGTCCTGGTGGACGCCGGGTATCTGCTGGGGGCCGCCGCGAGTCTTCTCGCCGGAGAGCCCTCGCGGTCCCGGATCACCGTCGACCACGCCGCCCTCATCCAGGGCCTGCGAGACCGCGCCGAGTCGGACACCGAACGGCCGTTGCTGCGCATCTACTGGTTCGACGGCGCCCCCGACCGGGTGCCCCAGCCCGAGCATCGCAGGCTCCGCGTGATGCCCCGGGTCACCGTCCGGCTCGGTGCCCTGACCCGCAGCGACGGACGGTGGGCCCAGAAGGGCGTCGACGCCGCCATGCACGCCGAGTTGACCGAGCTGGCCCGCAACCGCGCCTGCTCCGACATCGTCCTCGTCACCGGCGACGGCGATCTGCTGCCGGGCATGATGGCGGCCAAGGAGCACGGTGTCGCCGTACACCTGTGGGCGGTGCAGGCCGCCGACGGTGACTACAACCAGTCCGAGGACCTGGTCGCCGAGGCCGACGAACGGCGCGTCCTGGACCGTGCGTGGATCACCAAGGCCGTACGGGCCAAGGAACTCGGCGGGGTCTGCGCGCCGCAGCCCGCGCCTCGCCCCGAGATCGCCGCGATCCTGTCCGCGCCGCTGCCCGAGTCGTCGCACGCGCAGGCCCCGGACCGGGGCGCCGACGAGCAGCAGGAGCACCACACGGTTTCCGCCGAGCAGAACGGGGCGCAGGAGCGCGTACCCGCTCCCAAGGGCGTACCGACCCCCAAGGACCTCGCCGCGCTGCGGGCCCCCGGCGCCCAGCCCGTCCAGCCGCCCGCCAACGCGACCCTGCGCTGGTCCTCCGACAAGGGCTGGGTCGACCGGCCGGGCGTGGGCGCCGAGCCCCCCGAGATCGCCTCCATGCCGACGCTCGCCCAGCTCACCTCGGCCGAGCAGCGCTGGGCCGACCGCGAGGAGGACATCACCACGGTCGGCGGCGATCCGTACGAGGTCGGACAGGTGTTCGCGCGCCGCTGGATGGAACGCCTCCCCGACCCCGCCCAGCTGCCGAAACTGTCCACGATGTACCCCCGCATCCCACACCGCATCGACGGCGAGCTGCTGCGCTACGCCGCCCGCTTCGGTCTGCTCGCCCACAAGGACGACCAGATCGACGAACACGACCGGTACGCGATCAGAGCCGGCTTCTGGCGCGAGATCGACGTCCGTACCGCCGCGGAACACGCGCCCACCGCGGAGTGAGCGGTCCCGGTGGGGCGCGGGCACGGCGGGGGTTGGATTTCAGGCGGAGTCGGGCACCCCGTACTCTCGTCCTTCGTGAGGACGAGCACGGCACACGCAGCCCGACACGGTGACGATGTCGTGTGCGCGGTGCGCGATCTCACCAAGACCTATCGCGCGGTACGCGGTCGCCGCGGCGCCCCCGGAACACCCGAGGTACAGGCCACCGACGCCGTGGAGCTGGACGTCCGGCGTGGGGAGATCTTCGGCCTGCTCGGGCCGAACGGCGCCGGCAAGTCGACCCTCGTCCGGCAGATCACCGGCCTGATGCGCCCCGACCGGGGCAGCGTCGAGATCCTCGGCCACGACATCGTGCGCCACCCGGAGCGGGCCGCCCGCATCCTCGCCTACCTCGGCCAGGAGTCCAGCGCCCTCGACGAACTGACCGTCTCGCTCGCCGCCGAGACCACCGCGCGACTGCGCGGCCTGGAGGTACGGCGGGCGCGGGCGGAGCGGGACGCGGTGCTGGAGGAGCTGGGGCTCACGGCACTGGCCGCCCGGCCCATCCGCAAGCTGTCCGGCGGGCAGCGGCGGCTCGCGTGCTTCGCGACCGCCCTCGTCGGGGAACGTCCGCTGCTGGTCCTCGACGAGCCGACGACCGGAATGGATCCGGTGGCTCGGCGGGCGGTGTGGTCGGCGGTCGACCGGCGGCGCGCCGAGCGCGGTACGACGGTGCTGCTGGTGACGCACAACGTGATCGAGGCCGAGACGGTGCTCGACCGGGTGGCCGTGCTCGACCGGGGGCGCGTGATCGCCTGTGACACGCCCGCCGGGCTGAAGGAGCAGGTCGCGGGCGAGGTCCGGGTCGACCTGGTCTGGCGCGAGACGGCGCCGTTGCACGTCCCCGAGGTGGCCGCGCTGCGTGACCGGGCTGTCGAGTCGGGGCGCAGGTGGACCCTGCGGCTGGCCCCGGAGGAGGCCCGCGCGGCCGTGGCCACCGTCACCGGCGGGGCCGCGTTCACCGCGCTGGACGACTTCACGCTGGCCACGCCGAGCCTGGAGGACGTGTATCTGGCGCTCGGCGGGAACACGACGCAGGGGCTGGTGAAGGCGTGAGCGGCGGCTACGGGTCGACGGGTGTGAGTGCGGGGGGCCTCGGATCCGTACGGGTAGGTGTGCGGGCGCTGGTGGGGGAGAGGGCGGCTGTCGTGACCGGGACGAAGAGGAGCAGCTCGACGTGAGTGTCGTACCCGCCGAGGTGCTGCCGGGCAGCGCCGTGGCCGTAACGAAGACGCCCGCGCGCGGGGCGATGGCCGAGCTCGGTCCTCGTGTGCGGCTGTGGCCCGCGCTGGTCGCGGTGTACCGGGCACAGCTGTCCCGGGCCCGGGTCGCCCGGATTCCGCTGCTGTTCGTGGCGACCTTCCAGTCCGTCGGGATCATGATCCTGATGCGGGGGGTCGTGGACGGGGGCGGCGAGGCTCGGGCCGTGGTGGCCGGGGCTTCGGTGCTCGTCGTGGCCTTTGTCGCGCTGAATCTGCTCGCCCAGTACTTCGGGCAGCTGCGGGCCAGTGGCGGGCTCGATCACTACGCGACGCTGCCGGTGCCGCCCGCCGCCGTGGTGCTGGGGGCCGCGGGAGCGTACGCCTCCTTCACCGTGCCGGGGACCGTGGTGACGGCGGTGTTCGGGTGCGTGCTGTTCGGGCTGCCGCTGACGCATCTGTGGGTGCTCGCGCTGGTGATCCCGCTCGCGGGGGCCGCGCTCGCCGGGCTCGGCGCCGCGTTCGGGCTGCTCGCGCCCCGGCCGGAACTGGCCACGCTGCTCGGGCAGTTGGGCATGTCGGCGGCGCTGCTGCTGGGGGTGCTGCCGGCGGACCGGATGCCGGAGGTCGTTCGGTTCGCGCGGGATCTGCTGCCTTCGACCTACGGCGTGGAGGCCTTCGCCCGGACCTTCGGGCCCCACCCCGACTGGGCCTTCGTGTTCGGTGACCTGGCCGTGTGCGCGGGGGTCGGGGTGGTCTCGCTGGCCGTCGCGACCTGGGCGTACCGCCGGGCGGCCGTCCGGTGACGCGCCGCACAGACGGGCCTGGCACGATGTCAGGGTGACCGCACCGCTGACTCCGCCTCCGCCGCCGCATCATGAGCCCTCGCACGACCGTGCGGAGGGTTCGCAGCCCTTGCAGCAACAGCCTTCGCTCCAGGAGGCTCCGGACGGACGGTCCTGGCAGTTCTGGCCGGAGCCGTCCGGGGGGAGCGGGTTCGCGCCGGCCTACGGACAGGACGGCCCCGGCATGAAGACCGAACTGCGGGAGGCCGCCGTCGTCACGGTGGTGACGGCGCTCGGCGGGGTGCTGCTCGGGCTGCTGTGGTGGTGGCTGGCGCCGAACGTGGCGTTGGTCGGGGAGATCGTCAACAACCGCTGGACCGTGTTCGTCAAGGACAGCGAGGGCGAGCAGGCCATCGGGGTCGACGGAACGTTTACTCTGCTGGCGTTGGCCGTGGGGGCGGTGACTGCGCTGGGGGTGTTCCTGGTGCGGCGGCGCGGGGGTGTGCCGCTGGTGGTGGCGCTGACGGTCGGGGGGCTGCTCGGGTCGGTGCTGGCTTGGCGGCTGGGGGTGTGGCTCGGGCCCGCCCAGGATGTGATCGCTCACTCGAAGGAGGTGGGCAAGGGGGTCACGTTCTCGGCGCCGTTGAAGCTGGGGGCGAAGGGGGTGCTGATGGTGTGGTCCGTGGCCGCGCTGGTGGTGCATCTGGGGTTGACGGGGTTGTTCGGGCCGCGGGATCCGGAGGAGGCGCCGCCGGCGGTGTAGTTTTCTCGCCCCCGCCGCCCCTACCCGTCCCATCCTGTTCCTGGGGGCTGCGCCCCCAGACCCCCGCTCCGGCCCTGAAGGGGCCTTGTCCTCAAGTGCCGGACGGGCTGGAGGGGTGGGTCTGCGTCCTCAATCGCCGGACGGGCTGGAAATGCGGGTCTGCGTCTCAATCGCCGAGCGGCTGGGGGTGCGGGCCGGCGCTGAAGAGGTGCCGAGTGGCCCCTTCACGGGCGGGCGATCGGCGCCCTTACCGCCTGGGTGAGGCGGGTGAGGTCGGTGGGGGACAGTTCGACCTCCAGCCCTCGGCGGCCCGCCGAGACGCAGATCGTGGGGTGGGTGTCCGCCGATGCGTCAAGGACCGTTCGGAGCTTCTTGCGCTGGCCCAGGGGGGAGATACCGCCCCTGACGTAGCCCGTCGTGCGTTCCGCGAGGGTGGGGTCCGCCATGGACGCCCGTTTGCCCGACACCGCCGTCGCCAGCGCCTTCAGGTCCAGCTGGCCCGCCACGGGCACCACCGCGACCGTCAGGACCCCGTCCACGTCCGCCACCAGCGTCTTGAAGACGCGCTCCGGCGACACTCCCATCGCCTCGGCGGCCTCCTCGCCGTACGAGGGATGCGCGGGGTCGTGCTCGTACGCGTGCACGGTGTACGTGACGCCCGCCGCCGCCAGGGCCACCGTCGCCGGTGTTCCGCCCGACTGCTGCTGCTTCTTCTTCGCCATGTCCGCTCCCCGGTCAGTTGAGGCTTGTCGGGCTGCGCGTCAGTTCCGAGGCCGGCAGTGACGGGAGGTTGCGGATGATCGCCGTCTCCGTGCGCAGAAGTGCCAGTTCCTCGCGGAGGCGGGACGCCGTGTCCGGGGCCTCGAGGAGGCGCTGCTTCGACGGGGTGTCGAGCATCGTCGCCGCCGCCACCAGATACGACACCACCGCCGGCTCGTCGGGAAGGTCGGCGCCCGTCGACAGAGACCGTTCCCGCGCGCCCGCCAGGCGTTTCTGGTACTGGCGGAAGGCTCTGAGGACGCCCTCCGCCAGCGTGCCCGCCTCGTCGCCGGGGAATTCCTCCAGCTCCTCCAGCTCCGCCGTCAGGAAGGGGCCCGACGCGTCCACCGACACCAGCCGCACCCGGGTCGTACCGGTGGCCAGCACCTCGTACGTCCCGTCCTCGCGTTCCCTGATGGTCGCCGCGTCCGCCACGCACCCCACGGAGTGGAACGCCTTGACCGGGTCGTCGCCGAAGCCCGCCGTGGGCCCGCGTTCGGGCACCGCCGTCCGGTCGGGCAGGCCCTGTGCGCTGGGCGCCACCTCATGGCCGTCGCGAATCGTCACGACGGCGAACCGGCGTGGTTCGTCCTCGGGGGTCTTCAGAAGTTCGCGCATCATGGCGCGATAACGCTCCTCGAAGATGTTCAGCGGGAGTACGAGTCCCGGGAACAGCACCGAGTTCAGCGGAAAGAGCGGCAGCCGGACGATGGTCACGACGGGAAAGCCTAATGGTCGCCGGAGTGTGCGCGTCCGCCGTGCTCACTCCGTGGATGACCGGCGCAGGTCGAGCAACGGGCGGCGGGTGCGTTCCGGCGGACCTCCTCACGTGCTTCGAGGAAGCGGCCGAGGGGGTCGTCCGAGAACCGGTCCCAGGGAAAGGACGTGGTGTACGGGCCGGTCAGGCGCAGTTGGAGCAGAGCGTCCTCCCAGCGGTCGAGTCCCACCAGGACGTACGTCAGCAGGTTGCGCAGCTCGGCCGGCCAGGGGGCTGCCGCCGGGTAGATCGCCGACAGGGCGATGGCGGAGTCAGCCGCCGCGTCCAGGCGAGCCCGGCCCACCACCGTGTCGCCGTCGCCCTCGGTCAGACAGGCGAAGGCCGCGTGCAGGGGCAGCGCTTGGACGAGCGAGCCGGGCAGGGCGTCCTGCGCGGCCCGCTCGGCGAAGTCGAAGCACTCGCGGTGCGAGCCGCGCCCGCCCGGGGACAGTAAGGGGCTCGTGGACAGGTACTGGAGCGCGGCGACATGGCAGCCGTAGTGGTGCGGGGAGCGGCGTACGGCCTCGCCCCACAGTCGCTCGAACTCACCGTGGTCCGCGTCGCTGCCCCGGGCCCGGTCCAGGGCGATCCGCCAGGGCACCGGGTCGCGCGGGTCGCCCGCCGCGGCAGCCTCGACCAACGGGCCGGTCTGCTGGAGGAGTTCGGCGCGGGCCGGGGAGGCCCAGGCGCGGGTCACGGCCAGTTCGGCGCCGACCAGCAGCATGTCCGGGTCGTGCGGGGCGGCGGAGCGCCAGGACGTGAACCACTCGGCGCGGGAGTGCGCGAACGCGGCCAGCCGGACCACGTATCGGTCGCGGTTCTCCCACTCCGTCGTGGCGCGGGTGGCGGCCAGCAGTTCGGCCGCGGGGCGGTACTCGTCCCGGCCCGCCGCGACGAGCGCGGGGCCGAGACGGGCGTCGGGCGCGTCGAGCAGTACCTCGTCGTCGGCGGTCAGTCCGGCGGTGGCGAGGAGCGGAGACGGCGGAGTGTTCCGTTCCGTCCTGGTGGCACGGAGGAACGCACGCAGCGAGGCCATGGTGTCGACCATTGAAAGGCGCAGGTCGAGGCCGCGCCAGCCCAAATGCCCAACCCGTTTTTAGTTGTACGGCGAGGAGTCAAGGAATGGCAAAAGATGAACCGGGCTCACTTCTGGCCGCCTCGGCTCCCTGCTCGGCCCCTGCTCAGCTTCTGCGCAGTGTCCGGGTCGCTCCCGCCGCCACCGTCGTGGCCAGGATCCAGCCCAGCATGATGATCACAGCGGACAGCCACTGCCAGCCGCCGCGCAGCTGCCAGAAGCCGACCTGGCCCAGATCGATCACCGGGAGAAGCAGGTCGAGGGCGAAGAGGGAGGGATTCCAGGGCGGGTGCTCCCCGCTCTTCAGCGGCGGATGGCTGGCGTGCGCGAACGCCACCGAACTCGCCGCCCACAGCACCGCCATCCACACGGCGGCCCGGCCGGGCCGGTACCCGTAGGCGACCGTCCAGTCCTGCACGTACCCCCACAGCTTCGCCGCCGGCGGCAGGGTCTCGCGGCGCCGGCGCTGCTTGGCGAGCAGCACCTCGCGCGCGTCCTCGTCCTCGCCGCCGTTGCGCAGCACGGTGGCCAGCCGCTCGTACGGCTCCGGGCTGTACTCGGCGGTCGCCGCCGCCACCCACGCCAGCCGCTCCGCCGGCGGGAACGGCCCCTGCGGTACGAGGTTCTCGTACCCGAAGCCGCCCATGTGCAGGTTGCCCGGCCCCGGCCAACTGCTCGCCCGGTCCACGAGGTTGACGACCTTCGCGCCCGACAGCACCACCTTGCCGCGCTCCGGCCGCTCTCCTAGGAAGCGCAGCTCGGGGGTCTGCACCCGGCGCAGCGACAGCTCCTGGTCGTCGGTGAAGGTGAGCCTCGCGCGTTCCAGGTCGACGGCGTCGCCGAACCGGCCGTCGTCGAGCCGGATGCCGCCCTCGCACTCGAAACGCTGGATGCGCGTCCCGCGCGCGGGGGTCGTGCCGCTGGTCATGATGGGGTTCCAGACGCCCGCGGGGGTCAGATACAGCGTGCGGCCCACGGTCAGCTGGGGGGCGTTGAGCGCGAGTCTCCCGTAGGGGTTGGCGAGCCGGCTGCCGCGCAGGCTCAGCGAGACCCCGATCGTGGCACCGCGCAGGCTGAACTCGCCGTGCGATTCCAGCATCTCCGCCTGGAGGTCCTGGCCGACGCTCATGCCGTCCGCGACGATCGAGCGTCCGCGCCGGTCCCGATAGACGACGGCCTGGTTGAGCAGCAGATCCGTCCCGATCTGCGCGTCCGTGAGCCGGGCGCCGTTGTGGAAGCGGCACCGGGGGAGGTGCAGATCGCCCTCGGTGTGCACCCGGGCCGCCTCCAGCCGCGGCACCGAGCAGTCCACCATCCGAAGGGTCGTGAAGTGCGCCTCCGGCAGGAGGATCTCCTTCTCGAAGCGGCAGCCCTTCAGCTCGACGTACGGCACGACCGTGCCGCCCGCCAGATCCAGCGTGCCGCTGATCTGCACGCCGGTGAGCTTGAGGGACGACACTCGCCCGGCGAGCGCGGGCGGCCCGTCGAGGAGCAGCCAGCACACGATGCGGGCCCGCACGGTGCGTTCCGCGCCCCACGGATGGCCGCCGTGCGGATCGTCGACGACGGTGTCGCCGCTCCTCAGGTCGTACACGCTGCCGTTGCGGAAGGCCAGCCACATGCCCAGCTCGGCGGCGCTCAGGTCGTCCGGCGGTTCCCCCGTGTTCCTTGAGTCCCCCGTGCGGATGCCGGCACCCTCAGTCACGACTTTTCCCACTCCTCCCCGCGTCATCAAGCGTCACCAGCGGGTTTGGTACAACCGTTCTGCCCGCTCAGTAACCCTCTGAACTCAAGACGTGAAGGTGATCTTCCGAGTTCCCGTGGGAGGCCCGCGGAAGGACGCGCGACGCTCTGTATCAGCCACTGATACGCGCGAACGGCACCCGATCCACGTCTGAGAGAATTGTCCGCGTGATCTCTCGAATCGATCTGCGCGGCGACGCCCTCCCTGAGGGACCCGCCCTGCGCGACCTGCTGCCCCGAGCCGACTTCGACGTCTCGGCCGCCCTGGAGAAGGTGCGTCCGATCTGCGAGGCCGTGCATCATCGGGGCGACGCGGCGCTGATCGACTTCGCCGAGAAGTTCGACGGAGTCCGGCTGGAATCCGTACGCGTCCCCGCGAAGGCCATCGCCGACGCCCTGGAGCAGCTCGACCCGGCCGTCCGCGCGGCCCTGGAGGAGTCCATCCGGCGCGCCCGTCTCGTCCACCGCGAGCAGCGCCGTACGACGCACACGACCCAGGTCGTGCCCGGCGGTTCGGTCACCGAGAAGTGGGTGCCCGTGGACCGGGTCGGGCTGTACGCGCCCGGCGGCCGTGCCGTGTACCCGTCCTCCGTGATCATGAACGTCGTGCCCGCGCAGGAAGCGCGCGTCGAGTCCATCGCGCTCGCCTCCCCGGCCCAGGCCGACTTCGGCGGGCTGCCGCACCCCACCATCCTCGCCGCCTGCGCCCTGCTCGGCGTCGACGAGGTCTACGCGGCCGGTGGCGCGACCGCCGTCGCGATGTTCGCGTACGGCACCGAGTCCTGCGCGCCCGCCAACATGGTGACCGGCCCCGGCAACATCTGGGTCGCCGCCGCCAAGCGGTACTTCGCGGGCAAGATCGGCATCGACACCGAGGCCGGCCCCACCGAGATCGCGATCCTCGCCGACGACACCGCCGACCCGGTGCACGTCGCCGCCGACCTGATCAGCCAGGCGGAGCACGACCCGCTGGCCGCCGCCGTCCTCGTCACGGACTCCGTGGCGCTCGCGGAGGCGGTCGAGAAGGAGCTGGAGCCGCAGGTCGCGGCCACCAAGCACATCGAGGACCGGGTCGCCCCGGCGCTGGCCGGCCGGCAGTCCGCGATCGTCATCGTGGACAGTGTGGAGGAGGGGCTGCGGGTCGTCGACGCCTACGGCGCCGAGCACCTGGAGATCCAGACCGCGAACGCCGCGGCAGTGGCCGACCGGGTAAGGAACGCCGGCGCGATCTTCGTCGGACCCTGGTCGCCGGTCTCGCTCGGCGACTACGCGGCCGGGTCCAACCACGTCCTGCCGACCGGCGGCTGCGCCTGCCACTCCTCCGGCCTCTCCGTCCAGTCCTTCCTGCGCGGCATCCACATCGTCGACTACACGCGGGACGCGCTGGCCGACGTGGCGCATCACGTGGTGACGCTGGCGGAGGCGGAGGACCTGCCGGCGCACGGCGCGGCGGTCAAGGCGAGGTTCGGATGGAAGGTACCGGCGAGCAAGTGAAATTCGGCATCGATGATCTCCCCGTGCGGGACGAACTGCGCGGCAAGTCGCCCTATGGCGCGCCCCAGCTCGACGTCCCCGTACGGCTGAACACCAACGAGAACCCCTACCCGCTGCCCGACGCGCTCGTCGAGCGGATCGCCGAGCGGGTGCGCGAGGCGGCCCGGGACCTCAACCGCTACCCCGACCGGGACGCCGTGGAGCTGCGTACGCGGCTCGCCGAGTACCTGACGGACACCTCGGGCCACGAGGTCGGCCTCGCCAACGTCTGGGCCGCCAACGGCTCCAACGAGGTCATCCAGCAGCTGCTCCAGACCTTCGGCGGCCCCGGCCGTACCGCGATCGGCTTCGAGCCGTCGTACTCGATGCACGGGCTCATCGCGCGCGGGACGGGCACCGGCTGGATCTCCGGCCCCCGCAACGAGGACTTCACCATCGATCTCGCGGCGGCCGAGAAGGCCATCGCCGAGCACCGGCCCGACGTCGTCTTCGTCACCACCCCCAACAACCCCACCGGAAACGCGGTCCCGCGCGAGACCGTCCTCGCGCTCTACGAGGCCGCGCAGGCCGCCAAGCCCTCAATGGTGGTGGTCGACGAGGCGTACATCGAGTTCAGCCACGGCGACTCACTGCTGCCGCTGATCGAAGGACGGCCGAATCTCGTCGTCTCGCGGACCATGTCGAAGGCGTTCGGCGCGGCGGGCCTGCGCCTCGGCTATCTCGCCGCGCACCCCGCCGTCGTCGACGCCGTGCAGCTCGTACGACTGCCCTACCACCTGTCGGCCGTGGCGCAGGCGACCGCCCTGGCGGCCCTGGAGCACACCGACACGCTGCTGGGGTACGTCGAGCAGCTGAAGGCCGAGCGGGACCGCCTGGTCACCGAACTGCGCGCCATCGGGTTCGACGTCACCGAGTCCGACGCCAACTTCGTGCAGTTCGGCACCTTCGCGGACTCCCACGAGGCATGGCAGACGATCCTCGACCAGGGTGTCCTGGTCCGGGACAACGGTGTGCCGGGATGGCTGCGGGTCTCCGCCGGAACTCCCGCCGAGAACGACGCGTTCCTGAACGCGGTACGTGAACTGAAGAAGGAGCAGGACAAGTCATGAGCCGCGTCGGACGCGTGGAGCGCACCACCAAGGAGACGTCGGTCCTCGTCGAGATCGATCTCGACGGCACCGGCAAGGTCGAGGTGTCGACGGGCGTCGGCTTCTACGACCACATGCTCGACCAGCTCGGCCGGCACGGTCTGTTCGACCTCACCGTGAAGACCGAGGGCGACCTGCACATCGACTCGCACCACACCATCGAGGACACCGCCCTCGCCCTCGGTGCCGCCTTCAAGCAGGCACTCGGCGACAAGGTGGGCATCTACCGCTTCGGCAACTGCACGGTCCCCCTGGACGAGTCCCTCGCCCAGGTGACGGTCGACCTGAGCGGCCGCCCCTACCTCGTGCACACCGAGCCCGAGAAGATGGCGCCGATGATCGGCGAGTACGACACCACGATGACCCGGCACATCCTGGAGTCCTTCGTCGCCCAGGCCCAGATCGCGCTGCACGTGCACGTGCCCTACGGGCGCAACGCGCACCACATCGTGGAGTGCCAGTTCAAGGCCCTCGCGCGGGCTCTGCGCTACGCCTCCGAGCGCGACCCGCGCGCGGCGGGCATCCTCCCCTCCACGAAGGGCGCCCTGTAAAGCCATGAGCGGCCTCTCCACCATCCTGATCGTCGTCGGACTCTTCCTGCTCGGCGGGATCTACTCCTTCGTCAAGCAGAAGATGCCGATGAGCCTCATCGTGCTGCTCTCGATAGGCGCCGCGATGTGTCTGGTCGCCGGGGTCATGAGGCTGGAGGTATGGAATTGAGCGCGTCCACAGCATCCAGAACGTCCAAGAAGGTCGTCGTCTTCGACTACGGCTTCGGGAACGTGAGGTCGGCGGAACGCGCTCTCGCGCGCGCGGGTGCCGAAGTCGAGATAACGCGTGACTTCGACACGGCCATGAACGCGGACGGACTGCTCGTACCGGGCGTCGGCGCCTTCGCCGCCTGTATGCAGGGCCTCAAGGAGGCGCGCGGCGACTGGATCGTCGGGCGCCGACTGTCCGGCGGCCGTCCGGTGATGGGCATCTGCGTGGGCATGCAGATCCTCTTCGCACGCGGTATCGAACACGGCGTCGAGACCGAGGGCCTCGACGAGTGGCCCGGCTCCGTGGAGCCGCTCCAGGCCGACATCGTGCCCCACATGGGCTGGAACACCGTCGAGGCCCCGGCCGACTCCCAGCTCTTCGCGGGCCTGGACACCGACGCGCGCTTCTACTTCGTCCACTCGTACGCCGTCCACGACTGGGCCCTGGAGACCGCGAACCCGCTGATGCGCGCCCCCAAGGTCACCTGGTCGACGCACGGCAAGCCCTTCGTGGCGGCCGTCGAGAACGGCGCCCTGTGGGCCACCCAGTTCCACCCCGAGAAGTCCGGCGACGCCGGAGCGCAGCTGCTCACCAACTGGATCGGAACCCTGTAGACCATGGCGAAGCTCGAACTTCTCCCCGCCGTCGACGTCCGCGACGGCCAGGCCGTCCGCCTCGTGCACGGCGAGTCCGGTACGGAGACCTCGTACGGCTCCCCCCTGGAGGCCGCCCTCGCCTGGCAGCGCTCAGGCGCCGAATGGCTGCACCTGGTCGACCTGGACGCGGCCTTCGGCACCGGTGACAACCGCAAGCTGATCGCCGAGGTCGCCGGGGCGATGGACATCAAGGTGGAGCTGTCCGGCGGCATCCGCGACGACGACACGCTGGCCGCCGCCCTCGCCACCGGCTGCACCCGGGTGAATCTCGGCACCGCCGCCCTGGAGACCCCGGATTGGGTCGCCAAGGTCATCGCCGAGCACGGCGACAAGATCGCGGTCGGCCTGGACGTACGGGAAACGACCCTCCGCGGACGCGGCTGGACCCGGGACGGCGGCGACCTCTACGAGACGCTGGAGCGCCTCAACTCCGAGGGCTGCGCCCGGTATGTCGTGACCGACATCGCCAAGGACGGCACCCTCCAGGGCCCGAACCTGGAGCTGCTGAGGAACGTCTGCGCGGCGACCGACCGCCCGGTCGTGGCCTCCGGTGGCGTGTCGTCCCTGGACGACCTGCGGGCCATCGCCGAACTGGTGCCGCTCGGTGTCGAGGGCTCCATCGTCGGGAAGGCCCTGTACGCGAAGGCGTTCACCCTGGAAGAGGCCCTGGAGGCGGTGGCTCAGTGAGCGACGTACGGCGTGTCACGACCGGTGCTCCCTGGGAGGAGACCTTCGGGTACTCCCGCGCGGTGGAACTGCCGAACGGCCTGGTGCTGGTCTCCGGCTGCACCTCGATAGTGGACGGCGAGATCGCCGCAGGCGGTCCCTACGAGCAGGCGGTCAACGCCTTCAACGTCGCGTTCGCGGCGCTGGAGCAGCTGGGTCTCGGCAGCGGCGACGTCGTGCGCACGCGCATGTACCTCACCCACGCGCGGGACGTGGACGACGTCGGGCGCGCACACAAGGAGCTGTTCGACTCCGTGCGGCCCGCCGCGTCCATGATCATCGTCGCCGGCCTCGTGGACCCCAGCCTGGTCGTCGAGGTCGAGGTGGAGGCGTTCCGAAGGGGGTCCGCGGCATGACACTCGCCGTACGAGTCATCCCCTGCCTGGACGTGGACAACGGCCGGGTCGTCAAGGGCGTCAACTTCCAGAACCTCCGCGACGCGGGCGACCCCGTCGAGATGGCCAAGGTGTACGACGCCGAGGGCGCCGACGAACTGACGTTCCTGGACATCACCGCCTCCTCGGGCAACCGCGAGACCACCTACGACGTGGTGCGCCGCACCGCCGAACAGGTGTTCATCCCGCTCACCGTGGGCGGTGGGGTGCGCGCGGCCGAGGACGTCGACAAGCTGCTGCGCGCCGGCGCCGACAAGGTGGGCGTCAACACGGCCGCCATCGCGCGTCCGGAGCTGATCCGCGAGATCGCCGAGCGGTTCGGCCGACAGGTGCTCGTGCTGTCCGTGGACGCCCGCCGCACCGCATCCGGGTCCTTCGAGGTCACCACCCACGGCGGCCGGCGCGGCACCGGCATCGACGCCGTCGAGTGGGCGCACCAGGCCGCCGAACTGGGCGCCGGCGAGATCCTGCTCAACTCGATGGACGCGGACGGCACGAAGGACGGCTACGACATCGAGATGATCGAGGCCGTACGCAAGCATGTGCGTGTGCCGCTGATCGCCAGTGGGGGGGCCGGTCGGCTCGCCGACTTCGCGCCGGCCGTCGCGGGCGGCGCGGACGCCGTCCTGGCCGCGTCCGTCTTCCACTTCGGTGATCTGCGGATCGGGCAGGTGAAGGATGCCCTGCGGGCGGCTGGGCATCCTGTTCGCTGACACGCAGTTCTTTTGCCGCGGCCCGGTTGTGGCTGGTCGCGCAGTTCCCCGCGCCCCTAAAGGGGCGCGCTGCGCGCCATCAGATGCCCAGCTGTTTTGATTCGTGCAGCTTGGCGATCGCGTCCTTGTCGCCCTCCAGTTCCACGTCGGCGACGTTCTGCCGGCCGTACGCGAACAGCAGGAGTTCGGACGGCTCGCCGGTCACCGTGACCACCGGGGTGCCGCGATGGGCGACCGCCGTCTGACCGTCCGGACGGCGCAGCACCAGGCCCGTCGCCGCGCCGCGGCCCGTCAGCCGGGCGGTGCGCTCCAGGCGGGACCACAGGGCGTCCTGGAAGACCGGGTCCAGCTCGCGGGGCGTCCAGTCGGGCCGCGCCCTGCGGACGTCCTCCGTGTGGACGTAGAACTCGACGGTGTTCGACGCCTCGTCGACCTGCTTCAGCGAGAAAGGCGAGAAACGCGGCGGGCCGGTACGGATCAGCTGGATCAGCTCCTCGTACGGCTTGTCGGCGAACTCCGCCATCACCCGGTCGAGGCGGGCCCCGAGCTGCTTGATCAGCAGCCCGCCGGCGGCGTCCGGGCGGCGCTCGCGCACCACCACATGGGCGGCGAGATCCCGGGTCCGCCAGCCCTCGCACAACGTCGGGGCGTCGGGACCCTCGGTCTCCAACAGGTCGGCGAGAAGAAGTCGTTCACGCTTCGCGTAGGTAGACATGCTCGCAAGCCTACGACTGCCCCCCGAGTCCGCCCAGTGGACATACCGAGGGGAGTGTCAGTGGGTCGCGGCACAATGGCCCCATGACCAGCAGCACGCCTCCGCCCAGCAGGTCCGACGGCCGCAGCCCCCTGGCCCCGGAGATCGCCGCGCGCCTCAAGCGCGGCCCCGACGGGCTCGTCCCCGCCGTCGCCCAGCAGTACGACACCGGTGAGGTGCTCATGCTCGGCTGGATGGACGACGAGGCACTGCACCGCACCCTGACCACCGGCCGCTGCACCTACTGGTCGCGCAGCCGGCAGGAGTACTGGGTCAAGGGCGACACCTCCGGCCACTTCCAGCACGTGAAGTCCGTCGCCCTCGACTGCGACGCCGACACCGTGCTCGTCAAGGTCGACCAGGTCGGCGCCGCCTGCCACACCGGCGCCCGCAACTGCTTCGACGCCGACGTCCTGCTCGACGTGTCGTTCGAGGACGCCGATTCCGGCGCCCTGCCACAGGGTCAGTAAGGTCAGCCGCCATGGACCTCGAGACCTTCCGCAAGCTGGCCACCGACCGGCGCGTCATCCCCGTCACCCGCAAGCTCCTCGCCGACGGCGACACCCCGGTCGCGCTCTACCGCAAGCTCGCCGCCGAGCGCCCCGGCACCTTCCTGCTGGAGTCCGCGGAGAACGGTCGGTCCTGGTCCCGCTACTCCTTCGTCGGCGTCCGCTCCAGCGCCACCCTCACGGCCCGCGACGGCCAGGCCCACTGGCTCGGCACCCCGCCCGTCGGCGTGCCCACGGACGGCGACCCGCTCGCCGCCCTGCGCGCCACCATCGAGACCCTCCACACCCCCCACGAGGAGGGCCTGCCGCCCTTCACCGGCGGCATGGTCGGCTACCTCGGGTACGACATCGTGCGCCGCCTGGAGAAGATCGGCCCCGGCGAGCGCGACGACCTCAAGCTGCCCGAGCTGACCATGCTGCTCACCAGCGACCTGGCCGTCATGGACCACTGGGAAGGCTCGGTCCTGCTGATCGCCAACGCGATCAACCACAACGACCTCGACACGGGCGTCGACGAGGCCCACGCCGACGCCGTGGCCCGCCTCGACGCCATGCAGGCCGACCTCTCGCGTGCGGTCGCCCAGCCACCCGCCGCGCTCCCGCCCTCCGAGCTCCCCGAGTACACGGCCCTGTGGGGCGGCCCCGACTACCAGCGGGCCGTCGACGACATCAAGGAGCGCATCCGGGCCGGGGAAGCCTTCCAGGTGGTCCCCTCCCAGCGCTTCGAAACACCCTGCACGGCAAGCGCGCTGGACGTCTACCGGGTCCTGCGCGCCACCAACCCGTCCCCGTACATGTACCTGTTCCGATTCGACGGGTTCGACGTCGTCGGATCGTCCCCCGAGGCCCTCGTCAAGGTCGAGGACGGACGCGCGATGGTCCACCCCATCGCGGGCACCCGGCACCGCGGGGCGACCCCTCAGGAGGACCAGGCCCTCGCCGACGAACTGCTCGCCGACCCCAAGGAACGCGCCGAACACCTCATGCTCGTCGACCTCGGACGCAACGACCTCGGCCGGGTCTGCGAGCCCGGCTCCGTCGAGGTCGTCGACTTCATGTCCGTCGAGCGGTACTCGCACGTCATGCACATCGTCTCGACCGTCACCGGCCGCGTGGCACCCGGCCGCACCGCGTTCGACGTCCTGACGGCCTGTTTCCCGGCCGGCACGCTCTCCGGAGCGCCCAAGCCGCGCGCGATGCAGATCATCGACGAACTGGAGCCGTCCAGGCGGGGGTTGTACGGCGGCGCCGTCGGCTACCTCGACTTCGCCGGTGACTCCGACACCGCCATCGCCATCCGCACGGCCCTCCTGCGCGACGGCACGGCGTACGTCCAGGCGGGCGCCGGCGTCGTCGCCGACTCCGACCCGGTCGCGGAGGACAACGAGTGCCGCAACAAGGCGGCGGCGGTCCTGCGCGCGGTCCACACGGCGAACCGCCTCGGACAGTAGGGCGTTTCCGACGAAGGAGCGTGAACGGGGCGACGAATGGGGCGCTTCTCACGTGAGCCCCGGGTGACGGTGCGCCCGGGGTTCAGGACATAGTGGGGTACGTGACTGCCGTACCCGTACCTTCCCCACGTTCCGAGGCGGCCCTTCCCGGCCGGGCCGGCCGCCTCAGCCTCGCCGTCGCCCTGCTGGCCGGCGCGCTCGGCGCGGCCGTCGCGCTGCTCGCCACCCGCCAGCGCTGGTCGGAGGGCACCGCGACGGTCGCAGGCGGCGCCTTCCCGCTGACCGCCAGCGGCAGCGATGTCACGGGCGTGCCCGCGGCCCTCGCCATAGTCGGCCTCGCCGCGCTCGTCGCCGTCTTCGCCGTCCGGCGCTCCGGCCGGCTCCTGGTCGCCGGACTGCTCGCGCTGTCCGGCGCCGGCACGGTCGCCGCGGCCTTCCTCGGCGCCTCCGACAGCTCCGCGCTCGACGAGAAGGCCGCGCGGGCCACCGGCGACACCGCGGCCACGGTGAGCACCCTCAGCCACACGGCCTGGCCGTACGCGGCCGCCGTCGGTGGCGCGCTGATCCTCCTCGCCGGACTCCTCGCCCTGCGCTACGGCCGTCTGTGGCCCGCCATGTCCGGACGGTACGAGCGCGGCGGCGCCCCGCGTCCGCGCCGCCGGGCGGGGGCCGTGGACCCCGAGCGGCCCGAGGAGATCTGGAAGGCCCTCGACCGGGGCGAGGACCCGACCGGGGCATAAGCGCTCCGCCGGCAGGGCGGTGCGCCGCCCGTGGGTCCCTCGTGGCTGGTCGCTCTCCCACTCTCGGCTTCGATCCAGCGCAGGATCTCCCGCGCGGCGCAGCCGTACCCGGCTCGCCGGTCCCTCTCAGCCCCGGGGAGACTCGCTGTGTTGACCCCGGGCATCCTCCACGCGTGCGCGTGCGTGACAATGGGCGACGAGCGTCCGGCTCACCACGTACTGCATTCAACAACCAGCAACTCAGCAACGAGGAGCAAGTCATGGCGGGCAACAGCCACGGTCACACTTTGGCCGCCTGGACCGGCGTCACCATCACCATCATCGGTTTCTGCGTATCGGGCGCCTTCATGGTGATGGCCGAGCCGGTGGGCTTCTGGGCCGGCATGGTGGTCGTGGTCCTCGGCGGTGTCGTCGGCTGGATCATGGCCGCGATGGGCCTCGGCAAGCAGAAGCCCACCACCCGGGGACGTCAGGGCCACAAGGTCGCGGGTGAACCGGCGGGTGCCGAGAGCTGAACCCCGTAGGGGACCGGTTCTCGGACCGGCAGGGGCGGCCCGGCGAGAGCGCCGGAGCCGCCCTTCGCGCGTGCACGCCCCGCAGGAGGCAGAATGCGTCAGGTGAACACCGAGCCGGCTCAACAAGGCGTGTCGTCGGGCGCCGGTGCCGTCCTGGGCCGGGTGGCCGTGCCCGCCGGGGTGCTCGCGGCCGTCGTCGGGGCCTTCGCGTACGTCGGGACGGTCGACCCCAACGAACCCGGCCACTACCCCGTCTGCCCGCTGCTGCGTCTGACCGGCGTGTACTGCCCGGGCTGCGGCGGTCTGCGCAGCGCCTACGCCTTCGTCCACGGAGACTGGACGACGGCTCTCGGCGCCAACGCGCTCGCCGTGGCGGGGTACGTGGCCTTCGCCGTTCTGTGGACCGTCTGGGTGGTCCGCGCGGCGCGCGGACGGCCGATGCGGATCGACCTCGGGCCGGCGCAGCTGTGGAGTCTTGGAGCATTGCTGCTGGTCTTCACGGTTGTCCGGAACCTGCCGTTCGGTGGCTGGCTCCACCCTTGATCAAATAGTGGATGTCCAGGTAGTGGGACCGGTGTCAACCGGATGTGAGGGCCACGCCCTCCTCCGGATACCATCGGAGTGACCAGCTTTGACAGTTTGTGCAGCTTCAATGGTGTGAATGGCTGGAACAGCCAATCGCCTACCGTCTGAAAGGGGGCCGCTCGCGTGAGTGTGCTCGACGAGATCATCGACGGAGTCCGTGCCGACCTCGCGGAGCGGCAGGCGCGCGTCAGCCTCGACGAGCTCAAGGAGCGCGCGGCGAAGGCTCCCGCAGCCAAGGACGGGGTCGCCGCACTGCGCGGCGAAGGCGTCAAGGTCATCTGCGAGGTCAAGCGGTCCAGCCCCTCCAAGGGCGCGCTCGCGGCCATCGCCGACCCGGCCGGCCTCGCCTCGGACTACGAGGCGGGTGGCGCGGCCGTCATCTCCGTCCTCACCGAACAGCGCCGCTTCGGCGGCTCGCTGGCGGACCTGGAGGCGGTGCGCGCCCAGGTGGACATCCCGGTGCTGCGCAAGGACTTCATCGTCACGTCCTACCAGCTGTGGGAGGCGCGGGCGTACGGGGCCGATCTGGCCCTGCTGATCGTCTCCGCCCTCGACCAGTCGGCTCTGGAGTCCCTCATCGAGCGCGCCGAGTCCATCGGGCTCACCCCGATCGTCGAGGTGCACGACGAGGACGAGGTCGAGCGGGCGGTGGACGCGGGGGCCCGGATCATCGGTGTCAACGCGCGCAACCTGAAGACCCTGGAGGTCGACCGCACCACGTTCGAGCGGGTCGCCCCCGAGATCCCCGACAGCATCGTCAAGATCGCCGAGTCTGGTGTCCGTGGCCCGCACGATCTGATCGCGTACGCCAACGCGGGCGCCGACGCGGTGCTGGTCGGCGAGTCCCTCGTCACCGGGCGCGACCCCAGGTCGGCGGTGTCCGACCTGGTGGCGGCGGGGGAGCATCCCGCGCTGCGGCACGGGCGCGGCTGATCTCCGGCTAGAGTTGGCCCCGATGACACTCACCCTGACCCCCATGGACCGGTACGCCCGCCTCGCGCGTGGCTGCCGCCCCCGTGGCTGTCGCGCTCCCGCGCGGAGGGTGCACGGGCGGCGGGTTCGGTATGTCATCGGGGACGAGCCTGGACAGGTCAACGGGATGCGATGGCCCTGCGGGGCTTGGCAGTAGGGTGCGGTTCGTCTGATTCGGGCTGCGCCCTGGCTTTGTGCTTCGCGAGGGGTGCGTTTTCGGCCGCGGGTTCGTTGTGGCTGGTCACGCAGTTCCCCGCGCCCCTATAGGGGCGCGTCCCTCACGTTTCCCTTGTCCAGACCGAATCCCGGGGCATTGCCTTGCCCCTGTGAGGTAGCAGTCGTATGTCCAGTGAGTTCTTCATTCCTGATCCGGCGGGTCAAGTGCCCGATGTCGACGGGTACTTCGGTGCCTTTGGCGGCAAGTTCATTCCGGAGGCGCTCGTCGCCGCCGTGGACGAGGTCGCCGTCGAGTACGACAAGGCGAAGTCCGACCCGGAGTTCGCCCGTGAGCTCGACGATCTGCTCGTCCACTACACCGGGCGGCCCAGCTCCCTCACCGAGGTGCGCCGGTTCGCCGAGCACGCCGGTGGCGCCCGGGTCTTCCTCAAGCGGGAGGACCTGAACCACACCGGGTCCCACAAGATCAACAACGTGCTCGGGCAGGCCCTCCTCACCAGGAGGATGGGCAAGACCCGGGTCATCGCCGAGACCGGGGCCGGTCAGCACGGGGTCGCCACCGCGACCGCCTGTGCGCTGTTCGGGCTCGAATGCACCATCTACATGGGCGAGATCGACACCCAGCGCCAGGCCCTGAACGTCGCCCGGATGCGCATGCTCGGCGCCGAGGTCATCGCCGTGAAGTCCGGTTCGCGCACCCTCAAGGACGCCATCAACGAGGCGTTCCGCGACTGGGTCGCCAACGTGGACCGCACGCACTACCTGTTCGGGACCGTGGCCGGACCGCACCCCTTCCCGGCGATGGTGCGCGACTTCCACCGGGTGATCGGCGTCGAGGCCCGCAGGCAGCTCCTTGAGCAGGCCGGACGGCTGCCCGACGCCGCCGTCGCCTGCGTGGGCGGCGGATCCAACGCCATCGGGCTCTTCCACGTCTTCATCCCCGACGCCGACGTCCGGCTCATCGGATGCGAGCCCGCCGGACACGGTGTCGAGACCGGCGAGCACGCCGCCACCCTCACCGCAGGTGAGCCCGGCATTCTGCACGGGTCCCGGTCGTACGTCCTGCAGGACGAGGAGGGGCAGATCACCGAGCCCTACTCCATCTCCGCCGGGCTCGACTACCCGGGCATCGGGCCCGAGCACTCCTACCTCAAGGACAGCGGACGCGCCGAGTACCGCGCGGTCACCGACGACGCCGCCATGCAGGCGCTGCGACTGCTGTCCCGTACCGAGGGCATCATCCCGGCCATCGAGAGCGCGCACGCGCTGGCCGGTGCGCTCGAGGTCGGCAAGGAGCTGGGCAAGGACGGCCTGATCGTCATCAACCTCTCCGGGCGCGGCGACAAGGACATGGACACCGCCGCCCGGTACTTCGACCTGTACGACACGGACGCCGAGGTCGCCGCGAACGCGGCCGACACCGCCGAGATCGAGGGGGACGCCAAGTGAGCGGGAACATCCAGCTGCTGTCGGACACCCTCGCCGGTGCCAGGGCCGAGGGCCGGTCCGCGCTCATCGCGTACCTCCCCGCCGGGTTCCCGACCGTCGACGGTGGGATCGACGCCATCAAGGCGGTGTTCGACGGCGGCGCCGACATCGTCGAGGTCGGGCTGCCGCACAGTGACCCGGTGCTCGACGGTCCTGTCATCCAGACCGCCGACGACATCGCCCTGCGCGGCGGGGTCAAGATCGCGGACGTGATGCGCACGGTCCGGGAGGCGTACGAGGCCACCGGGAAGCCGGTGCTCGTCATGACGTACTGGAACCCGATCGACCGCTACGGCGTGGAGCGCTTCACCGCCGAGCTCGCGGAGGCGGGCGGCGCCGGGTGCATCCTGCCCGACCTGCCCGTGCAGGAGTCCGCGCTGTGGAGGGAGCACGCCGAGAAGCACGGGCTCGCCACCGTGTTCGTCGTCGCGCCCAGCAGCAAGGACGCGCGCCTCGCCGAGATCACGGCGGCCGGCAGCGGGTTCGTGTACGCCGCCTCACTCATGGGCGTCACGGGGACCCGGGTGTCGGTCGGCGCCCAGGCCCAGGACCTCGTCCGGCGCACCCGGGGCACCGGCACCGGCCTGCCGGTCTGTGTCGGGCTCGGCGTCTCCGACGCGGCGCAGGCCGCCGAGGTCGCCGGCTTCGCCGACGGGGTGATCGTCGGGTCGGCCTTCGTGAAGCGGATGCTCGACGCGCCGGACCACGCGGCCGGTGTCGAGGCGGTGCGGGAACTCGCCGCCGACCTCGCGAAGGGCGTACGCGGCACGGCGTAGGTGGGCGGGACATTTCGCACAGGTCGCCCGAACGGGTGGACCTGGGGCCGGGGAGGCGCAATGCGTCTCCCCGGTTCGTTCTGCGGGGTGTGAGCGAGAAGAATCGTGACGGAAAGCGCACCGCCCGCGAGCGGCTGGCGGTCGAGCGTGAGAAGCAGAAGTCCGCGGAGAAGCGGCGGCGGGCGTTGATCGTGGGCGCCAGTGTGGTCTGCGTGCTGGGCCTGGCGGCGGTGATCGGTGTCGTCGCCGCGAACACCGGAAAGGACAGCAAGAGCAAGAGCGCCGGCCCGGTCGTGGCGCCCTCGGGCGCGCAGGGCAAGGACAGCCTCGCGATCCCCGTGGGCGAGGAGAGCGCCAAGGCGACGCTCACTGTGTGGGAGGACTTCCGCTGTCCGGCCTGCCAGGCCTTCGAGACCAACTACCGCTCGACCATTCATGAGTTGACGGACGCGGGCAAGCTGAGGGTGCAGTACCACCTGGCGACGATCATCGACGGCAACATGAGCGGCAGCGGCTCCCGCCACGCGGCCAACGCCGCCGCCTGCGCCCAGGACACCGGCAAGTTCAGGGCGTACCACGACGTGCTGTACGAGAACCAGCCGCAGGAGGCCGACGACGCCTTCGCGAAGGACAGCAAGCTCATCGAACTGGCGGCGAAGGTCGACGGGCTCGACACACCCGCGTTCCGGACATGTGTCGAGGACGGCACGCACAACAGCTGGGTGGTGAAGTCGAACCAGGCCTTCCAGAGCGGTGGTTTCGGCGGCACGCCGACCGTGCTGCTCAACGGGAACAACATCTACCAGGACCAGACGATGACCCCGGCGAAGCTGAAGCAGATGGTCGAGGCCGCCGACAAGGCGTAGGGCCCGGGTGTTCTCGGGGTGCTCTCGGGCTTCCTGAGTGCCCCGGGTTCCGCGTCGTGAGCGGAACCCGGGGCACCGCCCGTTATGGAGCCGTTGCCCGGGGCGGCTCACATCCTCCGCGTCCGTCAAGGTAGCGTCGGGACTGCCATGGAAATCGCCTTCATTCCCAGTCCGTCGCGCGGGGTGCTGCACCTTGGACCCATTCCGCTGCGCGGCTACGCGTTCTGCATCATCATCGGAGTCTTCGTCGCGGTCTGGCTCGGCAACAAGCGCTGGCTCGCCCGCGGGGGCCGACCCGGCACGGTGGCCGACATCGCGGTCTGGGCCGTGCCCTTCGGTCTGGTCGGTGGCCGCCTCTACCACGTGATCACGGACTACGAGCTGTACTTCAGCGACGGCCGCGACTGGGTGGACGCCTTCAAGATCTGGGAGGGCGGCCTCGGTATCTGGGGCGCGATCGCCCTCGGCGCGCTGGGCGCGTGGATCGGCTGCCGACGGCGGGGCATCCCGCTGCCCGCGTGGGCCGACGCACTCGCCCCCGGCATCGCCCTCGCACAGGCTTGCGGGCGGTGGGGCAACTGGTTCAACCAGGAGCTGTACGGCCGGGAGACCACCGTCCCCTGGGCCCTGCACATCACCTCCTCGACCGACGGCCGGGTCCCGGGCTACTACCACCCGACGTTCCTGTACGAGTCCCTGTGGTGCGTCGGTGTCGCGCTGGTGGTCATCTGGGCCGACCGCCGCTTCACGCTCGGCCACGGACGGGTGTTCGCGCTGTACGTCGCGACCTACTGCGTGGGCCGCTTCTGGATCGAGTACCTGCGCGTCGACGACGCCCACCACATCCTGGGCATGCGGCTCAACAACTGGACCGCGATCTTCGTCTTCATCGCCGCGGTCGTCTACTTCGTGCTCTCGGCGAAGAAGCGGCCGGGCCGGGAGGAAGTCGTGGAGCCGGATGTCCCCCACGGTTCGGCGGCGGACGGTGCCGAGGGTGCCGAGAGCGATGCGGAACCTGTGGATGTGAAGCCCGAGGCTGAGACCGACAGCGAGGCCGACTCCGCGGACAAGTCGCGGGACAAGGCTGAGAACAAGGCCGAGGCGGAGCCGACCAAGAAGGGTTAGGTGTCGGCCGTACGACGATGAGGGCGTCCCGGGGACCGGGGCGCCCTCCTTCGTCGTTCGGGTCAGGGGCGGTCGCGGTCGGCCAGGGACAGGATTCTGCGGGCCGCCGCGACCACCGCCGCGTCGATGAAGCGGCCGTCGGGGAGGGCCTGGGCGCCCTCGTCCGTCGCCGCCGCCTTGACGATCTGCTCGGCGTCCGCGACCTCCTCCGGGGTGGGGAGGTAGGCGCGTTCGATCACCGGCAGCTGGCGGGGGTGGATGGCCGCCCGGCCCAGGAAGCCCAGGGCGCGCCCGTGGGCGCAGGACGCGGCCAGCGTGTCGAGGTCCCGGGTGTCCGGGTGGACCGACTGGGGCGGCGGGGCGAGTCCGGCGGCCCGTGCGGCCACGACGACCCGGGAGCGGCACCAGTCGAGGCCCGCGTCTCCCCGTACCCCCAGGTCGGCCCGTAGATCGGCCTCGCCGAGCGCGATGCCGTGCAGGGCGGGGTGGGCGGTCGCGATGGCGAAGGCGTGTTCGATACCGAGGGCGGTTTCGAGGAGGGCGTGGAGTGGGGGCCCCGCCTCGGCGGTCGCGGTCGCGGACATGCGGGTGGCCACGCGTACGACCTGCTGCGGTGTCGTCACCTTCGGTAGCCGGAGGCCGGAGACGCCGGGGAGGCATTGGAAGGCCCGGAGGTCGCGAGTGGCCAGCGGGCCGTCCAGGGCGTTGATCCGGACGTGGACCGGGACCGGCTGGGGGTCGCTGAGGCGTTCGGCGGTGGCTGTGCGGGCGTACTCCTTGCGGTCGGGGGCGACCGCGTCCTCCAGGTCGACGACGATCACGTCGGCGCCGGAGGCGAGGGCCTTGGACACCACCTCGGGGCGGTCGCCGGGAACGTAGAGCCAGGTCAGGGGATGGTCCTTCACAGGGCTCCCTCGGTGCGCAGGGCGTCGATCTCGGGTGTGGTCAGGCCCAGTTCGGCGAGGACGGCCGCGGTGTCCGCGCCGTGCGGGCGGCCCGCCCAGCGGATCGCGCCGGGGGTCGCCGAGAGGCGGAAGAGAACGTTCTGCATGCGGATCGGGCCGAGTTCGGGGTCGTCGACCGTGGTGATGGTGTCGAGGGCCTGGTACTGCGGGTCGGTCATCACCTCCCGGACGTCCTGGACCGGGGCCACCGCCGCCTCCGCCTTCTCGAAGGCCGCGACGACCTCGGAGTGGGGGTGGCGGCCGATCCACGAGCCGACCGCCTCGTCGAGGACGTCCGCGTGGCGGGCACGGTCGGCGCCGGTGGCGAACCAGGGCTCGTCGATCAGCTCGGGACGGCCGACCAGACGCATCACGCGCTCGGCGATCGACTGGGCCGACGTCGACACGGCGACCCAGGTGCCGTCGGCCGTGCGATAGGTGTTGCGCGGGGCGTTGTTCTGCGAACGGTTGCCGGTGCGCGGCTGGACGTGGCCCAGCTGGTCGTACCAGAGCGGCTGCGGGCCCAGGACCGTGAGGATCGGCTCGATGATCGCCATGTCGACGACCTGGCCCTCGCCGGTTCGCTCGCGCGCGGACAGTGCCGTCATGACGGCGTACGCCGTGGCCAGGCCCGCGATCGAGTCGGCGAGGCCGAAGGGCGGGAGGGTCGGGGGTGCGTCCGGTTCGCCGGTGATCGCGGCGAAGCCGCTCATCGCCTCGGCGAGGGTGCCGAAGCCGGGACGGTGGGCGTACGGGCCGAACTGGCCGAAGGCGGTGACCCGGGCGAGGACCAGCCGCGGGTTGACCGCGGACAGCTCCGGCCAGCCCAGGTCCCACTTCTCCAGGATGCCCGGACGGAAGTTCTCGATGACGACGTCGGCGGTGGCTGCGAGCCGGAGGAGGGTGGTCCGGCCGCCGGGGCGGGAGAGGTCGAGGGTCATCGTGCGCTTGTTGCGGCCCAGCAGCTTCCACCAGAGGCCGATGCCGTCCTTGGACGGGCCGTGGCCCCGGGACGGGTCCGGCTTCCCCGGATGCTCGATCTTGATCACCTCGGCGCCGAAGTCTCCGAGCATGGTGGCGGCCAGCGGACCGGCGAACAGGGTGGCCAGGTCGAGGACGCGGAGGCCGGCGAGGGGGGCTGCGGGAGAGGGCGGGCGGGGTGCGGGGGCGATCGGTTCCGGTGCGTTCGGTCGCGGTGTGTTCATGACGTGTACCGGGCCTCGGTGTCGGTGCCCGCGCCCTTGCCGCCTGGGGCGTGGGTGAGGGAGTGGGTCAGTCGGGCGAGGGTGTCGAAACCGGTGCCGTTGAAGTCCGCGACAGAGGTGGCGAGTCGGTTTTTCAGGGGGCTCGTCCAGCGGTCGGGAAGGGCACCGGGGGAGCCGGCGAGGAGCGCGGCGATGCTTCCGGCGGTCGCTCCGTTGGAGTCGGTGTCCCAACCCCCGGACACGGCTCGGCAGATGGAGCCGGTGAAGTCGCCGTCGGCGTGGGTGAGGGCGGCGGCGATCAGGGCGGTGTTGGGGACGGCGTGGACCCAGTGGTACATGGACGCGTGGGTGGCGTGCAGTTCGTCCACCACGGTCGTGAAGTCACGGTGGCATTCGGCCAGTTGGATGCCGTGGTGGACCGCTTCGGCCAGCCGGGAGCGTGGGGGGACCACTGTCAGGCCGGTGCGCAGGCAGGTGTGGATGTCGTGGGTGCCGGTGGCGGCCATGGCGATGGTGGCCGCCGTGAACATCGCCGCGTAGACGCCGTTCGCGGTGTGGGTGAGGGTGGCGTCGCGGTACGCCTGTTCGGCGGCGCCGGCCGGGTCGCCGGGGTTGGTCCAGCCGTGCACGTCGGCCCGGATCAGGGCGCCGATCCACTCGCGGAACGGGTTGCGGTGGCGGGCGGTGAGCGGGGGTTCGAGGCCGCAGAGGAGGTTTCGGTAGGCGATCCGCTCGGCCGTGAAGGTGCGGCCTGCGGGGAGTTCGTCCAGCCAGAGGCGCGCCACATCCGTGGTGGTGAAGCGGGGGCCGTGGCGTTGGAGCAACAGGAGGCCCAGAAGGGGGTAGTTGAGGTCGTCGTCCTCGGGCATGCCGTCGATGTTCTCGGCGAGTGAGGTGGTCGCCGACCGGCGGTTCCAGGGGTGTGCCGTCGCGAGTTCCTCGGGGACCCCCCTGGCGGTGAACCAGGTGTTCAGGGGCCAGTTGCCGGTGGACCGGGCGAGTTGGCGGATGGCGGTGAGGGGGAGCTTCTCCACCGGTTTGCCGAGGAGGCAGCCGGCCGCTCTGCCCAGCCAGGCGGCTTCCAGGCGCTGAGGGGTGGGCACGGCCTGGGGCTGTACGGACTGGGCGGGCCAGTCGGGGCACAGCGCGCGGATCCGGGGCAGGTTCGTCGGTTCGTCGTCAGCCAACCTGCTCGGCAGGTCCGCCAGTTCATCGAGCAGGTCCTCGGCCAGCAGCCGCAGGTAACGGGAGACCGGACCGGACGACGCGCCCGCGTCGGCCGGGGCTTCCGGCCCGCCCGCCGTTCGCCAGCGGGCGGCGATTCTGCCGGGCTCTCGGCCGTCCTGGGCCGCCTGGCGCAGCTCGTGGCCGATCAGGTCCTCCGGCTGGACCCAGGTCAGTCGGAGCATCCCGCGCTCCTGAGCCGGGCGAACGCCCTCTCGTGGGAACGGCGTTGGCGCGCGTCCCGATCGAAGATCTCCAGGGTGACCTCGGTCAGGGTCCGGGCGGGCTCCCACAGGTCGAGGCGGCTCGCCTCCGCGACCGTCTTCGACCAGTCGGACGGCACCTCGGAGCCCAGCGCACCGGCGAGCGCCCCGGCCATCGTGGCGATCGAGTCGCAGTCGCGGCCGTAGTTCACCGAACCCAGCACCGCATGCCGGAAGTCGCCGCCCGCCACCACCAACATGCCCAGCGCCACCGGGAGTTCCTCGATCGCGTGGAGACGGGACGGCCGACGGGCGCCCAGCGACGGGTCGCGGTAGTCCACACCGACCGTGTCGTACGGAGTCACCGCCTCCCGCAGGGGCCGCAGCGCCGACTCGAAGTCCGAGTAGCGGGAGGCCGCTTCGCACACCGTCTCGATGGCCGCCCGGGTGCCGTCCTTCGCCAGGGAGAGGCACGTGCCGATCACCGAGTCGGGGGTCGCGTCCGGGGTGCACGCCGCCGCCACCGCCGCCGCGAAGACGCCCGCCGCCTCCCTGCCGTACGAGGACTGGTGGGCGCCCGCGAGGTCGAGGGCCTCGGCGTACGCGCCCGCCGGGTTGGCCGCGTTGACCAGGCCGACCGGGGCCATGTACATCGCCGCACCGCAGTTGACGATGTTGCCCACGCCTGCCTCGCGCGGGTCGATGTGGCCGTAGTGGAGCCGGGCCACCAGCCACTTCTCCGCCAGGAACACGCGCTGCAGGGGGAGTGCCTCGGCCTCCAGCTCCGGGATCCAGCGCGGGTTGGTCATCAGGTCGGGGACCAGGTGGTCGGCGATCGAGTACGCGTCCAGATGGTCGCGGACCTGGGCGTACACCCGTACCAGCGCATGGGTCATCAAGGTGTCGTCGGTGACGTGGCCGTCGCCCTTGTGGTACGGGGCGATCGGGCGGGCCGTGCGCCAGGCCTCCCCGTTCCAGGGGCCGACGATGCCGTGGACGCGGCCCGCGTGGCGTTCGAGGATCTGCTCGGGGGTGTAGCCCTCGACGGGCCCGCCGAGGGCGTCGCCGACGGCCGCGCCGACGAGGGCGCCGGTGATCCGCTCTTCCAGACCAACGGCCTGACTTTCTTGTCTTTTGGGCGTCATGTCGCGAATCATCCTCCTGGGACGGCCCGTTGTGTGGCTTCCAGCAGTTCGGCGAGTTCCACGAGGTCGGTGCCGGTAAGCCTCGGAAGGGCGCAGCCGGAGAGGGTGCGGCAGGCGTCCCGCCAGGCCGCCGGGATCGTGGCGGCGCCGCCCAGCGCGCCGGTGAGGGCGCCCGCGAGTGCCGGGGCCGAGTCCGCGACCCGTGACAGACAGGCCGCCGTCGGGACCGCTTCGGCGATCCGGCCCCGCGACGCGGTGGCCAGCGCGAGGGCGACCGGGACCGTCTCCGCGGCGGCGATGCCGTAGCTGTAGACGTGGTCGACGATCTGGTGTTCCAGGAGCGGGACCAGGGCGAACGCGCTCTCCGCGTCCTGCGCCAGCTTCAACGCGTGCCGGGCGTTGCGGCCGATCTCGGTGGACTCCGGGAGTTCCGCCAGCGCGGCCGTCACGCAGGCCTCCACCTCCTCGCCGACCAGCGCCAGTGAGAGTGCCGCCGCCATCGCGCGGGCGCCGTGCACACCGTCGCCGTCCTGGGTGTAGCGGGCGTCGAACTCGGCCAGTTCGGCGGCGAGTCGGGGGTCGCCCGGGTGGGCCACCGCCAGCACACAGGCCCGTACACAGGCCGCGTCGTCGAAGTAGTGCGGGTTGTCGTGGCCGGTGGCCGGCGGGCGCAGACCGGCGGCGAGGTTGCCGAGGCCCGCCCGTACGGAGATTCGGGCGCGCAGTGGCAGCACCGCCGACTCGACCTCGGGGGCGCGGTCGGCGGCGGCCGCGACCTCGCCGGCGACCGCGTTCCAGGACAGGTCGATGGCGGCCCGCGCCCGGCGTTCCCGGCTCAGGTCGCCCAGGACCCCGTCGTCCCCGGCCCGCAGCAGGGCCTCGGCCGCGAACGCGGCCCACTCCGCGTCGTCCGAGGGGCCGAGCCGGAGCGGTTCCGGGGGCTGGTTGAGGGCGATCGGCACGGGGAGGGTGGTGGTCGCGTTCTGCTCCGCGAAGGTGTCCAGTTCGCGGGTGAGGCGGCGGGTCCACTCGGGCATCCGGGCGGCTCGGTGCCGGGCGGCGGGCCAGCCGGCGGCGTCGCCTGCGGCTAGGCCCAGCAGGAGTCCCTCGATGCGGCGGCTGGTCATGGGTGGACCTCGGCTTCGGCGTTGGTCGGGGCTGGGGTTCGGGTGGGAGCTCCGGCTCGGGGGTGGGTGGTGTGTTTCGCCCCCGCCGCCCCTACCCGTCCCATCCCCGGGGGCTCCGCCCCCGGACCCCCGCTCCTCAAACGCCGGAGGGGCTGGAACGGACGCGGGTGGGGCTGGGGCGGGCGCCGGTGGGGCTGGGTCGGGTGGTGGAGGGGCTGAATTTTGGCCTGGGGTGGGTTCACCGCCGGACCTCCGGTTCGGCCGTCGGGGTGCCGTCCGGGGCGAGGACGTATGCGGTCTGGTCCGGTGCGGGATCCCGTGCGACCGGCTTCGTGCCGCCCCATTTGCCGCCCTCGCCCGGGGTCAGGAGTTCCGCGATGTCGAGGATGTGGTGGCCCGCCATGGAGGGGAGGCAGGTGCCGCGGGCCGGGCCGATGGCCTCGGCCCACTCGGGCGGGATGGCCGAGGCGCCCCGGGTCGCGCCCGCCAGGGCGCCCGCCACCGCCGCCGTCGTGTCGGCGTCGCGGCCCATGTTGACGGCTGTCAGCACCGATTCCTCGAAGTCTCCGTCGGCCGCCGCGTACGCGCCGAAGGCGAGGGCGACGGCCTCGGGGGCCAGGTCGGTCCAGGGGTAGCCGCCGATCACCACCGCGGAGCGGACCGCGCGTTCGCCCCGGTGGGCGACCGCGACCGCCCGGCGCAGGGAGCGCGCCGTCCAGGAGTCGTCGGGGACCACCGCCAGGGCGGAGGCCACCACGGCGATGGTCGGCGCGCCCGCCATCGCCGCCGCCACGCCCGCCGCCACCGCCTGGCCGCCGTAGATGCCCTCGCCGTCATGGCTCACCGAGCCGTCGATCGCCACCAGCCGGGCGGCCTCGACCGGGCGGCCCGCCGCGAAGACGCCGAAGGGCGCCGCCCGCATGGCGAGACCGTCGCTCCAGGCGTGCCGGTGCTGGGCCGAGATGGGCGCCGCGAGACCCCGGCGCAGATTCTCCAGGGTGCCGCGTTCGCTGAAACCGGCGCCCCGGAAGGGGCCCTCGTCGAGGTCGGCGATCCAGTGGTGCCAGGCCGCCTCCACATGTGCCGGAGTGAGGGCCGAACCGTGCCGGGCGAGAAGGAGGCCTGAGAAGATCGCGTACTCCGTGTCGTCCGTCCCGGCGGGATTCTCGGCCACGTATCCGGTGATGCGGCCCCAGCGGGCGCGGATCTCGGAGGGCTTCATGTTCTCGGCGGGGGCGCCGAGGGCGTCCCCCACGGCCAGACCGAGCAGGGCGCCACATGCCCTGTCGCGGAGCAGGGCGGCGTCCTGGGGCGCCGGGACCGAGGGAATGCAGGCGATCGATGCCATACGCGGCCTCTCCTCCGGAGGGTTCCGGGGGCTCCCTCGCGGGGGAGCGGAACCCTTTTCGGAACTGTCCCACCGGAGGGGTTCGGGCGAGCCTCAGGCGCCCCAGCGTCACCCGGTCGACATTTGTGCGACCACACCTACGGATGAGCGATGACCGTGAACGTGCAGGTGAGGGCAGCCTTTCCTTGCTGGCGGGAAGGGAATCCGGGGCGTATTTTTAGTGTTGTCGAGAACTGGAATCAGTCTAATTCCGGTTCGAAGTCGAGCGAGTTGGGGGACGGCATGGCCATCATCGAGACCGGGGCGGCGCTGCACGAGGCGCACCGCGACAACCACACCCACCGGGATGTCACCGGCGGGTGGTTGCGGCCTGCCGTTTTCGGGGCGATGGACGGGCTCGTCTCCAACCTCGCCCTGATGACCGGTGTCGCGGGCGGGGCGGTCTCGCATCAGACCGTCGTCATCACCGGGCTCGCCGGACTTGCCGCCGGCGCCTTCTCCATGGCCGCAGGCGAGTACACCTCCGTCGCCTCGCAGCGCGAGCTCGTCGAGGCCGAACTCGCCGTCGAGCGGCGGGAGTTGAGGAAGCATCCCCAGGACGAGGAACGTGAGCTCGCCGCGCTCTACGAGTCCCGGGGCGTCGAGCCGGAGCTCGCCCGTGAAGTGGCCCGGCAGCTCTCGCGCGACCCCGAGCAGGCGCTGGAGATACACGCCCGTGAGGAGCTGGGGATCGACCCCGGTGATCTGCCCTCGCCCGCCGTCGCCGCCGTGTCCTCCTTCGGGGCGTTCGCGCTGGGCGCGCTGCTGCCCGTACTCCCGTATCTTCTGGGGGCGACCGCGCTGTGGCCCGCCGTGCTGCTCGCGCTCGTCGGGCTCTTCGCGTGCGGTGCGGTGGTGGCCCGGGTGACCGCTCGGAGCTGGTGGTACAGCGGGCTTCGGCAGCTCGCGCTGGGCGGCGCGGCGGCCGGTGTGACGTACGCCCTGGGCAACCTGTTCGGTGCGGCCGTAGGATAGGTGATCGTGCACTTATGCGATGGGCCGCATAAGTAGCCGTTACTCGCTGGTTTCGAACGCTTAACCACGGGGCATGAGCCGTAAGCGCTGTGGGCAATGAAGCCTGCGGCGCATCTGCGGGGAGGGCGGCGACGCTCTCCTCGCCATGGGTCGAGGGACATCGATCTGTCCGCTTCGGCCCCCATTACTTCCACTGCGGCGCGGTCACCACACCGCGCACTGCGGTGTCCGCATGTTGGTACGCGGTATCCGGTTCCCGAGAATCGCCCCATCATGTAACCTGCGTGAAATTTTGCACTTCCAAGAGGGCCAACGTCGTCCCTCGGCTTAATGCATATGCCACACAACGACGACGGGAGAGCCGATGCGTACGCCGCGCCAGCCGTCCCAGCATTCCGAGAATGGCCAGAAGTGGTCCTTCATGGATGCTCGCCCTGCTGCGCAGGGTATGTACGACCCCCGCAACGAGCACGACGCCTGTGGCGTCGGTTTCGTGGCCACCCTCACCGGCGAGGCGAGCCATGCGCTGGTCGAGCAGGCGCTCACGGTTCTTCGCAACCTGGAGCACCGTGGTGCCACCGGCTCCGAGCCCGATTCCGGCGACGGCGCCGGCATTCTCTCGCAGGTCCCGGACGCGTTCCTCCGTGAGGTGACCGGATTCGAGCTGCCCGAGGCCGGCTCGTACGCGGTCGGCATCGCCTTCCTCCCCGAGGAGACGGCGACGGACGCGGACCCGGCCATCGCCGAGGCCGTCTCACGTATCGAGACGATCGCCGCCGAAGAGGGCCTGGTCGTCCTCGGCTGGCGTGAGGTGCCGGTCGCCCCCGGACTTCTCGGTGCCACCGCCCGCTCGACGATGCCCGCCTTCCGGCAGATCTTCGTCGCCGACAGCGCCGCGGTGCCCGCCAAGGGCATCGACCTCGACCGCAAGGCCTTCGCGCTGCGCAAGCGCGCCGAGCGCGAGGTCGGCGTCTACTTCCCCTCGCTCTCCGCGCGGACCATCGTCTACAAGGGCATGCTGACCACCGGCCAGCTGGAGCCCTTCTTCCCGGACCTGTCCGACCGCCGCTTCGCGTCGGCCGTCGCGCTCGTCCACTCGCGCTTCTCCACGAACACCTTCCCGTCGTGGCCGCTCGCCCACCCGTACCGCTTCGTCGCGCACAACGGCGAGATCAACACGGTCAAGGGCAACCGGAACTGGATGCGGGCGCGTGAGTCGCAGCTCGTGTCCGACCTCTTCGGTGACTCGGACAAGGCGCTGGAGCGCGTCTTCCCGATCTGTACGCCGGACGCCTCCGACTCCGCGTCCTTCGACGAGGTGCTCGAGCTGCTCCACCTCGGCGGACGTTCGCTGCCGCACTCCGTGCTGATGATGATCCCGGAGGCGTGGGAGAACCACACCACCATGGACCCGGCCCGGCGCGCCTTCTACCAGTTCCACGCCACGATGATGGAGCCCTGGGACGGCCCGGCCTGTGTCACCTTCACCGACGGCGTCCAGGTCGGCGCGGTCCTCGACCGCAACGGACTGCGCCCCGGCCGCTACTGGGTCACCGACGACGGCCTCGTCGTCCTCGGCTCCGAGGTCGGCGTCCTCGACATCGACCCCGCGAAGGTCGTCCGCAAGGGCCGCCTCCAGCCCGGCAAGATGTTCCTCGTCGACACCGCCGAGCACCGCATCATCGAGGACGACGAGATCAAGGCCGGCCTCGCCGCCGAGCAGCCCTACGCGGAGTGGCTGGAGGCCGGCGAGATCGAACTGTCCGACCTGCCCGAGCGCGAGCACATCGTGCACACGCACGCCTCGGTCACCCGCCGCCAGCAGACCTTCGGCTACACCGAGGAAGAGCTGCGCGTCATCATCGCGCCGATGGCCAAGACCGGCGGCGAGCCGCTCGGTTCCATGGGCACCGACTCGCCGATCGCCGCGCTGAGCGAGCGTCCGCGACTGCTCTTCGACTACTTCACCCAGCTGTTCGCGCAGGTCACCAACCCGCCGCTGGACGCCATCCGCGAGGAACTGGTCACCAGCCTGCGCTCCTCCCTCGGCCCCGCCAGCAACCTGCTGGAGCCGACCGCCGCCTCCTGTCGCAGCGTCACCCTGCCCTTCCCGGTGATCGACAACGACGAACTGGCCAAGCTCATCCACATCAACGCCGACGGCGACATGCCCGGCATGAAGGCCGCGACCCTCTCCGGCCTCTACCGGGTCAGCGGCGGCGGTGACTCCCTCGCCGCCCGTATCGACGAGATCTGCGCCGAGGCCGACGCGGCCATAGACAACGGCGCCCGTCTCATCGTCCTGTCGGACCGCCACTCGGACGCCGAGCACGCGCCGATCCCGTCGCTGCTGCTCACCTCCGCCGTCCACCACCACCTCATCCGCACCAAGCAGCGCACCCAGGTGGGCCTGCTGGTCGAGGCCGGTGACGTCCGCGAGGTCCACCACGTCGCCCTGCTCATAGGGTTCGGCGCCGCCGCGGTGAACCCGTACCTGGCGATGGAGTCCGTCGAGGACCTGGTCCGCGCGGGCACCTTCCTGCCAGGCAGCGAGCCCGAGCAGGCCATCCGCAACCTGATCTACGCGCTCGGCAAGGGCGTCCTCAAGGTCATGTCCAAGATGGGCATCTCGACCGTCGCCTCCTACCGGGGCGCCCAGGTCTTCGAGGCCGTCGGTCTCGACACGGCCTTCGTCGAGAAGTACTTCAACGGCACCGCCACCAAGATCGGCGGCGTCGGCATCGACGTCATCGCCAAGGAGGTCGCCGCCCGGCACGCCAAGGCGTACCCCGCCTCCGGCATCGCCCCGGCACACCGTGCCCTCGACATAGGCGGCGAGTACCAGTGGCGCCGCGAGGGCGAGCCGCACCTGTTCGACCCGGAGACGGTCTTCCGGCTCCAGCACTCCACGCGCACCCGCCGCTACGACATCTTCAAGAAGTACACGGACCGTGTGAACGAGCAGTCCGAGCGGCTGATGACGCTGCGTGGTCTGTTCGGCTTCAAGTCGGACCGCCCGTCGATCTCCATCGACGAGGTCGAGCCCGTCAGCGAGATCGTCAAGCGGTTCTCCACCGGCGCCATGTCGTACGGCTCCATCTCCCTGGAGGCGCACGAGACCCTCGCCATCGCCATGAACCAGCTGGGCGCCAAGTCCAACACCGGTGAGGGCGGCGAGGACGCCGAGCGCCTGTACGACCCCGCGCGCCGCTCGGCGATCAAGCAGGTCGCGTCCGGCCGCTTCGGAGTCACCTCCGAGTACCTGGTCAACGCGGACGACATCCAGATCAAGATGGCCCAGGGCGCCAAGCCCGGCGAGGGCGGCCAGCTGCCCGGCCACAAGGTGTACCCGTGGGTCGCCAAGACCCGCCACAGCACCCCCGGTGTCGGCCTCATCTCGCCGCCGCCGCACCACGACATCTACTCCATCGAGGACCTCGCCCAGCTCATCCACGACCTGAAGAACGCGAACCCGCAGGCGCGGATCCACGTGAAGCTGGTCTCGGAGGTCGGCGTCGGCACGGTCGCCGCCGGTGTGTCGAAGGCCCACGCGGACGTCGTCCTCATCTCCGGCCACGACGGCGGAACGGGCGCCTCGCCGCTCACCTCCCTCAAGCACGCCGGTGGTCCCTGGGAGCTCGGCCTCGCCGAGACCCAGCAGACGCTGCTGCTCAACGGCCTGCGCGACCGCATCGTCGTGCAGACCGACGGCCAGCTGAAGACCGGCCGTGACGTCGTCATCGCCGCGCTGCTGGGCGCCGAGGAGTTCGGTTTCGCGACCGCGCCGCTCGTCGTCTCCGGCTGCGTCATGATGCGCGTCTGCCACCTCGACACCTGCCCGGTCGGCATCGCCACCCAGAACCCGGTGCTCCGCGACCGGTTCGCCGGCAAGGCCGAGTACGTCGTGAACTTCTTCCAGTTCATCGCCGAAGAGGTCCGCGAGATCCTCGCCGAGCTGGGCTTCCGCACCATCCAGGAGGCCGTCGGCCACGCCGAGTCCCTCGACGTGGAGCGGGCGATCACCCACTGGAAGGCGCAGGGCCTGGACCTGTCCCCGCTCTTCTACGTGCCGGAGCTGCCCGAGGGCGCCCCGCTGCACCAGGTCATCAAGCAGGACCACGGCCTGGAGAAGGCGCTCGACAACGAGCTGATCAAGCTCGCCGCCGACGCCCTCGCCGCGAACAGCGCGACCGACGCCCAGCCGGTCCGCGCCCAGGTCGCCATTCGCAACATCAACCGCACGGTCGGCACGATGCTCGGCCACGAGGTGACGAAGAAGTTCGGCGGGGCCGGTCTGCCCGACGACACCATCGACATCACCTTCACGGGCAGCGCGGGCCAGTCCTTCGGCGCCTTCCTGCCGCGCGGTGTCACGCTCCGCCTCGAAGGCGACGCCAACGACTACGTCGGCAAGGGCCTCTCCGGCGGCCGGGTGATCGTCCGTCCCGACCGGGGCGCCGACCACCTCGCCGAGTTCTCGACGATCGCGGGCAACACCATCGCGTACGGCGCGACCGGCGGCGAGCTGTTCCTGCGCGGCCGTACGGGCGAGCGGTTCTGTGTCCGCAACTCCGGTGCCACGGTGGTGTCCGAGGGCGTGGGCGACCACGGCTGCGAGTACATGACCGGCGGTCGCGCGGTCGTCCTCGGCGAGACGGGCCGCAACTTCGCGGCCGGTATGTCGGGCGGCGTCGCGTACGTCATCGACCTGAACCGCGACAACGTCAACGTCGGCAACGTGGACGCGATCGAGGCCCTCGACGACTCCGACAAGGAGTGGCTGCACGATGTCGTGCGCCGCCACCAGGAGGAGAGCGCCTCGACGGTCGCCGAGAAGCTCCTGGCCGAGTGGGATGTCGCGGTCGAGCGCTTCAGCAAGATCATCCCCAGCACGTACAAGGCAGTGCTCGCCGCCAAGGACGCCGCCGAGCGGGCCGGACTCACCGAGTCCGAGATCACCGAGAAGATGATGGAGGCGGCGACCAATGGCTGATCCCAAGGGCTTTCTGAACCACGGCCGTGAGGTCGCCAAGTCCCGTCCGGTGGACGTCCGTCTCAAGGACTGGAACGAGGTCTACGTTCCCGGCTCCCTGCTGCCGATCATCAGCAAGCAGGCCGGCCGCTGCATGGACTGCGGTATCCCGTTCTGCCACAACGGCTGTCCGCTGGGGAACCTGATCCCCGAGTGGAACGACTACGCCTACCGCGAGGACTGGACGTCGGCGTCCGAGCGGCTGCACGCCACGAACAACTTCCCGGAGTTCACCGGCCGCCTGTGCCCGGCTCCGTGTGAGTCGGCGTGCGTGCTGGGCATCAACCAGCCCGCGGTCACCATCAAGAACGTCGAGGTCTCGATCATCGACAAGGCCTGGGAGACGGGCGATGTCGCCCCCCAGTCCCCGGAGCGCCTCTCCGGCAAGACGGTCGCGGTCATCGGCTCGGGCCCGGCGGGTCTCGCCGCCGCCCAGCAGCTGACACGGGCCGGTCACACGGTCGCGGTGTACGAGCGCGCGGACCGCATCGGCGGCCTCCTGCGCTACGGCATCCCCGAGTTCAAGATGGAGAAGCGGCACATCAACCGCCGTATCGAGCAGATGCGCGCGGAGGGCACCCGCTTCCGTACGGGCATCGAGATCGGCCGCGACCTCAAGGCGACGGACCTGCGCAAGCGGTACGACGCCGTCGTGATCGCCGCCGGTGCGACCACCGCCCGTGATCTCCCGGTCCCCGGCCGCGAGCTCAAGGGCGTCTACCAGGCGATGGAGTACCTGCCCCTGGCGAACAAGGTCCAGGAGGGCGACTTCGTGGCCCCGCCGGTCACCGCCGAGGGCAAGCACGTCGTGGTCATCGGCGGCGGCGACACGGGCGCGGACTGCGTGGGCACCGCCCACCGTCAGGGCGCGGCCTCCGTCACCCAGCTGGAGATCATGCCCCGCCCGGGCGAGGACCGCAGCCCCGGTCAGCCCTGGCCGACCTTCCCGATGCTCTACAAGGTCACCTCGGCGCACGAGGAGGGCGGCGAGCGCGTCTACTCCGTCTCGACGACCCACTTCGAGGGTGACGAGCACGGCAACGTGCAGTGGCTGCACCTCACCGAGGTCGAGTTCGTCGACGGCAAGCTGACCCAGAAGCCGGGCACGGAGCGCAAGATCCCCGCCCAGCTGGTCACCCTCGCCATGGGCTTCACCGGCACCGACCGCGACAACGGCCTGGTCGACCAGTTCGGCCTGGACCTCGACGAGCGCGGCAACATCGCCCGCGACGCCGACTTCCAGACCAACGTCCCCGGCGTGTACGTCGCCGGTGACGCCGGCCGCGGCCAGTCGCTCATCGTGTGGGCCATCGCCGAGGGCCGCTCGGCGGCCCGCGGAGTCGACCGCTTCCTCACCGGTGCGAGCGACCTCCCGGCCCCGATCCGCCCGACGGACCGTTCCCTGATGGTCTGACGGTCCCCCCAAAGACGTCCCGTACAACGGCGTACGGAACGGATACACCACGGCGCTCGCCACAGTCCCCGACCGGACAATGGCGGGCGCCGCGGCGCGTTCGGCGCCGAACGGACCTCACTGGGACACCTTGTACGTGTCCCCGTACACCTTCCACTCCAGCGGTGGACGGAGGTCGAGGTTCCCCTCGTCGAGGAAGCGCCGCTGGGCCGTGTCCACGCGGCTGGTGTTCACGCCCGGCCTCTTGGTCAGCATCGCCGTGCGACGGGCGTCGAGGAACGCGCTCAGGTACGCCTTCTCGTCGCCGCCCTCCGCCGGACTGTCGGCCTTCCGCAGGGCGGCGGCGCGGATGCCGCCCATGCTGAACCGGTCGCTGCCCGGGCCGTGGTAGACCATCGCGTCGTAGTAGACGAACTGACCCAGCAGGCCCAGCCCGTCGCGGACGGCGAGACGCAGCGCCGGTACGAAGTAGGCGTTGTCCCGCTTCGCATCCTGGGCCTCGCGGAAGGCGGCGACCTTCGACTCCTGCTTCCAGGCCGCAGGGAACCCCGGATCCAGCCCCCTGTGCGAGTCCGTGCCGTCGACCTCGCGCAGCGCGGGCAGGTAGGGCGCGAGAGCGTTGTCCGGGTGCTTCTTCGTGTAGTCCTCGACGAGGGCGAGCAGGTCGTGGGTGCCCGTGCAGAAACCGATGATGCCGGCCGTGTAGCCCTGCCCGTCGCCGATGTCCTCGACATAGCCGTACGCGCTGCGCCAGTCGAGCGTGCCGTTCTCGGCGCTCGCCACGAGCTGCTGGGCCAGCTCCTTCTTCGCCGGGTCGGCGAGCGTGACCTCCGCGTCCAGCGAGCCGGCCCTCACCCGTCTGACGTCGGGGCCGCGGGAGTCGTCCGACGCGACGGACAGACACGCGGTCGCCGCCAGCAGCGGGACAACGGCGAGGAGGAGAACGCCGGGTCGTTTCATGGGGCACAAGGGTACGGGCCGGGGTGCACAACGGTCATATGCCGCCCGGGCGGCCGTACGGGTGACGTATCCTCAGCAATCCCGTCCGCCCTGCGAGGGAGTCAGACATGGTGGCGATCAGTCTCACCAAGGTGCAGGAGACCGCGCCCGCACTGGTCAGCCTGTACAAGAGCGCCGGAGCGGCTGTCGAACGGCACGGGCTCGACGGTCAGCGGGCCGCCGTCTATCTGGTGGTCGACCACTCCGGTTCCATGAGGCCCTACTTCAAGGACGGCAGCGTGCAGTCGCTGGCTGACCGGGTGCTGGGGCTCTCCGCACACCTGGACGACGACGGGACCGTTCCGGTCTTCTTCTTCTCCACCGACATCGACGCTACGACGGACATCGCGCTCGACAACTACCAGGGGCACATCGAACGGATCGTGACCGGCCTGGGTCACATGGGCAGAACCAACTACCACCTCGCCATGGACGCGGTCATCGAGCACTACCTCGACAGCGGGGCGAGCGACCCCGCCCTCGTCGTCTTCCAGACCGACGGCGGCCCGACGAGCAGACCCGCCGCCGAACGGTACGTGTGCAAGTCGGCCCGGCTGCCGCTGTTCTGGCAGTTCATCGGCTTCGGGGACGCCGGCAGCAAGCAGTTCGACTTCCTGCGCAAGCTCGACGAACTGACGGTGCCGCAGCGGCGGGTCGTCGACAACGCGGGGTTCTTCCACGCCGGATCGGATCCGCGCGCCGTGTCCGACGACGAGTTGTACGACCGGCTGGTGGGCGAGTTCCCGAAGTGGCTGGTCGCCGCCCGGGCCGAGGGAATCGTCGGCTGAAACGCCTGCGGACCCCTCTTCCCTAACAAGTGTTTGGTAGGTACTGTGGGTCCATGGGAGACGTCGACAGTCCGGCATACGTGGCCGGACACGGGCTGCTGAAGGGCCGCACCGCCGTCATCACGGCAGCCGCGGGCGCGGGGATCGGCGGGGCGACCGCGCGCCGGTTCCTGGAGGAGGGCGCGCGCGTGCTGATCAGCGACGCGCACGCACGGCGGCTCAAGGAGTACGAGGAGGAGCTGGCCGGGGAGTTCGAGGGTGTCGGCTCGCTGCCCTGCGACGTCACCGACGAACACCAGGTGCGGGCCCTCTTCGACACTGCCGTGGAAGCACACGGGCGGCTCGACATCGTCGTCAACAACGCGGGCCTGGGCGGCACTTCGACCCTCGTCGACATGACGGACGAGCAGTGGTCGAGGGTGCTGGACGTGACGTTGGGCGGCACCTTCCGGTGCGTGCGGGCGGCGCTGCGGGCCTTTCGGGAGAGCGGTTCGGGTGGGTCCGGCGTGATCGTCAACAACGCGTCCGTCGTCGGCTGGCGGGCCCAGGCCGGGCAGGCGCACTACGCCGCCGCGAAGGCGGGCGTGATGGCGCTGACCCGGACCGCGGCGATAGAGGCCGCGGAGTACGGGGTCCGGGTCAACGCGGTGTCACCGAGCCTGGCCATGCATCCCCACCTCGTGAAAGTGACCACCCCCGAACTGCTGGCCGAACTGACGGCCCGTGAGGCCTTCGGGCGGTATGCCGAGCCCTGGGAGGTGGCCAACGTGATCGTGTTCCTGGCGTCCGGCTACTCCTCGTACCTGACCGGAGAGGTCGTCTCCGTCAGCAGCCAGCACCCCTAGGACCAACAATGGAACCGTGCCTCCTACGAAGAAGAAGCTCCAGGTGACCGCCGCGCCGGCCCGTCGCCGCGAACTCCTCGACACCGCCGCCGAGGTGTTCGCCGAACAGGGCTACAACGCCACCACCGTACGCAAGATCGCGGACCACGCCGGCATGCTCGCGGGCAGCCTCTACTACCACTTCGACTCCAAGGAATCGATGCTGGAGGAGATCCTGCGCACGTTCCTCGACGAGCTGTGGGCCGGGTACGACACGGTCCTGGACGCCGAGTCCGGACCGCGCGAAACACTGGAGGCGCTGGTCACCGAGTCGTTCCGGGAGATCGACCGGCATCGCGCCGCCGTCGCGATCTACCAGAAGGAGTCCAGGCAACTCGTCGTGCAGGAGCGGTTCGCGTTCCTCGCCGAGTCGCAGCGCAGATTCGAGAAGGCGTGGCTGTCCACGCTGGAACGCGGAGTCGCCGCCGAGGTCTTCCGCGCCGACCTGGACATCCGCCTCACCTACCGCTTCGTGCGCGACACCGTCTGGGTCGCCGCGTCCTGGTACCGGCCCGGCGGACAGCACAGCCCGGAGGAGATCGCCCGCCAGTACCTGTCGATGGTGCTGGACGGCATCGCAGTACGTGAGTAGCCGATGTGAACAGCCCTTTTATGTGAGGGAGTTGCCATGGCCGAGGCCTATGTCGTCGAAGCGGTTCGTACGCCCGTCGGGCGGCGCGGAGGTGGTCTGAGCGGTGTCCATCCGGCGGACCTGGGCGCGCACGCGCTGGCGGCGCTCATGACGCGGGCCGGGGTGGACCCGGCCGCCGTGGAGGACGTCGTCTTCGGGTGCCTGGACACGGTGGGGCCGCAGGCCGGTGACATCGCCCGCACCTCCTGGCTGGCCGCCGGACTGCCAGAGGAGGTGCCGGGCGTGACCGTCGACCGGCAGTGCGGCTCCTCCCAGCAGGCCGTGCACTTCGCCGCGCAGGCCGTGCTGTCCGGCACCCAGGACCTGGTTGTCGCGGGCGGCGTCCAGAACATGTCGATGATCCCGATCGCGTTCGCCTCCCGGCAGGCGGCCCTGCCCCTGGGCCTCACGGAGGGCCCCTTCGCGGGCAGCGCGGGCTGGCGGGCGCGGTACGGGGAACGACCGGTGAACCAGTTCGCCGGCGCCGAGATGATCGCCGCAAAGTGGGGCATCAGCAGGCAGGACCAGGAGGAGTACGCGCTGCGCTCGCACGAGCGAGCGGTACGTGCCATCGACGAGGGCCGGTTCGCCCGCGAGACCGTGGCCTACGAGACGGTGACCGTCGACGAGGGTCCGCGCCGGGACACCTCTCTGGCGAAGATGGCCGGGCTGAAGCCCGTGATCGAGGGCGGCACCATCACCGCCGCCGTCTCCTCCCAGGTGTCCGACGGCGCCGCCGCGATGCTGATCGCCTCCGAGCGGGCGGTCCGCGAACACGGGCTGCGACCCCGGGCCCGCATCCACCACCTGTCCGTACGGGGCGAGGACCCGATCCGGATGCTGACGGCGCCGATCCCGGCCACCGCCCACGCCCTCAAGAAGACCGGCATGTCCATCGACGACATCGACCTCGTCGAGATCAACGAGGCCTTCGCCCCGGTCGTCCTGGCCTGGCTGAAGGAGACGGGCGCCGATCCGGCCAGGGTCAACGTCAACGGCGGCGCGATAGCCCTTGGCCATCCCCTCGGCGCGACCGGCGTCAAGCTGATGACGACCCTGCTGCACGAACTGGAGCGTACGGGCGGGCGGTTCGGTCTCCAGACGATGTGCGAGGGCGGGGGACAGGCGAACGTGACGATCATCGAACGGCTTTGAACAGCCCGATGGACAGTCCAGCGGGCAGGACGGTGAACGGCACTGGGGACGGCGTTGGAGACGGCGTTGGGAACGGCACCGTGAGTGGTCGTCTGCGCGGGCGGCTCGCCCTTGTCACCGGCGGCACCCGGGGAGTCGGCGCGGGCATCGCCCGAGCCCTTGTCGAGGCGGGGGCGGAGGTGCTGGTCTGCGCTCGTCGACCGCCTGCAGTCCCTTTGCCCGGCGTGGGGTTCAGGGCTGTCGACCTGCGCGACCGGACTGCCGTGTTCGACTTCGTCGGGGGTCTGCCCCGCCTCGACGTCCTCGTCAACAACGTGGGGGGCAGTCCTTACCGGCCGCTGGGCGGCGGTGATGTCGAGCGGCATGCCCGGGTCATCGAGCTGAACCTGATCACGCCGCTCACCGTCTCCCTCGCCGCGTACGAGCACCTGAAACGGGCCCGGGGATCCGTCGTGATGATCGGCAGCGTCAGCGGGAGCCGTCCCTCGCCGGGGACCGCCGTGTACGGCGCGGCGAAGGCGGGGCTGGAGCACCTCGCCCGTTCGATGGCCGTGGAGTGGGCCCCCGACGTACGGGTCAACACCCTCGTCGTCGGCATGGTCCACACCGAACTGTCCCATCTGCACTACGGCGGCAGCGAAGGCCTCGACGCCGTCGCCCGCACGGTCCCGGCGGGCCGCCTGGCCGACCCGTCCGACATCGGCGCCGCAACGGTGTTCCTCGCCTCCGACGAGGCGGCGTACATCAGCGGGGCGAGTCTGCTGATGCACGGCGGGGGAGAGCGACCGGCGTTCCTGGACGCGGCTACGGCGAACAGGGGTGGCGGGTGAGGGCGGGGGTTTTCGCCCCCGCCGCCCTTACCCATCCCATCCCTGGGGCTGCCGCCCCCAGACCCCTGCTCCGGCCCGGTAGGGGCTTGTCCTCACCCCCCCGCCAGAGAGGCCCCCAGACGGGCTGAAATCCCGGCCTCCTACCCCACCCCCAGTACCTCTTCCAGCACCGTCACGATCACCGCGTGCCCGGTCCCCTGATCGGCGCCCGCCACCACGTTTCCGTCCCGCACCAGTTCCACGGCCACCCCCTCCGCCCAGCGCCGCGTCACGTACTCCCCGCCGAAGCCATGCGCACGCTCCAGCCCCGCCCGGAGCTCTGACGCCACGTCCAGCCGCGTCCACCGGCGGGCCTCCGTCAGCGCCTGAGCCCTGGATCCGGCGCCGTGCGCCAGCAGGGACCGTACGCAGGCGGGGGCGCCCCGGCGGGCGGCCGTGACCAGTGGGAACTCGCCGGTCGGGCCGGGGCGGTTCGGGTCGGCGCCCGCCGCCAGCAGGGCTGCGGACACCGCCGCGTGACCGCGACGCAGGGCCCAGTGCAGGGCCGTGAAACCGAACGCCTCCACCGCGTCGGGCACGGCGCCCGAAGCCAGCAGCGCGCGAACGACCTCGGTGTGCCCGCCGCAGGCCGCCCCGCACAGAGGGAGGTCCGAGCCCGTGCTCAGCCGGTCGGGCGCGGCACCGGCGGACAGCAGCAGCCGTACGATGCCGGGCGCGTCGCTCACCGCGGCCACGTACAGGGCGGTCTGCCCGTCCTCGTCCACCGCTTCCGGGCTCGCCCCGAGGCGCAGCAGCCGTACGACCGCGTCCTCGTCACCTTCGTACACCGCGGTGAAGAGATCACGCTCTCTGCCGTTCGGAGGTTCTTGCCCGTTCATACCTTCCGACCTTCGCTCCCGAAGGGTCGGTGAGGCAAAGGGTTTCGGGGTGAAATGCCCCACGCTTCCCCGCCGTCATGTGTCGCACTCCAGCACTGTCCGGCACACCCCGCACCGTGCCCGTACCCGCCCCCGTACCGGCACCCTGATGCGCTGGTGGCAGGTGGGGCAGGGGAACGAGACCCGCAGCAGTGGACCGTGGTCGCCGGGGGAGGAGCCGGGGGAACCGGGGGTGAAGCTGTACGGGA